>CAYXQT010000180.1:0-4660 GCA_964466445.1 uncultured Paraprevotella sp. | reverse complement strand
GCGGAGGGGACTTGTGCCGCCTGCGGACTGCCGTCGCCTCCCGTATTCGGTTGCGGGGAACGGCGGGAGGGGGAAGCGTTTGCGGGTTGCACGTTGCCGTCGCCGCCGGGAATGGGTGTTTCCTCTTTCCCCGTGCCGGATGCCTGTCCCGGCGAGGCGTTTTCCGCTCCGAGGGAGTCCGCTTGCGGAATTATGCCGAGGGAATCCGCGAAGACGGCCACAGAGTCCGAATCCGCCTGCGGATAGTAGCTCTCGCACGTGTACGTGGCAGGGTCGATGTTTTCGAGCGGTTGCGGGGGAAACTTGGCGCGGTATCGGGCGAAGCGTTCGTCGAGCAGTACTTTCTGGATGAAGTTGCCGAAGATGGGCAGGGCGGTGCGGCTGCCTTGCCCCAAGGCACCGGTGCGGAAGTGTATGCTTCGGTATTCGCCTCCCACCCAGCCGCCGGCCACCAACTTCGGCGTCACGCCGACGAACCATGCGTCGGAATGGTTGTTCGACGTGCCGGTCTTCCCTCCGAAGTCGGCGTACCTCAACACCGGGTGGATGTAGCTCCACAAGGCCGCCGTGGTGCCGGCGGGTTCCGTCAGTCCGCCACGCAGGAGTTTTTGCATGAAGAACGCGGAACGGTATGGAATCGCCTGTCGCTCTTCCAGTTCTGCCGCATAGATGACATTGCCGTCACGGTCGACTATCTTGGTAATCAGCACGGGCGGAGCCGCCTTGCCGTCATCGATGACCGTGCAATAGCCGTTGACGAGTTCCAGTAGGTTGACATCGGAAGAGCCTAAGCTCAGCGAGGGAGTCTCGTGCAGGGGCGACTCGATGCCCATGGCGTGGGCGGTCTGCGCCACGTTGTGTATGCCCAGTTCGTAGCCCAACTTCACGGCCACGCTGTTGACGCTCTGCGCGAAAGCCGACTTGAGCGGTATTTCCGCGCCCGAGAAAGTGCCGTCGGCATTGTGGGGTGTCCATGTCGTGGGCTTCCCGTCCACCGTGTCGGGGTATTGTTGCCATTCGTCAACGCGCGTGTCGCAGGGAGTCAGCCCCTGATTCATCGCTTCCGTGTAGACGAACAGCTTGAAAGTGGAGCCGGGTTGCCGCATGGCGGTTACCTTGTCGTACTTCCACGAGTCGAAGTCGATGTCGCCCACCCACGCCTTGACCTGCCGGGTGTCGGGCTCCACGGCCACGAAACCGCAGTGGAGGAACCTTACCATGTGGCGGATGGAATCCAGCGTGCTCATCTCCATTTCTTTCCGTCCGTCGTAGGTGAACACCTTGACCGTGTGGGGAAGGTTCAGGTAGTAGGCGACGGAGTCGGGCTGTCCGGGGAAGCGTGCTTTGAGGTGTTTGTAGGCATCGGTCTTTTCGGCCAAGTCCTCGATGAAGTTCGGTATCTCCTGATGCCTTTCGTCCTGCCACGGGTTGGTGTCGCCCCAATGTTGCTTGAAACGTTGCTGGAGGACTTCCATCTGCCGGACGGCGGCCTCTTCCGCGTATTTTTGCAGGCGGGTGTCGAGCGTGGTGTATATCTTCAGCCCGTCGGCGTAGAGGTCGAGCTTTTTGTCCTTTTCCAGACCGGCTACCAGTCCCTTTTCGCACAGCATGTCAATGTATTCCGGCAGGACGGAGCGGAAGTAGGGGGCGATGCCGTCGTAGCTGCTTTCTTCCCTCCGCGGGCTTACCGCCATGGGGATTGCCATGAGGGAGTCAAGCTGTGCGCGGGTGGCCTTGCGCCCGCGGATGACGAGGTCTCCGTGGTCGTACAGGTTGGCAAGCACCACGTTACGCCGCTTGGTGCTGTTCTTGGGATTGAGCTTCGGGTTGTAGGTGGAAGTCGCCTTCAGCAAGCCCACCAGCGTGGCGGCCTGCTCGTAGGTGAGCCGGGCGGGCGTGGTGTCGAAGTAGGTGCGGCATGCCGTCTTGATGCCGAACGAGTTGCTGCCGAAGTCCACGGTGTTGAAGTACATGGTAAGGATTTCTTCCTTGCTGAATATCTTTTCCAGCTTGACGGCCACTATCCACTCCTTGGCTTTCATGACGAGGATTTTCACGCCGGGTATCTTGCCGAGCAGTCCGGTGGAGTATTGTGTGCGCACCCGGAAGAGGTTCTTGGCCAGCTGTTGCGTGATGGTACTCGCGCCGCGTGCGCGTCCGCCTACTATGATGTCCTTCACTGCGGCGAAAAGCCCTTGGATGTCGATGCCGCGGTGCAGGTAGAAGCGTTCGTCCTCGGTATCGATGAGAGCCTTGACGATGTAGGGCGAGATGTCCTTGTACTCCACGGGGGTGCGGTTCTCGCTGAAGAAGCGTCCGATGAGCACGCTGTCGGCACTGTATATCTCCGAAGCCTCGCTGACGACCGGATTCCTGATGTCCTTGATGCCGGGCGACTTCCCGAAGAGCCAGAGGAAGTTGTTGTCGACGGCAACGAGGAGCAGGACGAGGGCAAGGGCACAAGTGGCTGTCCACACGGCGACTTTCTTGTACCAGCGTCCACGGTAAAGGGATGCGAGCCTTCTTCCGGCTTTCCCCAACCAACGTCTTGTCGTGCTTAGGATGTTGCTCGTTTTGAATCGGCTCATGGGTTGAATTGACGTTTGACGGGGCAAATGTACATAAAAACTTGTGATTTTCGTGCCGGGAGGAGGAAAACTTTCCCTCTCTCCGGAGGGAAAGCACGCCTTACGTCCGCGGCACGGCATCCGCAGAGTACAAAGGCGGGTTACGCGAAATGCCGATCCCGTCTTCCCGTCCGCGTCCCGGATTCCACAGCGGTTTCCGCTTTCCGTTGGCGGATTCTTCACATTTTCCGCCTTGCAGGAAACTTACGCGTGTCTCGTCATGCCGGAAGGCAACGAGGAAAGAGGGGTGATGCCAGTGGGACGGACAATCGGGTGGAAAGCGGGAAAGTCCTGTGCGCGGCCTGTTCCCCGAAGATGTCGGCGGCGTTTGGAAAAGCCGTTTCGCGGAAGTGTGCTTCCCGTCTGCCACCCTCATTCATGCGACAGTACGTTTTCCACGAGTTGCCATATCGCTTCCGTCTCGTCCGGGTGGAACCAATGTATGCTTTCGTCGTGGCGGAACCACGTCATCTGCCTACGCGCGTACGCGCGCGTGTTCCTTTTTATATTGTCTACCGCCGTTTCCAGTGTCCACTCGCCGTCGAGGTATCGGAACATTTCCTTGTACCCCACGGTGTTGAGGGCGTTGGTATGCCTGTATGGCATGACGCGCCGCGCCTCCTCCGCCAGTCCGTCCTCCACCATTCGTTCCACGCGCCGGTCGATGCGCCCGCAGAGTTCTTCCCGTTCCCGCCTCAGTCCGATTTTGAGGATGTCGAAAGGACGCGGCTTGGGCAGTCCGGTGCGGAAGGACGAGTAAGGCTTCTCCGTCGTGTAGCATATCTCCAAGGCATGGACGACACGCTTCGGGTTTTTGCGGTCAACGAGCGCGTAATATTCCGGATCGAGCAGTCTCAGTTCTTCGCAAAGCCGTTCCAGTCCCTCTTCCCTGTACCTTTCCGTCAGGAGGCGGCGGACTTCTTCGTCCACGGCGGGGATGTCGTCGATGCCCTTGCACACCGCGTCGATGTACATCATGCTCCCGCCCGAGAGCAGGGCGCAGGGTTGCCGGGCGAAGAGCCGGTCTAACAGGCGGAGCGCGTCCGCCTCGTATTGCGCCGCGCTGTAATAGTCGGTGAGTGCGAGCGTGCCGACGAAATAATGCCTGACGCGCCGTTGCTGTTCGGCGGTGGGCGCGGCGGTGCCTACGGGAAGGTCTCTGAAAAGTTGCCGCGAGTCGGCGTTGATGACGGGGGAGCGGAGGAACTCGGCCAGCGAAAGGCTGAGTTCGGTCTTGCCCACGCCCGTAGCCCCTACCAGCACGACAAGACGCGGCCTCATGTCTCAGGCGTAGGGGTTTCCCTCGCTGATTTCGAAGCCTTCGGGGTCAAAGTCTTCCGTGTCGAAGCTCTCGCTCCCGTAGAACTCTTCGTTCAGGTCTTCCGCGAGGTTGGAGGATTCCTTGCTCACGAATTCTTCCGGGTCGACAGACTGCTTCGGGGGTTCGCCGCAACTCCGGACGCATGCCGGTTCCGCCAACCTCTTGCCGAAGCCGATTTCGGTCAGTTCGATGAAGAACATTCGGTTGGCGAGCGGGTCGAAGACGTAGACCATGCGTTGCTTCTCGTCCTCTATCAGCTCGTCAATCCGCGTGTTCCTCATCAGGTACACGTCCTCGTCCGCGCGGCTCGTGCCCATGTCTTCCAAGACGATTTCCCGTTCCTGTTCCCAGTCCCGGTTGCAGATGAAGAAGGAGGCGGGCACGTTGTCGGCGTAACGGCACGACGACAGTATCGCCCGGTGCAGGTCGTGGAAGCTGGCTTCCGCGTCAATCATGATTTCCCTCACGAACTCGTCCGTCTCGTTGGAGATGAGGGTAAAGCGGTACGTCATGGCGTTTGGTGAAGATTAGTGGACAAATCCTCTTTTGGAACTTTCGATGAACTCGATGATGTAGTCTATTTCAGGGCTTGGCGGCACTTCCTCGCGCACTTTCCGCAACGCCTCGTTCAGGGATATGCCACCTTGGTAGATGATACGGTAAGCGTTATGTATGTTCTCTATCAGCTCGTTGCTGAACCCTCTCCTCCGCA
>CAYXQT010000179.1:0-4705 GCA_964466445.1 uncultured Paraprevotella sp. | reverse complement strand
GCTCTTTGGTGCTTGCTTCAAAAAATATGCGAGATACTGTGTCAGAACAATATCTGGGACCGTAATTTGAACTATGTCAGTTTTTAATCTATCAGATAAACCATAATTTTACTTTTGGATAAATATTTGAATATCAATTTAATATAAAATGATATTTTACTAACCAAAAGGAAAAACAAGACAATGACACAGTTCAAATTACGCCCCTAAAATATGCGCTAATGTAATTCAACCAACAGGTTAATCATAAATCCATATCATCCGCATGCTCCGACTACCTCCAATTCCTGAAACCACTGGGCGTTTCCTTGTATCACTTCTCGAAAGTATGCCCGTCTACATGATGGAATTCCTCAAGCATGCGGCAGGTCACCGGGGATGTCTCCATACGTCCCTTTTAAAAAAAGCACCAAATTCCTTGAAGTGACGGATACCTTTACAAACGACATCAAGGTTGACAGGGATACTGAAACTCTTGCCTGTGCGCGTACTATTCCGGCGACGGCGGCAATTTTTTAGGAAGACCTCATGGTCACGAATGGGAAAGTTGGTAACGCTTACTGCTTCCATGAAGCCCTTGGATTCAAAGTTCACTTCATGGGATAATGTAGAGTTCATCAGTCCGTCAAGATGAATATGTGTTTCTGTCGAAGTCCGTTTG
Organism: uncultured Paraprevotella sp.; assembly: GCA_964466445.1. Classification (GTDB taxonomy): domain Bacteria; phylum Bacteroidota; class Bacteroidia; order Bacteroidales; family Bacteroidaceae; genus Paraprevotella. Next base: position 4,044 of record CAYXQT010000179.1, on the reverse strand, counting down.
ACACCGACAACTGAAAAGTAGTCGAATATTTCGGAGGGAAGCACGATGTGAGCCAACACCTCCAATTGATTTGTTTCCATGAGACAAAGATTGGAATTTGGGGTGAGAATAGACTTCTACTGCCCCGGCACGTACGGTGGTGCGAGAGGTCGGTAAACACGAAAACAGGAAGTAAACACCCTATGATTAGTGTTTACTCCCTTCTTGATTAGCAACCTTATTCAGAGGATTATGCTAAAATTAGCATCTTTTTCAGTACCCTCCACGGACGCGAGGACGGATTTTCATGTTCTTTCTTCTGCGTGCTGTCGCTTAGAAACGCGGACCGCCGAAGCCTCCGGGGCTACGCCGGAACCCTCCTCTGGGACTGTCGGAAACTCCGAAGTTGATCCCAGGCCCGTGCATGCCCGAACGCGTGTCGCGGTTGCCGAGCAGGTTCAGGCGATAGATGAAGTGCACCATCACGTAGCTGTTTATGGCATTGCTCCACGTGTCCGTGCGTTGCGTGGCTGTCAGCGAACGGCTGATGTTGCTCCTTTCCTGTAGGATGTCGTACCACTGTACGGAGACGGTGGCTGTGTTCCCCTTGAGGAAACTCTGCGAGAGTTGGGCGTTCCAAATCAGCTCGTCCGTATTCATCGACTCGTCGTCGTATCCGCGCCGACTGTCCTGCCCGATGTTCGAGGCGAGGCTCATGTTCCACGGGAAGTTCACCTGCACGTTGCCGCCGTAGGAAAAGTTGTACGTGTCCATGTTGGCGTTCTCTTGTAGTTTGTTGCGTGCGTGCTGGTAGTTGATGTTGCCGTTCACGCCCACTTCGAGCAAGTCGTTGCGGAAGTTCAGGTTCAGCCGTTCGCCAATGCCGGTGCTTTTCGTGGTGCTCTTGCGGCTCAGGTTCACGATTTGGTCGGAAAGCGCATCATTGCTACTCAGGTTGGCATCGGAGCTGATATACCCCACGGAGTTAGAGTAGTTGTAGTTGGAGAAAGTGGAGAGGTTGAAGTATTTCTTCTCGTCCAAGGCCGTGTTGAACATCACCCCTGTCGAGGCGTTCCAGTTGCCGTTGATGTTCATCGGCATGGTGGTGCGTCGCCCGGAAGCCTCGTCGTAAAGAACGGCCGTGCTGATGCTGTTCTTGGTCATGTTCACGTCGGCGTTCACCATCCAACCACGCTGCTTGTCGGGGATGTGGTTGTTGTAGAACAGGTTCAAGCGGTTAGTCCACGACGGTTTCAGTCCGGGGTTGCCTCTCGACACGTTCAGCGGGTCGGAATCGTCGGTCACGTCGAGCAAGTTGGTCATGGAGGGCTGTGAGGAACTCCCGTTGTAGCGCAGACGGAGCTGGCCGGTGTCGGAGAACTTGTAACGGAGATCCACTCTCGGCGACCAATTCAGCACGTTGCGTACGACCGAGGTGTCGAGCGACGCTTTCTGGTAGTCCATGTACGTCTTTTGCGGCTGGACGGAGACACCGGCACTGAAAAGTAGCTTGTCTTTCTGGTAACGGAGCATGACGGAAGCGTCCTGATTGTGTTCCCGATACGTAGCATACTGGCTGTTTCGGTAGTTCCGCGCCAAATCAAGCCAATCCACTCCGGGTATGTACTCCAAAGGAAGCGCACGCAACTCCTCTTCGCTGATTATCCCCTTTGACACCAAGCTGTCCAAGGAATACATCGAGCGGTCGGAATCGGAGTAGCGGTATTGGTAACGGTAGCTGAACTGCAGGTGGGTTCCCGTGAACAGCGGCTCGCTGTAACTCAAGTTCGCGCTGTAATTATAACTTTCCGATGGGTTCACGTTGTATTGGTGCATGTAAGTCTTCTCGTATCCGCCTTCGACCGTCCGTTGGAGGAAGTAGCGCACGTCCGAGATACTGAACGACTTGCTGTCGGAATCAGAGTATCCTCCCCGCAAGCGGAGGCTCACGTTGCGCCCCTTGTTGTTCAGTCTTCTGTTCACCAACAATGTCGCGTCGAACGAATGGCTGTTCCCTTCGCTACGGCTTCGCCTTTCGTTGTCGTTCACCACAATGCTGTCCCCCACATGTTCCTCGAATTCCGACAAGGGGTTGGCCATCAGCGTGTAAGGGTCATCGTTGAAAGTGACCGAGCTACTTTGTCCCCTGCTGTAGTTTTCCGAGTAAGAGAAGTTCGGGCGGAACATGATGCGCGTCAGCGTGTCCGGTGCCCACTCTATCCGGAAGTTGGCGTTCACGTTGGTATTGCCCGACCGGGAGGAGTTGCGGTTGTTGGAAAAGGAGCTTGACGCGCCGCCGGAAAGGAACGTCTCGGAGTTCGATGTGTTCAGCATGTCGGTGTTGTTGTGGGAATAGCGCACGTTGCCGCCCATCTCCAGCCGTCCGTTCTCATCCTCGCGTTTCCCGTTCTCCCAGTTGAAGTCTGCCCCGGCCATCTTGCTGGTCACAAGGCCGCCTCCGCCGAAGAATCCGAAGCCTCCGCCGGGGAAGCCGAGGTCGTTCACGTTGTTGATTGACCCGAAGAGGGTCAGGCGTAGGCGGTCGGTGAAACGGTTCACCAAAAACCGACCTGTGTAACGTTCCTCCGTGCCGTACCCCGCGTCCACGTTGGTGAGCCAACCCTGTTTCATGTCTTTCTTCACGGACAAATCGAGTACCGTCTCTTCCTCCCCGTCGTCGATGCCCGTCATGCGTGAGTAGTCGCTCTTACGGTCATAAGACTTTATCTTCTCCACCATTTCCGTCGGCAGGTTCTTCATGGCCATCTTCGTGTCGGTGTCGAAGAACTCCTTGCCCTCTATCATGATTTTCTTGACTTCCTTGCCGTTGATTTTGATTGTCCCATCGTCCGAAACTTCCGCGCCCGGCAACTTTTTCACCAACTCTTCCAAAGTAGACCCTTCCGGTACGCGGAAAGCTCCGGCGTTGTAGACGAAAGTGTCGGCTTTCATCTCCACTTGGGCTTGCCGCGCCGTCACCTCGGCCATATGAAGCAGTACCGCGTCGGTTTGCAGTTTGATTGTCCCCATGGCCGCCACTTTCTTCGCGGATGTCAGTTGCAAGTTCTTGTAATAAGTTTTGAAACCCACGTAGGAAATGCGGAAAATGTAGTTGCCGGGTTTTACCCCTTGTATGGCGAATTTTCCGTCCATCTTGGAACTTGCCCCTGTCACCAGCGTACTGTCGGAATTCAGCAAGACTACGGATGCCGAAAAGACCGGCTCATTCGTCTCCTCTTCCACGACCGTTCCCCTCACCGTAACTTTCTGCGCCCACGCACACGTCGTCCACAGGCACAACAAGAAAGCCCAAACATTTCTCTTTCCCATTCTATTTATTTGTCCTTTTTTGAAACGTAAACTGTAGATAAGACGAAGACAAGCCCCGCCGGTTTAATCCTCTGTAGCCTTTTTAACAAAAAAAATAAATGCACGCGAATTCAACAAGCAACTATTCAGCAATAGTCGAATCTGAAAGTCCCGGATATCTTTTGCTTAATTTTCAATTTTCGTATTTCCTTTTCGCTTGCATTGCTATCAGAAAATATCATCGGATTTTCCAAAAATTGAATATGCAATCCCTGCATTTAGCAAGCTCCTTGCGGAATCTTCTGAAGTCGTCCTTTAGGTAAAATAAACTGACTTGCAACAATTTGTCAAAATTATCAAGCCACGACTTCTTTTCCATACATCATTCGGATGGTAATTCTTTCGTGTATTGCTTGGCGCAACAAGTCTGCAACATCCTTTGACCAATCCTGCCTTGTACCAAGTTCTGTCAAGCATCCAGTTCACGCAAAAGACATGCGAGGCACACTTGGTAGTCAAGGAAGTTAAGAGCGGAATAAGCATCATGTCTGCCGGTAACAGATGCCATGTTTTTCAGCATCTCCATATTTGTCTTCAAGCACCTTTGATGAACCTCCTGTAGCACGGGGACAAAGCATCACGTATGCCGTCTGTGTTATCAAGCCCAGTTAGGTTTCTTGTTGTTGTGGCATCTGGATTCATCAAGGCCAACCACCTGCGATTTCTCCAACATATCTTCCGGTAGCTTGATTGTCG
>CAYXQT010000178.1:1483-4735 GCA_964466445.1 uncultured Paraprevotella sp. | reverse complement strand
AGGGGCAAATCATATACGTCGGGAAGGCCAAGAACCTGAAACGGCGCGTCTGCTCGTACTTCAACAAGGAACACGACAGCCGGAAGACGGCCCTGCTGGTCAGCAAAATCCGGGACATCAAGTACGTAGTGGTGAACAGCGAAGAGGACGCGCTCCTTCTGGAGAACAACCTCATCAAACGCTACAAGCCGCGCTACAACGTGCTGCTCAAGGACGACAAGACCTACCCCTCCGTGTGCGTGACCGACGAATACCTGCCGCGCATCTTCAAGACGAGGCACATCGTGCGCGACGGCTCGGCATATTTCGGCCCGTACAGCCATATCCCCACACTGAACGCATTACTCGAGCTCGTCAAGAACCTCTATCCGTTGCGGACGTGCCGCCTTGCGCTCTCCGAGGAAGGCATCCGGAACGGGAAGTTCAACGTCTGCTTGGAGTATCACATCAAGAACTGCAAGGGCCCGTGCATCGGCGCACAAAGCCGCGAGGATTACCTGCAATCCATCCGGGAGGCAAAGGAAATCCTGAAAGGGAACACGGCGGAAATCAGCCGGAACATGCTGAAGGAAATGCAGGCGCTGGCGGCGGAGATGCGCTTCGAGGAGGCGCAGGCCGTCAAGAGGAAGTACGAGCTTCTGGAAAGCTACCGGAGCCGGAGCGAAGTGGTGAGCAACGTCCTCCACAACATCGACGTGTTCGCCATAGAAGACGACGAAGGCGCGGCCTACATCAACTACTTGCACGTGACGAACGGTAGCATCAACCAAGCCTTCACCTTCGAATACAAGAAAAGGATGAACGAGTCGCCCGAAGAACTCCTGACGCTCGGCATCGCCGAGATGCGCGGACGCTACAAGAGCGGCTCCAAGGAAATCATCGTCCCCTTCCCCGTCGAAGTGGAGATGGAGGGCATCACCTTCACCGTCCCGCAAAGGGGGGACAAGAAGAAACTGCTCGAACTCTCGCTCCTCAACGTGAGGCAGTACAAGATGGACAGGCTCAAACAGGCAGAGAAACTCAACCCGGAACAGAAGAGCGTGCGGCTCATGAACGAAATACGGGAAGCCTTGCGCCTCGAGAAACTGCCCATCCGCATCGAATGCTTCGACAACTCGAACATCTCCGGCGCGGACGCGGTGGCCGCCTGCGTGGTGTTCAAGAAATGCAAGCCCAGCAAGCAGGACTACCGCAAATACAACATCAAGACCGTCGCCGGCCCGGACGACTACGCCTCCATGCAGGAAGTGGTGCGCCGCCGCTACTCCCGCGCCTTGGACGAGCAGGGCGAACTGCCCGACCTCATCATAACCGACGGCGGACGGGGACAGATGGAAGTGGTGCGCGAGGTGGTGGAAGACGAACTCGGGCTCCGCATACCCATCGCCGGGCTGGCGAAAGACGCGCGCCACCGCACCAACGAACTGCTGTTCGGCTTCCCGCCCGTCGTCATCGGCATGAAGACGGACAGCCCCGTGTTCCGCCTCATGACGCAGATACAAGACGAGGTGCACCGCTTCGCCATAACGTTCCACCGCGACAAGCGCAGCAAGCGCCAGACAGCCTCGGCACTGGACTCCATACGCGGCGTGGGCGAGAAGACGAAGACCCTGCTCCTCAAGCGGTTCAAGAGCGTGAAGCGGATACGGGAAGCGTCGTTCGACGACCTGGCGGCGGAGGTGGGGAAGGCCAAGGCGCGGATAATACAGGAAAGCCTGGCGGGGGAGGCGTGACGGGCGGCTCCGGAGCGTCCGTCCCCCGCAGGGGCGGAGAAAGTTCTTCGCCTTTCCCGCACGCGGATTCCCTTATTTTACGTATATTTGTACGGGCAAAGGAGCGGAAGACACATGAGGACGGTGATACAGCGCGTGAGCCATGCTTCGGTGAGCGTGGGAGGACGACGGATGTCCGGGATACAAGACGGGCTTCTGGTTCTCCTCGGCGTGGAAGAGGCTGACGGAGAAGAGGATGTCGACTGGCTTTGCCGCAAAATCGCGGGACTGCGCGTCTTCGACGACGAAAACGGCGTGATGAACCGGAGCATCCTCGAAACGGGAGGCGACGCGCTGGTTGTCAGCCAGTTCACCCTGATGGCATCGTACAGGAAAGGCAACCGCCCCTCATACGTCCGCGCCGCCGGACGCACCACCGCCGTCCCCCTCTACGAAAGTTTCTGCCGGAAGTTGGGAGAAGTGCTCGGCAAGCCCGTGAAGACGGGGGAGTTCGGCGCGGAGATGGAAGTGGAGCTGCTCAACCGCGGCCCCGTCACCATCTGCATGGACACAAAGAACAAGGAATGAAGCATGGCGCCGGGACTTAGATTCATAGACCTTTTCGCCGGAATAGGCGGCATCCGCATCCCGTTCGACGAGCTGGGATACCGGTGCGTGTTCTCCTCGGAATGGGACAAGGCCGCCTGCGACACATACGAGGCCAACTTCGGCGAACGCCCGCGCGGCGACATCACGCGCATCGCGGCGGAGGATATCCCGGCGCACGACATACTCTTGGCCGGCTTCCCTTGTCAGGCTTTCAGCATCATGGGCAAGATGAAAGGCTTCGGCGACATACGCGGCACCATGTTCTTTGAAGTGGCCAGGATACTGGGGCATCACCGCCCGCGGGCCGTGCTGCTCGAAAACGTGAAGCAACTCGTCACGCACGACGGGGGCAGGACTTTCGCCACCGTCCTGCGGACGCTCGCCTCGCTCGGATACCACGTGAAATGGAACGTCCTCAACGCCTTGGACTTCGGCTTGCCGCAGAAACGCGAAAGGGTGGTGATGGTAGGTTTCCGCGACCCGCGTTCCGCCGCGTCGTTCGACTTCCAAGTTCCGAAAAGGCCTTACCGCCTTGCCGACATCTTGGAAGCGGACGGCGAGGTAGACCGCTCGCTGTTCGCCACGCCGCGCATCGCCGGGAAACGCCGCGCGAGCGTGGCGGGGAAAGCCGTCTTCTACCCCTCCGTCTGGCACGAGAACAAGTCCGGGAACGTCTCCGTGCTCGACCACTCCTGCGCACTGCGGACGGGCGCGTCATACAACTATCTGTTGATTAACGGCATACGCCGCCCCTCTTCCCGCGAGTTGCTCCGCTTTCAAGGCTTCCCCGACAGCTTCAGGATAGTCGTCCCCCACGGCGAGATACGTCGGCAGACGGGCAATTCCGTGGCCGTGCCGATGATTAGAGCCGTCGCAAGGAAAATAGACACCGTCTTACGCAACGAACATGAAACATCCCAAGCTACGCGAC
>CAYXQT010000178.1:0-1383 GCA_964466445.1 uncultured Paraprevotella sp. | reverse complement strand
TTCGGCGAGCTGACCAACATGGCCTGCCTGACGGAGGAGGTGGGCGAACTGGCACGCGTCGTCGCCCGCCGCTACGGCGACCAGTCGTTCAAGGCGGGCGAGGAAGGAAACCTGGAAGAGGAGATGGCCGACGTGCTGTGGGTGCTCGTCTGCTTGGCCAACCAGACGGGCGTGAACCTGGCGGAGGCGTTCCGCAAAAGCATCGAGAAGAAAACCCGAAGAGACAAGGAACGACATATCAACAACCCTAAATTGCATGAAGTCATGAGTAAAAGTTCACTTCATCGGCACGAGGCCGAAATGAGCAAATGCGAACAGGCACTGAGGAAATACGACCTCAACGTCAGCGACGAGGCCGTGAAAGACGCCGTGGCGAATATCGTCGCCGAAAAAGTGCCGGAGAACGACACCGTGGAAGTCAAGCGTTTCCTCATGGGAAGCGTGGAACTGACGTCGCTGAACACCACAGACAGCGAAGAAAGCATCCTGCGCTTCACGGAACGCGTGAACGCCTTCGAGGACGAATACCCCGACCTGCCGCACGTGGCCACCATCTGCGTCTACCCCTGCTTCGCGGAAATCGTGAGCCGGTCGCTCGAAGTGGAAGGCGTGGAAGTGGCTTGCGTGTCGGGCAGCTTCCCCTCCTCGCAGGCGCGGATCGAAGTCAAGGTGGCCGAGACCGCCTTGGCCATCAAGGACGGCGCCACGGAAATCGACACCGTCATGCCCGTCGGCAGGTTCCTGAGCGGCGACTACGAGACGCTCTGCGATGAAATCGGCGAATTGAAGGCGGTATGCGGCAAACACAAGATGAAAGTCATCCTCGAAACGGGATGCCTCAAGACCGCCGCCGACATCAAGAAGGCCTCGCTCCTTGCCATGTACGCCGGAGCGGACTACATCAAGACCTCGACGGGGAAACTCGAACCGGCCGCCACGCCGGAAGCCGCCTACGTCATGTGCCAGGCCATCAAGGAATATTACGAGAAGACGGGCATCCAAATCGGATTCAAGCCGGCGGGGGGAATGCACACCGTGCGCGACGCCCTCGTCTACTACACCATCGTGAAGGAAGTGTTGGGGAAGAAATGGCTCACCAACGAATGGCTGCGCCTCGGCACAAGCCGGCTGGCCAACCTCCTGCTGGGCGAGGTGACGGGCCGGGACGTGAAGTTCTTCTGACACCGCCTCCCGGCTGTACGGAAAGACGGCGGACATGAGCGGCGCATCCGCGTCCCGGCGCGGCACACGCCGGTTTTCATGCCGTCCCGCCAGCCGGCGAATGGCGTTCCGGCAACCGCAAGGCTGTCTCACTTACGCTGGAAAGAGGTTGCGCGACGCTTCCGTCCGCACGAAAAGACCGATGCCTGCCGCGGAAAAGCC
>CAYXQT010000177.1:0-4774 GCA_964466445.1 uncultured Paraprevotella sp. | reverse complement strand
CATTCTTGGAGATATACATGCCGAGTAAGTCCTTGCGCCCTTCCTTGTCCATGGCAAGGACATTGTAAATCGCACGGCTGACGGCACGACCCCTGTCATCCGTTACCTTGTAATGAATGGCATCGAACCGGACTATCGGACGGACCGGATCCGGACTGCGGAAACGCCATGTCCTTATTTCTGGAAATACACGGTCGGTGACGGAACTGGTTGCCTCGGCGGATACACTCTGGTGGCACCTTTCTGCCACGAATAGCAGGGGCCGGCGAAACAGGCGGCGGTTTCCTTCATTGCTTCTGTGGTTTTCTCGTGTGCGGGAAAAAACGCTGTTGTCCACCGTCATGGTCTTCACTCCGTTTCCCCTGTACGGCAACAACAGCCTGATTGCGGTTCTCACCGCATGTGCGGCCTCCCTGTCGTATCCGGACTTTTTCTATGAGAATGAAGTTGGCCGATTGTTTCCGTGAGGGTGAGTATCGCACCCTTGCCGTTCCTGCCCGTTGTCGTGTCCATTTCCCAATCGCCGGAGCGTCTGCCGTCCGTCTCCTCCGGCCTGTCATATATGTTTGTGCGACCGGGGATGTTCCCCGCCTTGGCCGTGCAGTCCGGCCTGCCGTACTTCATGCCGTGGCGGCAATGCCCGTCGGTTCCCCGCTTTCGTCCGCCCGCACGTACCGGCATATCAGTCCGTGCGACATGAGTCTGCCTTCCCTCTTCATGTACCCCGGCGACCTACTTCGGCGACTATTCGTCCCGCCTCACATGCTCCAATGCCTCCCACACGACTATGCTGTCCTTGCGACCGTTCTCCCCGTGGCGCGCTTACGCCGCGCCACGGCCATCCCACAAACCTTATTCCACAGGTTCTTCCCGCTTCCAATCCTGTTGCGCCTAAGCTCGCTGGAGTAGGTTGACTGGCTTGCGCCTGTTGACAGGGCGGTTTCCTTTCCCCGCTGTCTTCTTTTGTAACGGCACAAAAAATTGCGACCTTTGTTCCGAAGTTACCTGATGATAGTGCATGGCAATGCAAAATCAGTAATTTCAGAGGGGTTCGCCCCCTCTTTTCCTTTTTTTGTATTGCCAATTGCTCTTGGCTTGGATTTTTGCACTTCGATTTTGAATCTAAGGACAATCTGAGTGTCGCGGCACACGTCTACACGAGGCTTGTCAACGCCACGTTGGCTTTGAATCTGACAAGCCTCACCGTACGGACTACCAGTCTGCGTATACTCTGTCTTCCGAAGCCGAACACATGTTCCATCAGGCGACGAGTCATGGACTTCTTCCTGTCGTTCGATTTCTGTTTTTCCGTGAGCGGATGGTTCTGCGTGTCTTTCTTGCATATGATGGGAATCATTCTATGCTTCTCCACGATATCCTCCTTACCCACGTAACCCGCGTCAGGATTCAAGTTCTTGCTCCGTCTCTCTCATCCAGTGGATGCCCAATCCCTTTGGAATCGTGACACTGGCGGGTGTCGTGGCATAAGAGAGGATTATCCTATTCCGTTTGTCCACCTTGGCGTGTTGCTTGTAACCGTAGCAGGTCTCCCCACGTTTCTTCGTCCAGCGAGCATCGGCATCCTTGTTGTGTTTTTTTTGTGAGGATTATCCCTTCAAGACTTATCGCCTCTACCATCCTTTATCCGAAGATTCTCCTCACGTGTATTGCATTGGCGAGGCGATTACAAGGCTTGCATTAATGATACGACCCTCATGAACCGAAGTACTTTGGATTCCATGAACGTGCGGAAAAGCCTGTCATAGGCATCGCCTTTCGTTAAGGTCTCCGCAGTACTTTCACACGGTTTTCTCGTCAGGGACATCGTCCACGTGGTTCATATCAAGAAACTTGCGGAGCTCAATCCGACCCACTATCTGATATTCTGTCTGATGGTTGCCCAATCCGTAGTAACACCGAAGAAACAAGATTTTGGACATCAGCACGCAGTCTATAGGAACGACCCGCATCTTTTACGTTCGCCGGTAAACAAGGAATTTTCCAGCGTGGGATGGAACATTCCGAAGTCTATCAAAGAAGACAGTGCTTCAAGAGGATTGCCTATCTCGTTCTGACGTGTCTTGTCTGACCTTGATTCGAAAAAACGGTATGACGATGTTTGCGGTAGCGGGATAATCGGTTCATCATTCTATAGTATTAGAGTCATACGTCATGACGTTACTGATTTTATCCTTACATGCAACTAATGTTTATATTTCAACTAATTAAATCAATAGAACTCACCTAATGCTAAAGTCAATCTTCTCAGAGCTGATTTTAGGGTGTAGCTGACAAAAAGTCCTTTCTGTTTAGAATCTCTTAGCTGTATGCTTATCCTCACTAAATATCGACTGAGCCAACGGAAATTCGGAGGGTAAAAGTATCATGGTTTTTTATGAGATTTTATGGATTGTTTTTTCAGAGTGTCGGGGTGGCGGGACTCGAACCCGCGACCCCCTGCTCCCAAAGCAGGTGCGCTAACCGACTGCGCTACATCCCGATGCTTAGGAGAATGTGATTTCCCAACAGCGAGGCAAAAGTATGTCTTTTGTGTGACATATCCAAGCCATAAACAAAAAAGTGACGCGCTTCTCAAAAGAAACATGCCACTTTTTCGATGAACGTCAGTCTGATTGTTCAGAGTTTGAACGGCTGGTTCTTCACGTAAATCTTGTAATTCCTGATGCTTTCCGGTGCTCCCTGCTCCATGCGAGGAAGATATTGGAAGCCGCCCAACGTATGCTCCGCTCCCAAGTCCAACACGACGTAGTGCGGGAACCGGACATCCTTATTGGTACTCCAGTACGTGGATTCCTGAAGGTCGTAAATCTTGTCCGCCGACTTGTTGCCCGAAGAGACATCCTCGTCGTCGGCGTATGCCACTTTCCAGGGTTCGCGGCTGATGCGCTGTCCGTTCTCATTGAGCATGTACCATTCCGCGATGCATGCGTACTCGCGAGCGTTATGGGAGTCCAAGGCTTCGATGCACACATAGCGTCCCGTCACGGGTTGGTCGAACTTGACCTCCTGCCAACCGTTGCCCGCGGCGAATTCGCCGACCTTGCAGGGCGTTTCGCCGGTCAAATCCAAGGTTTGTCCCTCCTTGCGGTGAATGTTCGGCGCGTCGACGTTCAGTTTGTCGATGACGGGTTCGGAAAGACCTTCGACGACAGTCTCCTGCGGTCCCACGATGTCTTGCACGATAATCTCGTTCTCGCCTTTCTTCAGCCAGCATCCCGGCATGTAAAGCGTCTGCTGCGGCCCGATTTTCCAGAAACGCCCGATGGCATGCCCGTTCACATAGACCTGCCCCTTGCCCCAGGTTTCCAGGCTCAGGAACGTGTCGCCCGTCTTTTTCAGGTTGAACGTGGCACGGTAGCATCCCGGTACTTTCCGGTCTTCCAAGGGCACGTATTTCATGTCTTTCTGAACTTGGTAACTGTCGTCAAGGGCGTAAATCTTCCAGTTCTTCAAGTCGATGGTCACTTGGCTACCCGAGTTCATGGTATAGCTCAGCTCCACCTTCTCGGTGATGCCTTTGAAGTCCTTGATGGCACGCCCGAAGTTAATCCGTCCCATGGCTTCCACGAGGATGTCCAGTCGGTCGCCCTCGTTCACGGGCGGAAGCAACAGGGTGTTCTCATGGTTGCGACGGTCGAGGAAGCCGACGAGCTTTCCGTTGAGGAACACCTGTGCGAAGTCGTGCGCGTCGGTCAAGGTCAGGATGCTCTGCCCCGGCACGGTCGGCATTTCCGTGCGGTAGAGGACGGAACCCCATCCTTGGCCGAGTTCTTCCATAGTCCGGATGTCCATCGAAGCGTGAGGGGAAGGGAGGTTGTCGAACAAGGGCGCCACTTCGGTGAACTGCACCTTCGGAATGGTAATCACGGGAAAAGCCTTGGGAACGGGCGGCAGTTTCTTGTCGCTGTACCCGGCCAGCATCTCGCGCAGTTCCATATACTTGGGCGTGACCTGCCCCGCCTCGTTGATGGGGGCATCGTAGTCATAAGAAGTCACATCCGGTGAGAAACCCGGGCTGTTGGCACCAGCCCAATGTCCCCAACTGGTTCCTCCGTGCGTCATGTAGAGCGAGAACGATATGCCCTTGTCCAGCATTTCCTTCAGTCCGGCCACCATATCTTTGCTGTCGCGCGTCTCGTGCCGTCCGCCCCACTTGTCGAACCATCCGCTCCAGAATTCGGAACACATCTGGGGCGCGTCGGGGCGCAACTCGCCCAACTCCTTAAATTCGTTCTCGATGTGTGCACCCGTGCCGAAGTTCATCGTCCACACCAAATCGTCCAGCCCGTTCTTGGTGAAATTGGAACTCCAGTCACACTGGAACAAGGTTACCTTGTTGAAGCCCGCATCGCGGATGATGTCACGTATGGCCGAGATATAAGGCTTGTCCTCGCCGTATGACCCGTACTCGTTTTCCACTTGCACCATGATGATGGGACCGCCCTTGTCGACGGTCAGATTCCCTATCTGCTCTCCCAACTTTTGAGCGAAGATGCGATAGCGTTCCATGAAATACGGGTCCAGCTCCCTCAGACGGATGTCCTTCTTCTTCAGCAACCACCACGGCAGACCGCCCATTTCCCACTCGGCGCACACATACGGGCCGGGGCGCACGATGACATACAACCCGTTTTCCTGCGCCAGCCGGATGAACGCCGCCACGTCGTTATTGCCCGTGAAGTCGAACTTCCCTTCTTCCTGTTCATGCACGTTCCAAAACACATATAGGCAAAGTGTATTCATCCCCAGAGCC
>CAYXQT010000176.1:0-4802 GCA_964466445.1 uncultured Paraprevotella sp. | reverse complement strand
GGCCACGCGCCCTATCCCTTCGACCAGCGCGTCCACTTCCGCACGGGTATTGTAGAGGGCGAAAGAGGCTCGCACCGTGCCTTCCACGCTTAGGCGGCGCATCAGCGGCTCGGCACAGTGGTGACCCGTGCGCACGGCGATGCCCAGACGGTCGAGCAACGTCCCCATGTCCAGATGGTGGATGCCGCCCACGAGGAAGGAAATGACGGCATCGCGCTCCGCCGCCTGCCCGAGGATGCGCATGCCGGGTATCCGCCCCATGCGCTCCAGCGCGTAACGTGTCAAGTCCTGTTCGTGGGCGCGGATGTCGTCCATGCCTATCCGCGAGACGTAGTCCAAGGCGCGCGCCAGCCCCGTGGAGGCCACGTAGTCGGGCGTACCCGCCTCGAACTTGAAAGGCAGGTCGTTGAACGTGGTATGTTCGAACGTGACGTGCCGGATCATCTCGCCTCCCCCCATGTAAGGCGGCATCCGGTCGAGCCACTCCTCCTTGCCGTAGAGCACGCCCACGCCCGTGGGGCCGTAGACCTTGTGGCCGCTGAAAGCGAAGAAATCCGCGTCGAGCGCCTGCACGTCCACCGCGAAGTGGGGGACGCTCTGGGCTCCGTCCACCAGCACGGGCACGCCGCGGGCATGGGCCATGTCCACGATGCGGCGCACGGGGTTCACCGTGCCCAGGACGTTGCTCACGTGCGTCACGCTCACGATGCGCGTCCGCTCGTTGAAGAGCTTCTCGTACTCGTCGAGGAGCAGTTCGCCGCGGTCGTCCGTCGGGATTACGCGCAACCTGATGCCCTTCCTCTCCCCGACGAGCTGCCAGCCCACGATGTTGGAGTGGTGCTCCATCTCGCTGAGGATGACTTCGTCGCCTTCGCGCATGAAGGCTTCGCCGAAGCAGGAAGCCACGAGGTTGATGCTCTCCGTCGTGCCGCGCGTGAAGACAATCTCTGCCGTCGAGCGGGCGTTCAGGAAGCGTCGCACCGTCTCGCGGGCGGCCTCGTGCAGTTCGGTGGCCTGTTGCGAAAGGAAATGCACGCCCCGGTGGACGTTGGCGTTCACGTTGTAGTATTCGTCCGCCATGGCCTCCACTACCGGGCGGGGCTTCTGTGTCGTGGCCGCGTTGTCCAAGTAGACCAGCGGGCGTCCATAGACCTCGCGCCCCAAGATGGGGAAATCCTTCCGTATCTCCTGTACGTCGTACATTCTTCCTTATTTACATCGTTCACACCCCGGGCAACGGCCCAGTTCGCCGCGGAAACGCTTCTCCACCAAAAGACGCAGACGGTCACGCAAGGCCGTCAGGGAAATGACGTCGATGACTTCGCCCGCAAAAGCGAACTTGAGCAACATCCGCGCCTCTTCGCGGCTGATGCCGCGTTGCTGCATGTAGAACAGAGCCTGCCCGTCGAGTTGCCCCACGGTGGAACCGTGGCTGCACTTCACGTCGTCGGCGTAAATCTCCAGCATGGGCTGGCTGTACATGCGGGCTTCCTTCGTGGCGCAGAGGTTGGCGTTGCGTTCGTTGGAAACCGTATGCTGTGCCCCGCGGCGCACCAGCACGCGCCCGGCGAAAGCCCCGACGGAACACCCGTCCATCACGTACTTGTACAGCTGGTTGCCCGTGCAGTGCCCGGCGCGGAGGTCTATCAGGGTGTTGTTGTCGACGTGCTGTTCCTTGTCGGCTATCACGCAACCGTAGAGGTTCGCCGCGGCTCCCTCGCCGTCCAGCTCCACGTCGGTACGGTTGCGCGTCAGGCCGTTGTGCAAGGTGATGCTGTAGAGGTTCACCGCGCTTCCGCGCTGTTGCCGCACGTACATGTTGCTGAAACGCCGGTTGCGCACGTGCGTCTCCTCCAATTCGTACAGCTCCAGACGGGCGTTCTCTCCCGCGAAGACTTCCACCACCTGGGTAGTCAGGAAGTTGCGGTCGTCCATCGCATGGTCGCAGAAAAGCAACCGCGCCTGCGCATTCTCTTCCAGTACGACAAGCACGCGGCGGTTGGCCATCAAATCCACGTCGGAACGCAGGATGTTCACCACCTGCAACGTGCGTTCCATCGCCACGCCGCGCGGCACATAGACGAAAAGCCCGTCTTGCGCCAGCATGGTGTTCAGCGCATTGATTGCGTCCTTCTCCGTGCGGGCCAGTTTGCCGTAGCAAGCCGCCACCCTGTCGGGGTAATCCTCCGCCGCCTGTTTCAGCGAGCACACCACGACCCCTTCGGGGAGCGCGGCGGCCGGCGACGACTTGCGGTAGAAGGCATCGTTGACCACGAAGTAGAGCGAAGTGCTCAGATTCGGCACGTCGCACCGGAACGCCTCGTAAGGATTGACGGGGAACTCCAGCCGGTTCAGGTTCAGCCCGTAGTCCGGCGCGAAGGCGGCCGACACGTCCGTATATTTATATCGTTCCACTTTCCGTGAGGGGAAGCCTATACGGGAGAAATCCTCAAAAGCCTTGTCGCGCAAGTCGTTCAACGCCTTCGCGCCATGGCTGTCGAGCATTTCCCGGCATCCGGTGAAAATGTCCAAATATTGCTGTTCGCTGTCCATCGCCCCGAAGTTTTCAGACGGTCTCCGCGCCGGCCTTGACCCAGTCGAACCCCTTGCTTTCTATCTCCGCGGCCAGTTCCGGCCCGCCGCTCCTCACGATGCGCCCGTCTGACAACACGTGCACCACGTCCGGCTTGATGTAGTCCAGCAGCCGCTGGTAATGGGTGATGACCAAGGCGGACGTTTCCGGCGTGCGCAACTTGTTGAAGCCTTCGGCCACGACGCGCAAGGCATCCACGTCGAGCCCGGAGTCCGTCTCGTCGAGGATGCTCAGCGCGGGTTCGAGCATGGCCATCTGGAAAATCTCGTTGCGCTTCTTCTCGCCGCCGCTGAATCCCTCGTTGACGGAGCGGTGAGCCAGCTTGCTGTCCAGCTCCACGACTTTCCGCTTCTCGCGCATCATCTTCAGGAAATCGCCCGCGCCCATCGGCTCCAGTCCTTGATGCTTGCGCTTGGCGTTGACGGCCGCCCGCATGAAGTTGACCATCGACACTCCGGGGATTTCCACGGGTTGCTGGAACGACAGGAAGAGCCCCTCGTGCGCCCGCTCTTCCGGGCTCATGGCCAGCAAGTCCCTGCCGTTGAACGTCACGCTTCCGCGCGTCACCTCGTAGGCGGGATTTCCCGCCAGCACGTGGCTCAACGTGCTCTTCCCCGCCCCGTTCTGCCCCATGAGGGCATGTATCTCCCCGCGGTTCACCGTCAGGTCGATGCCCTTCAATATCTCCTTGCCGTTGATGCCGGCGTGCAAGTCCCTTATCTCTAACATGATGTCCATCTTTTAAGTATGTCTATCCCACCGCGCCTTCGAGCGACACGTTCAGGAGCTTCTGCGCCTCCACGGCAAACTCCATCGGCAGCTTGTTGATTACTTCCTTGGCGTAGCCGTTCACTATCAGCCCCACGGCTTCCTCGGTGGGGATGCCGCGCTGGTTGCAATAGAACAGCTGTTCTTCCGAAATCTTCGACGTGGTGGCTTCATGCTCCACGATGGCCGTCTCGTTCCTCACGTCCACGTAGGGGAAGGTATGCGCCCCGCATTCGCTGCTTAGCAACAGGGAGTCGCACGAGCTGTAGTTGCGTGCCCCGTCGGCTTTCGGTGCCACGCGCACCAGCCCGCGGTAGGAATTCTGGCTCTTTCCGGCCGATATGCCCTTGCTGATAATCGTGCTCTTCGTGTCGCGCCCCAAATGAATCATCTTCGTGCCCGTGTCGGCCTGCTGGAAGTTGTTGGTCACGGCCACGCTGTAGAACTCGGCTTGCGAACGGTCGCCCCCCAGAATGCAGCTCGGGTATTTCCACGTGACGGCGGAGCCCGTCTCCACCTGCGTCCACGACAGCCTGCTGTTCGCGCCGCGCAGGTGTCCGCGCTTCGTCACCAAGTTCAGGACGCCTCCGCGCCCCCCTGCGTCGCCCGGATACCAGTTCTGCACCGTGCTGTATTTCACCTCCGCGTTCTCGTTCACCACGATTTCCACGACGGCCGCGTGCAACTGGTTCTCGTCGCGCATCGGTGCCGTGCACCCTTCCAGATAGGACACCCGGCCTCCGTCGTCGCACACGATGAGCGTTCGTTCGAACTGTCCCGTGTTCCGCGCGTTGATGCGGAAGTAAGTGGAAAGCTCCATGGGGCAGGACACGCCCTTGGGGACGTAGACGAAAGAGCCGTCGCTGAACACTGCGGAGTTCAACGCCGCGAAATAGTTGTCGCGATAAGGGACTACCGAACCCAAATATCGCTTCACCAGATCGGGATATTCGCGCACGGCTTCGCTGATGGGGCAGAATATGATGCCGCGCTCCGAAAGTTTTTCCTTGAAAGTCGTCTTCACGGACACGGAGTCCATCACGGCATCCACCGCCGTGCCGCTCAGTGCCGGACGTTCCTGCAACGGGATGCCGAGCTTGTCGAAGGTTTTCATCAACTCGGGGTCTATCTCGTCCGAAGACTTCGGGTCGCCCTTTCTCGTGCCCCGCGTCGGGTCGGCATAGTAAGAAATGGCCTGATAATCTATCTTCGGCAACGTCAAGTGCGCCCACGACGGCTGTTCCTGCGTCTGCCAATGTCGGAAAGCCTTCAAGCGGAAGTCGAGCAGCCATTCCGGTTCTTCCTTTTTGGACGAGATGAGGCGCACCACGTCCTCGTTCAGGCCGCGTTCTATGATTTCGGTCTGCACGTCGGTGCTGAAGCCGTACTCGTATTTCTTGTGCGCCACCATGCGGACGAAGCGGTTCTTTTCCCCGTCCGG
>CAYXQT010000175.1:0-4811 GCA_964466445.1 uncultured Paraprevotella sp. | reverse complement strand
ATCGGGGCGAACGCGACGGATTTCCCAAACGCGCCGCCGTCCCGACTGCCGGATGTGCCCCCTCGAACGCCCGTGCAAAAGGCGGACAACATCAATACCCGCTTCCGCACGCACGGGGACGGCGGACAAAGACATATATAATATATAAGGTACGCGCGCGAGGAAACCGGCAAGGCGGCTTCCGGAATATCGGAACGTCCCGCCGTGTGCGGGGCATCTCAATATTGCTCGTTCTCGTCGGGATACGTCCGGGCTTTCACGTCGCTCACGTATTGCCCTATGGCATCCGTCATCACCGCATGAAGGTCGGCGTAACGACGGAGGAACTTGGGAGAAAAGCCCTTGTTCATGCCCAACATGTCGTTGACCACTAAGACTTGTCCGTCCACTTGCCGCCCCGCCCCGATGCCGATGACGGGGACATGCAGTCCGGAGGCCACGCGCCCCGCCAACGCCGCCGGTATCTTTTCCAGCACGACGGCGAAGCAGCCCGCCTCTTCCAAAAGATGCGCGTCGGCCGCTAACTTCTCCGCTTCCGCCTCGTCCTTGGCCCGCACGGCGTAGGTGCCGAACTTGTTGATGCTCTGCGGCGTCAGTCCCAGATGCCCCATGACGGGGATGCCCGCCGCCAGAATTGCCTTCACCGTGTCGATGATTTCCGCCCCGCCTTCCAGCTTCAAGGCGTCGCATCCGCTCTCCTTCATGATGCGGATGGCGTTGGTCACGCCCTCCGTGGGGTTGACCTGGTAAGAGCCGAAGGGCATGTCGCACACCACCAGTGCCCGCGTCACGCCGTGCATCACCGAAGTCGCATGGTATATCATCTGTTCCAACGTAATCGGGAGCGTGGTCGAGTTGCCCGCCATCACGTTCGACGCGGAATCGCCCACCAGGATCACGTCCACTCCCGCCCCGTCCACGATGCGGGCCATCGTGTAGTCATACGCCGTCAGCATGGCTATCTTCCTGCCCTGCTGTTTCATTTCAATCAGGCGGCGCGTGGTCACCTTGCGCGTGTCTTCCACCAAATATCCCCCCATAAGCCGTTCCGTTTGATAAAACCGCCCGCAAAATTAGTCATTATTCTCCGTCGGGGCGAGCATTTCAAGCAAATTTTCCACGCCGAAGCCACGGAAGTCGGGAATCACCCGGTCGCACAGGCCGCGAATCCGCCCCGGCGCGTTCGTCGTGGAGAGGCCGACGACCCTCATCCCGGCCGCCCTTCCCGCCTTCAGCCCGTTGAAAGAATCCTCGAACACGACGCAACGCGCCGCCGGAAGGCCGAACGCCCCGGCACCCAGCAGGTAGCAGTCCGGCGCCGGCTTGGAGCGGGAGAATGATTCCGCCGTCAGGATGCGGTCGAAGAAGCCCTTGAACTCCGGGTGCGCCCGGTACACGTTCCTCATCTTGTCTTCGTTCGAGCTGGTCACCACCGCCGTCCGGACGCCGCGCCGCCGCAACTCGCGGAGGAAATCCTCCGCCCCCGGCACATAGTCGTATGCCATGTCCCTTTCCAGGTCCTCCAGCTCGTCCGCTATCGTGCGCTGCACGTCGTCGCGCCCGGCAAACCACCGTTCGAAAATTTGCGCGAGCGTCTGCCCCTTTATCACATTCTCGAAGTGCTCCACTTCCGGATGGTACGTTTTCCCCCTCATGCCCCAGAAGCGCGAATACTGCGGCTCGGTGTCGAACAGCACGCCGTCCAAGTCGAACAAAGCCGCCGCCTCCCAGCCTTTCCCTGATTCCGTCATGTCCTCTCCCGCCATTCTATGGTTGAATGCGCGAATTTACGGATTTTAATCGGAAAGGACACCCGCCAAAGGGCACAAAACGGACTTTTTGCCGACGGCCTCGGCATTTTCCGGGCGATTTCGCGCTTGAGACGGGCGTTCATGGACGCGACGCCGAAGACTGCAAGCGGAAAGGGTCGCGCGGGTTCAAGCCTATCGGCAAGAGGCGAATGCCTGCGTCGCCGCAGGGCGGAGGGAACCGGCCCGAATGTCGGCACACGCCTTTTCCCGAACCCGTACGGCAGGGACGGCGGAGTCCCGGACGGGATGATTCAAGCGCCGGAAAGCCGTTTCTCGCGCGGACGGAAGAAAGGCGGACGTTGCAGTTTGACACAAAACAGACCTTTTTTGAAATAAATCTGCATTATTCTTTGGTTTTACGAAAACATTCCGTATCTTTGCAACGGTGTTCCCTATAATATAATAGGAAAAAGTTTGAGAGAAGACGAGACGAGTGTTCATTTTTTTATGGTTTTATTAAAATTCAGCTTTATGAAAGAGAAGATTTACGCGAAATGGAAAGGGAAAGCCCTGGTGCGGCTTTCCCTGCTCCTTAACTTTCTGTGCCTGTCCGCCTCGCGGGCGGCGGCGCAAGACTCGCCCATTGTCCTTAAGAACGACAGCTCGTATGAAATCAAAATGTTCCAAGACTACCGTTACATTTATGAGGCTACCGACGACGGCGAGCTGAAATTGGTCGCTCCAGCCGCCGTGAATCTCTGCAGCGATGACGAGAACTTTTCAAATCCGCAGGCTCTCCGGCCCGGCGGATACGAAGACGATGGGAGATCTTACTCGATGGTGACGGTGAGAGCCGGGGAGACTTATTATTTCTCCATGAGTAGCGGCGTGGGATCCGGAACCCTCTCCGTCTTTTTCACTAAGGGCGTCGCCCCGCTCACGCTGGTTATGGCCACCCCGCTCGCCGGCTCCGCGCTGGAAGTCAGCATGGGCGAGAAGGTCGATTTCCAGTTCAACAGGAACGTGGCCTTGGCGGACGGCGGCAAATGCACCCTGTCGGCCGCCAACGAGTCGGCGGAGGTTACACCCCGCATAAGCAACGATTATCTGAGCGTCCCCTATCGGGACACGTTGTATGACTGGCTGAAGAACGGAAAGGTAAAGGCCGGGGACTCGATTACCTTCACCGTGACGGGCTTGCAGAACGCCGACGACGAGAACGACAAGTACAACGGCGACGGCACGTTCACGATAAAGTATGCGGCGGGCAAGGTTCCCGCGGAGCTGGTGGAAATGAGCCCGAAGCCCGGAGAAGGCAGGAAGTTCCTGTCCTATTACCTGGAAGGCAACGAGGACGGACTGTTTGTCCTCTCTTTCACCAAGCGCGTGGAGAATGGACGCGTGCGCCTGTCGTATGGCAACGACGTGGAAGCCCTTTATACCGAAGAGCTGGACAACGAGAAGGTGAAGGTGACGGGAGACGGCAAGCTGGTCCTGGACTTCAGCGGAAAGCTCCGCACGCCGGAAGTCATGCTGCCCGGCTTCACCGGCGAGGAATACCCGACGACCATCGTCCTGACCGTGTTCGATGTGAAGGACATCGACGGGAATTATACGTATGACCCCGAGAGCGGCACCATCGGGTCGTACACTTTCGAGTATGATTACGAAGTCGTGACCAGCAACGTGAACCATGAGTGGACGCCGGCGGACGGTGCTTCCTTGTACGGGCTTAAGGAAATCAAGCTCTGGATAGAGGACAAGGACGCGTTCACTTTCGAAGGCGCGACGTTCAGCTGGGACGACGTGGAGGGGAAGAGGAGCCTCGCAACCGTGCCCATAGACGAAATCACGGCAAGCGACCCGGGCGACGGGGGCGTGGAATGGACGATACCCCTGCCTCAAATGAACTACATCGAGGGATCGGAAGTCACTGTCATCCTGGAAGATCTGAAATCGTCCGACGGCATAGACCACTTGAAAGAGTTCAAGGCGACGTTCCTGACAATCCAGACGGCTCCTCCTCCATTCGAGTTCAGCTCCGTGCATTTCTTGGGCATATCCCCGGATCCGGAGACGTTCGTCATCGAGGACACCACGCAGAACGAGTTCACGCTGACGTTCGACGGCAGGGTGATACTGAACGCCGAGAACGCTTTCGTGGTGCGCGGGGAGGAAGGGTTTTTCCCGTTCGAGAGCATCACGCCGGGTGAAGGCGACACGATATGGACCGTGAAAGTCGACTTGGACAGCCTCTTGGCGAGTGCGCCGGACGGCGTGATGCCGTCGCTGGTGATGAGCTTCGCGCCGACGGACGAGGAAGGCAAGCTGATAGAAGGCAACACCGGGGAGGAAGAGACAAGCGTCCTGCTCTTCGAGTACCAATGCGCGGCGGGCATACCCGACTTCACCGTGACCCCGGAGAGCGGCTCCGTGCTGGAATCCCTCGACACCGTCACCGTGTCCTTGCAGACCGGCATCACCCCCTCGTACAGCCCCGAAGCCGGGAACATCGTCCTGTACGACGAGAAGGGCGACTCGGTGGCATGGGTGTCGGATTGCGAGCCTTACGTGCCGGAAGAAAGTTACGACGACCCCGGCTACTCCATAACGAAAGTCTATCTGGTGCTGAGCGGCACGATTACCGAAGACGGCGTTTACCGCCTGCACATCCCCGCCGGATGGTTCAACTTGAGCGGGCACATGTCCCCGGGGCTCTCCGAGGGTGAAACGGCTCCTTTGGGGAACAGCAAGGAGATGGACGTGACCTATACCATCGCCCAAGGTACTGCCGTTCCCGGCCACATCGGCGACACGCTTGACGAAAAGGGAGGTGTCACGGTCTACGCCGTGGACGGCAGGCTCGTCCTGAAGTCGGACGATGCCGCCGACGTGAAGAACCTGAAGAAAGGCCTCTACATCGTCAACGGCAAGAAAGTGGTCGTGAAGTAAACAAACCGCCGACGGCTCCGCGGAGTCGGAGTCTGCGCGGAAAAGCGGAAGAGGGTGCGCCGGAATAAGGACGGCGCACCCTCTTGTCGTGATACGCTTAGGAGACGG
>CAYXQT010000174.1:0-4957 GCA_964466445.1 uncultured Paraprevotella sp. | reverse complement strand
TTGACTTCGTCCAATGCGGGCGGCGGCTTGGAAAAGCCCGGACCAGTCCGGCTTTCCTCTCGCCTTGCACCGCAATTCCCCGCGCCGCCTCCGCCGCGTCTGGCGCGTCATTTCTCGTCCGCGCCACTGACGAAAAAGCGTTCCGGGCACCGCCTTCCCTCGCGCCCGCCCTATTCCAACCGCACCTTAAACTTCTTCAGGCTCAGCCCGACAAGCAGAGCCGCCATACCAGACAGGACCAGCGCCTCGCGCCATACGGCGGCCATGCCCAGACCTTCTATCATCACCTTCTTCACGGCTTGTATGTACCACCTCGCGGGGATGAAGTCGGAGACCCACTGCAAGACGCGGGGCATGCTCTCCACGGGGAAAATCATGCCGGAGAGGAGCATGACGGGCATCATCAGGCCTATGCCCGACACTATCATGGCACCCACCTGGTTCTCCACCACGCAGGAGATGAGAAGCCCCAGCGAGAGAGCCACGGCTATCAGGATGAGGCTCAGCACGGCGAGCGTCCACAGGCTGCCCGCCACCGGCACGTGCAGCACGAAGACGGACAGGAGCAGGATCGTAATCAGGTTGACGCACGACAGCACGAAGTAGGGAACGGCCTTGGCAAGAATGATGAAAATGGGGCGGACGGGGGATGCCAGGAGGACTTCCATCGTGCCGGTTTCCTTTTCGCGCACGATGGAGATGGAAGTCATCATCGCGCAGATGAGCATCAGGATGAGTCCCATCACGCCGGGTACGAAGTTGTACGCGCTCTTCATCTGCGGGTTGAACAGGAGGTGCGTCTGCACGTCCGGTCCCGCTTGCCGACCCTCCTGCAAGGCTTGCGCCACGATGCCCTGCACGTAACCGGACATCATGCCGGCCGTGTTCGGGTCCGTGGCATCCACTGCTATCTGCACGCCCGCCTCCCCCGTGGGCAGGTTCCCGTCGAATGCGGGAGTGAAGGCCACCACGACATCCGCCTCGTCGCGCCGGAACACGGCCTCGATGTCGGAAGCGGAAGACAGTTCCCTCACGACCGAGAAATAACGGTTCGCGTCGATCCGCCGCGTGACGCGCGTCGTGACGGCATCCTTCGACGGGTCGAGCACCGCCACGCGGCTGTGGTTGAGTTCGGTGGTGATGGCAAAGCCGAAAAGGATGATCTGGATTACGGGCATGCCCAGCAGAATCAGCATCGTCCGCCTGTCGCGGAAGATGTGGAAGAACTCTATCCTGACGAAAGCCGAAAACCTGTCCATCTCAAACCGCGTTGCGCGTGGCCTCGCGGGCCAGCCGGTGGAACACCCCGTCCATGTCTTTCTCCCCGAAGGCGCGTTTCAGCCCGTCGGGCGTGTCCAAAGCCCGTATCCTGCCGTCCACCATGATGGAGACGCGGTCGCAGAACTCGGCCTCGTCCATGTAGTGCGTCGTGACGAAGACGGTGACACCCCCGTCGGCGGCCCTGTAAATCAGTTCCCAGAACTGTCGCCGCGTCTTGGGGTCGACTCCTCCCGTCGGTTCGTCGAGGAATACTATGTCCGGGCTGTGGAACGTGGCCACGGAGAAAGCCAGCTTCTGTTTCCATCCGGGCGGCAGCGACTTCACCGGCGTGTCCCGCTCCGCCTCCATTCCCAACGTGCGGAGCACCTCGCCGGTGCGCCGGGCTATCACGTCGTCCGCAAGCCCGTAGATTCCGGCGAAGAGGCGGATGTTCTCCCACACCTTCAAGTCGTCGTACAGCGAGAACTTCTGGCTCATGTATCCTATGTGCTTCTTGATTTCCTCCTGTTGCGTGTTGATGTCGAAGCCCGCCACGCGCCCCGTCCCCGACGTGGGGAAGGAAAGGCCGCACAGCATGCGCATGGCCGTGGTCTTGCCCGCGCCGTTGGCGCCGAGGAAGCCGAATATCTCCCCTTTCGCCACGCGGAAAGAGATGTGGTCTACCGCCGTGAACGTCCCGAAACGCTTCACGAGGTCGCGGACTTCGATGGCGCATTCCGCCCGCGCTCCCGCCGTCCCGCGCCGCAAGCCGGGAGGACAGAGGATGTCGGCGAAACGTTCCAGCATGTCGGCGGGCGTGCCCGTCCCCTCTACCTTTCCGCCGAAGAGGAAAGCCATGCGGTCGCAGCTCCGTATCTCGTCGAGGTAAGGCGTG
Source organism: uncultured Paraprevotella sp. (assembly GCA_964466445.1). Classification (GTDB taxonomy): domain Bacteria; phylum Bacteroidota; class Bacteroidia; order Bacteroidales; family Bacteroidaceae; genus Paraprevotella. Next base: position 2,802 of record CAYXQT010000174.1, on the reverse strand, counting down.
GCGACGATGGTGGTGATGCCCTCGCGCTTCAACCCGCGCAGCATCTCCCAGAACTCCTTGCGCGACACGGGGTCGACCCCCGTCGTGGGTTCGTCCAGCAGGAGCACCGCGGGCTTGTGTATCAACGCGCAGCTCAGGGCGAGCTTCTGCTTCATCCCTCCCGACAGCTTCCCGGCGCGGCGCGTCCTGAACGGCTGCAGATGTTTGTAGATGCCTTCCACCAGAGGATAGTTCTCGCGCACGGTCGTGCCGAACAGCGTGGCGAAAAAGTCCAGGTTCTCGTAGACGGTCAAGTCCGGATAAAGGGAAAAACGTCCGGGCACGTAACCGATGCGCGCCCGGAGCTTGCGGTAGTCCCGCACCGCGTCCAGCCCGTCCACCGTAATCCGCCCGCTTTCGGGGCAAAGGAGCGTGGCCAGCATGCGGAACAGCGTGCTCTTCCCCGCCCCGTCGGGGCCTATCAGTCCGAAGATTTCCCCGGGACGGACTTCGAACGACACGTCGTCCAACGCCCGGATGCCGCCGTAACGTTTGGACACGCCCTGCACTCTCACTATGGGTTCCATGCCCTCCTCAATCGAATTTGACTTCGCCGTACATGCCGAGTTTCAGCAACCCGTCGTTCTCCACGGCGATTTTCACGGCATACACGAGGTTCGCCCGTTCGTCGCGCGTGTGGATGGTCTTGGGCGTGAACTCGGCCTGCCGGGATATCCACGTGACCTTCCCCTTGTATTCCTTGCGGTCTTCCGCCCCGTAATCGGCGTAGACTCTCGCCGTCCCGCCCGGCTTCACCGTGGAGAGCACGTCGCCGCTCACGTAAGCCCGCAGGAAGACGTGCCTCATGTCCGCCACCTTGAACAAGGGCTGGCCTTGGGCCGTCACTTCGCCCCGCTCCGCGTACTTCGTCAGCACCGTGCCGGCGACGGGGCAGACGATGCGGCATTTGTCGAGCTGGTCTTCAACCTGGCGTATCTGTATCTCCACCACGTCGCCTTCCTCCGTCACGCCCCGGTTGCCGAGGTTCAGGGCGGAAAGCTGTGCTTCCAGCTGTTTTTTCAGCACGGCGAGTTGCGACTCCACGTCGTCCACTTGTTTTTGCGTACCGGCGTTCTGTTCCAACAGGTTCAGACTGCGCGTCCTTTCCAGTTCGGCTTTCGCGATTTGTTCCCGCGTGGCCGCCACCTGCTTGGCCACGTCCGTCCTCCGGCTGCCCACGGAACGCGCCTGCGCCTCCAGCTGGCGTTTCTTCAGATGCAACTGCACGGAGTCGACGTAGCCCACTTGCTGTCCCCGTTCCAGCACGTCTCCCTCCTCTATGTCCAGCTCCATGATTTTGCCGTTCCCCTCGGCCGACACGACGACTTCCGTGGATTCGAAGATGCCCGATGCGTCGAAGTCCGCGTCCGCCGGGCCGCACGCCGCGAGCAATCCCGACAATACCGCGCCGCAGACGCTCCCGCGCAGACACCCGATGCCGCCCGCGTTTCTTCCCGCGACAGCCGGGACTCCGGATTCTCTCCGCCGCGACTTGTTCCCGAAGTACATGTCCATTCTTTTTTTATCGATTGATTGAATATTTGATGTCATACAGGGCTTGCAGGCGCTGTATCTCGTGCAGAGCCTTGGCCTGCCTTGCCTGGTCTTCGGCGGTCACTTCGCGCAACATCTCCGTCACGGTCAGCGTGCCGTTCGCCGCCTTGGCCTCTGCCGACTTCCGAATGTCGGCACGCAGCCTTATCAGTTCGTCGTCGTTCTTCATCAAGGTGTCCAACCTCTCCACCGTCCGCCAATGCCGCGCCGTCTCCATGCGGTTGTCCAGACGGAACGCCGCCTCTTGCGCGTCGATGTCGTCCCGGCCTGCGGCCAGCAACGACCTGTCGTTCTTCCGCGTGTACAAGTCTCCGATGTTCCAGCTCAACCTCAATCCCGCCATGTAATAAGCGTCGAAGCCCCCTTTCAGCATGTTCAGTCCGGGGTCGCCGTAAGCACCCTGCGCGAACAAGCCTATCTTGGGCATGTAACGGGCAGTCAGCCCCTTTTCCTGCACGAGGGACTGCTGCCGCCGCAATTGGAAGAGCGTCAGTTCCGGCCTGCGGTCTTCCCCCGGCTCCACGTCGGCCGGCGGGACTGCCAACTTCTGCGCGTAGACATCCTCCTTTCCGGTCAACAACCCCAGCATCTCGGCGTAAGCCTTGCGGTTGGCACGCAACTCGCTCTCCGTCTGCCGGGCATCCAACTGCTCCACCGCCACGGCATCCAGGTCGGCCTCGCCGAGCACGCCCTGCCGCACGCAAGCACTCACTTGTTCGCGGTTGCGTGCCAACTGGCCTTGCAGCAGAGCGTTCTGCGCCAACCGGGCATCGATGAGCAACAAGCCGAAAAACAATTGGTTCACCCTGTCGCGCAAGGCGTAAAGGTTCACTTCTAACTGTCCCTTCCGCACTTCCGCCTCGGCACGCGCCGCGTCTTTCCGATACCGCACGACACCTCCGTCCCAGACGGGTTGGTTCAGTTCCAGCACTAACCGGTACTGATCCTTGTCCATTCCGAGCTCCACGCCGGGCATGTCGAAAGGCAACTTCGTCACGTCCGACTGGTAGGAAGCCTGTCCCGACAGATTCAGCTGAGGGAGCCAGGCTTTCGTTGCGTTTTCCAAGTTGAAGTCCTTCGTCCGTTCAATCAAGTCGAACTGCCGTATCAAGGGATAGTTCTCCCGCGCGGCGCGGTAACACTCTTCCAAAGTCAGTTGGGCAGATGCCGTCGCGGCGGCGCACGTCCACATTGCCCACACGCAAATCC
>CAYXQT010000173.1:0-5060 GCA_964466445.1 uncultured Paraprevotella sp. | reverse complement strand
GTCGCAAATATACGTATCTTTTTTGAGAACGCCCCTCTTTTTGGCTAACTTTGCGCGGGAATACAGGTTTTTCATCGCAATGGGGAAGAAAGAGACATTGAAGAGGTGGGGACTCCCGGCGGCCTGCGCCGTGGCGGTCGCGTCGGGGCTGTGGGCGTACCTGGCGTTCTTCCACCCCACGTTCGGCATCGGAAGCACCGCATACCTCTACATAGACGGCGACGACACGCCGGACTCCGTGAGGGCCAAAATCGAAAGCACGACCCGTCCGGGCATCTCTTCCGGCTTCGCCGTCCTGTCCGCGCTGGGCGGCTACGACGTGAAAAGCGGACGTTACGCCGTGGAGCCGGAAGACAACATGTCCGGCTTGTTCCGCCGCCTGAAACGGGGCCGCCAGACGCCCGTGCGGCTGACCATCCCCAGCGTGCGGACGACGGAACGGCTGGCCGGCGCGTTAGGGAAGAAGCTCATGATGGACTCCGCCGTCGTGGCACGGCACCTCGCGGACTCCGCCTTCTGCCGCCGGCACGGCTACGACACCGCGACGATAGCCTGCCTGTTCATCCCCGACACTTACGAGGTCTACTGGAACGTCGGCTTGGACGACTTCATGGCACGCATGAAGAGGGAGAACGCCGCGTTCTGGAACGAAGAAAGGCGCCGCAAGGCGGAAGCCGCCGGACTGACGCCGAACGAAGTCGTCACGCTGGCCTCCATCGTGGACGAGGAGACGGCCGCCAACGCCGAAAAGCCCATGGTGGCAGGGATGTACATCAACCGCCTCCGCGCCGGCATGCCGCTGCAAGCCGACCCGACGGTCAAGTTCGCCCTGCGCGACTTCTCCCTCCGGAGAATCCGCCTCAACCACCTGAAAGTGGAAAGCCCCTACAACACTTACCGGAACGCCGGACTGCCTCCCGGCCCCATCCGCATCCCCTCCGTCGCGGGCATCGACGCCGTGCTGAACCACGTGGAGCACGACTACCTGTACATGTGCGCCAAGGAGGACTTCTCCGGCACGCACAACTTCGCACGCACCTACCGCGAGCATCTGGCCAACGCCGCCAGGTATGCGAAAGCCCTCGACAGGCGGGGCATCAGGTAAGGGGAAACCCGGCGGGAGACGCGCTTCCCGCCGCCTGTCGTTTTGTCAGAATGTCAGTCGCGCCCCCGTAAGAATCGCTTATTCCCATGCCGGTCGGAATGCCGCGGGAAATACGCGATTCTCGCGCCGTTTTCAGAAAGCGGAATGTCAGCCGGAACGGGTTTTCCGCTTGCAAAAGGCGCGGCGGAGGGTAACTTCACGCGCTTGCGACGGGAGGACGCGCAAGCCCGTCGGGCGTTCCGCCTGACAAAACGACACTTCCGTCCCGCGCCCCTTTTCCTTCCAAGTAGAGAAAAAAGCGCGTTCTCCGCAGTCCGTTCCGCCGTTTTCGGGAGGGAAATCCGCCGGAATCCGCGCTTTTCCGGATTTTCCTGCGGACGAAAAAAGTGTTTCGTCCGCAGGGACGGGAATTTTTCTCCGCAGAAAAACTCGCGTTTTTGCCTAACGGATGTTAATTGGATGCCTGAAACGTGAAAAAACGTATCCGGAAACAGCCTCTTTCGCTTCTGGTTCGCGTTTCTTGGCGGCAGTCCGCGACGCGCGGAACGGGCTTTTCCCTTTCACTTTGCTCGCGGAAAGGAGGAATCGGATGGCATATCGTCAAAACGGGGCATCGCCGTCCGCGGCAAGCCGTTTCCGCAAGGCGGCCGACTCCGGACAGGTGCTCCGGCACTGGAAGAGGAACGCCGTTCAACGTCCCCAACCCGTCCTTTCCACGCTGAGCGAGACGGACGTGGCGTCGGAAACCTTGAAACGCACCATGCCTCCCCAGCGGCTGCTGAAATCGTACATCCACGGCATCGGGGGAATCCACGGCCGGCGGCTCCGCATCGGGGAAAAAGACTTGCTGCCGTATGCGTACAGACCCACCCGGCCGGTCAGCTGACAACCGGCCAGCAAACTGACTCCGAAACGATTTTCATCCAAGCCGTTCCAAGACAACCTGTCGTAAAATCCTCCCGCGGCCAGTACCAGCCGGTCGGCAAGGCCGCGCACGTACATGACAGAGAGGCCGGTTCCGAATCCCACTCCGGGAAAACGGCCCTTGCCGAAAGAAGCCGACACGCTCATGTCCAAGCCCGCATTGAAGCCCTCATGCAGTTCCCGCAAGCCCGAATACCCGCCATGATGACAGGCCGGGAAGCACGCCACGGCGACGTCGCCGCGCGACAAGGGCGGAAGCGGACGGGAAGCCCGCCGTGCCGTGCCGGCCACCGGCGTGTCCGTCAAGACCGGATTCTCCCCTACCTCCTCCGCCTCCACGCCCGTCGCGGACGGTTGGACGCCCAAACGTTCCTCCCCCGCGCCCGCGCCCGCTTCCAGACGCGAATGCAAGACCTCCTGCGGCCACCCCGCGACCGAACAGGCCGCAAACAAGACGAGCGACAAGACCCGAATCGAAGTTCCCCGTTTCATCCCGTCCTCCTTTCCCGTCTCAGCGCACCCGCAAGCGGTCGTTCACCTGGATGGCGTAGTCTTCCGGCAAATCGTTCATGTCGTACAGGCTCTCCAAGCGTATGCCGTAACGCTGCGCGATGTCGTACATCGACTCGCCCGCCTTCACCACGTGAGGCACGTCCTTGTATTTCTTGGCCGCCTTTTTCCGCTTCCGTTCCAGGTATAACACGTCGCCTGCCCGGATTCGGTACTCTTTCGGCAGTTCGTTGAACTTCCTGATGTCTCGCGCCGAAACGCCCGTTTCCTCGGAGAGCAAATCGAACGTGTCGCCGTCCCGCGCGATGATGTAATAGTTCTCGTTGTTGTGGTACACCAGATGGGACGGCAACGACTCGCTGTCTAACCGGCGGTTTATGCTGCCGTAATCGAAATGCAGATGGGACGACTTGTACTTGTCGTACTGGTCGAGGTCGTAGCGTTCTATCAAGTCTATCAGCAACGAGGCGTAACGCGGGTTCGTGGCGTAGCCGCAGCGTTTCAGTCCCCGCGCCCATCCCTTGTAGTCTTTCAGGGAGAGCTTGAACAGCGAAGAATAACGCGCCTGTTTCAGGAAGCGCGAGTGGTCCTCGTAAGATTCTTCCACGCTCCGGTATTTGCGGAACTTCTCGTTGCGCTCGTCGTCGTCCTGCAGGATGTACGCCCCTTTCCACGCCCGCCCGCATTTGATGCCGAAATGGTTGTTGGCTTTCCGGGCCAGTGTGCTCGTCCCCGCCCCGCTTTCCAACAATCCTTGCGCCAGCGTCACGCTGGCCGGAATCTTATAACGCAACATCTGATCCACGGCCATTCCCTTGTATCGTTCTATGTAATTGAGGTATTGCCGGCTGTCGCCCTGCGCCCGCAGCAAGGGAGCCGCCATGCCGAGCCATACGGACAGAAGGACTGTTTTCAATCGCATAATCGAATGTCATGAGAGGTTTCTTAGACACAAAGTTACCTCTTTTTTCATCGTTTCCTTATTCATGAAAACCAAAAAGCATATATTTGTGCATTATTAACAAACCTTTTATCGCGGCTTGCAATGGCAAAGTGCCGCATCGGCCCTTGACGAATGACGCTCGGCAGGGAAACGGGATCTCGTCGGAAAAATCTGTTCCCGCCCGATCGTCTTCTCGTTTTTGCCGTGGGGACAATCGGCCGAAGAAGTCGTAAAGTCCTTTTTCGCGTCCCCTTATTTGTTCTTCCTCAACACCCTTTCTTGAAAGAAAAAACTTATATTTGCACGTTACATTACCAACTAAAAGGAAAAGTCCCATGAGAGAGGAAGAAATTACCGTCAAAGTCAGAATATACGACTACGAAGAATTACCGGACGCAGACCGTGAATTGATTGACAAGGCCAAGGAAGCCACGCAGACCGCCTATGCCCCCTTCTCCGAATTTTGCGTGGGGGCGGCTGTCCGGCTGTCCGACGGTACGATTGTGACGGGAAGCAATCAAGAAAACGCCGCCTTCCCGTCGGGCCTGTGCGCGGAGCGCACCGCGCTTTTCTACGCCAACGCGCGTTACCCAGACAAGAGCGTGGCGGCTCTGGCCGTCGCGGCTTACGCCCGCGGGGCTTTCCTGAAAGCCCCGATTCCTCCTTGCGGAGCTTGCCGGCAGGTCATTCTCGGAGTGGAGGAGCGATATGGGTGCCCGGTGCGCATCCTGCTGTTCGGCGAGGAGGGTACCTACGTGGTTGATTCGGTCAAGGCCTTGCTCCCGTTGCAGTTTACCGGAGAAACCATGAACGGATGAACTATAATGTAAAAACTGAAGGTTGTTAACGATAATCAGCACAGTTATGCGGTTCGTCGTGCATGGAAAGCTCGCCGGGGCTGACTGTCCATCCCCTTGCCGCATGGCGTACTCTCCGCAGGAACTATCGTGGCTTCACCGATTTGAACCTCGGCATAAGTTTTTCCTTGCGTAACGACAGCAAAGGCTTGCCTTACGGGTTTGCTGACGACCGGCAATACAAAAAAGGAAAAGAGGAAGCCGCTCCCTCTGAAATTACTGGTTTTATGTTGCCATGCACTACCGCCAAGTAACTTCAAAACGAAGGCTACAATTTCTTGTGCCGTCGCAGAAGAAGACGGCGGGAAAGAAAATCCGTCTTGTCAACGGACGTAAACCAGTCAACCCCCTCCCGCGAGCTCAGGCGCAATGGGATTGGAAACGGGAAGCACCTGTGGAACAAAGCCCGCGGGATGACCATGGCGCGGCGCAGACACACCGCGGGGAACAGCCGCAAGGACAACATGGTCGTGCAGAAGGCGTTGGAGCATGTGAGGCGGAACGACCGGTCGCCGAAGCAGGTCGCGAGTACATGAAGAAAGAAGGCAGCCCCTATCGCACGAACTGACATGCCGGTACGTGCGTGCTGACGAAAGCGAAGAACCGGCGGAACATTGCCGCCACGGCATGAAGTACGATAGGCCGGACTGCACGGCCAAGGCGGGGAACATCCCCGTTCGCACAAGCATCCATGACAGGCCGGAGAAGGCGGACGGCAGAC
>CAYXQT010000172.1:0-5062 GCA_964466445.1 uncultured Paraprevotella sp. | reverse complement strand
AAAGATAATGCTTTTTAGGGAAATATTTTCGCAAATCAATTACTTTATTACTATAAACTCCCCATAGATTCAAACGGCAACCCCGACTGGCAGTTCATGGAGGACTACATAAAGAGCTTGCCTTATTCGGCGAATTGTAGAAGAAAATAGTGCATATAGTCTACTTTCCCCGATAATTTATAGCCTTGTGATATAGAATTGCGCAAACCGAAAGCGGATAGTTTCGAAACTTTTTATGTAAAAAGCATGGAAGTTCTTTTGTCGGTTTCCTCAATGTGGCGTAACTTTACCTGTGATTTCTGTTTTCTCAAATTACAGCCGTTATGCAGGACTTCGTACACCTTCACGTGCATACCCAATATTCCATCCTCGACGGACAGGCCGACGTGTCGCGCTTGGTAGACAAGGCGATTAAGGACGGCATGCGCGGAATGGCCATAACCGACCATGGCAACATGATGGCCATCAAGGAGTTTTTTAATTATACGACCAAAAAGAACAGAGGCACGAACGCGGAAATCAAGATGTGGAAGAAGCGCATCGCCCTGCTGGAAAGCGGCAGGGACGCGGCTCTGGAAGAATGGGCGGACGGGCAGAAAAAGAAGAGGGAAGAAGCCGACGAATTGCGGAGACGGGCGGAAGCGAATGGCGAGCCGATACCGGCAGAGGCTGAGTTCGTGCCGGAGATGCAACCCGAATTTCCTCCGGTCGCCGACCAATTGGCCGTTGCACATGCGGAGCTGGACGCGGCCCGGAAACGTTTGTTCAAACCGATATTCGGTTGCGAAATGTATGTGGCTTCCCGTCGTCTGAATCAGATGGAAAAAGAGAAAGACGCTCGGCGGTTTCACTTAATCGTGCTGGCTAAAAATGAAACGGGGTATCATAATTTGGTCAAATTAGTCTCAAAGTCGTGGACGGACGGTTTTTACGTGCACCCGCGTACAGACCACTTTGAATTGGAGGCACATCATGAAGGGTTAATCGTTTGTTCGGCCTGTATAGCCGGCGAAGTACCCCGGAAAATACTGTCGGAAGACTTTGAAGGAGCTGAAGAAACGATAAGGTGGTACAAACGCGTGTTTGGAGACGACTATTATCTGGAACTTCAACGCCACGAGGTGAAAGATCCGAACCAACGAGCCAACCGTGAGACTTTCCTTTTGCAGCAACAGGTCAATGCGAAATTGATGGAATTGGCACGCAAGTGCGGCGTGAAACTGATGTGTACGAACGACTGCCATTTTGTGGAACAAGAGGATGCCGAGGCGCATGACCGTTTGATTTGCCTGAGCACGAACCGTGATTTGGATGACCCGAAACGTATGCTTTATTCCAAACAAGAGTGGTTCAAGACGCGGGCGGAAATGAATGAAGTGTTCGCGGACGTGCCGGAGGCATTGGCCAATACTTGCGACATTTGCGACAAGGTGGAGTTTTACAGTATCGACCATGCGCCGATTATGCCGAACTTTGACATTCCGGAAGAATTCGGAACCGAAGAAAGCTACCGGAAAAGATATACCGGCGAGGAGTTGTTCGAAGAATTTACGCGCGACGAGAACGGCAATGTGGTGCTCAGCCGGGAGGATGCCGAACGGAAAGTGGAGAAACTGGGCGGACGTGACAAACTTTATCGCCTAAAGCTGGAAGCCGATTATTTGGCCAAACTGACCTATACCGGGGCAACCAAGCTCTACGGCAATCCGTTGCCGGAACATGTGCGCGAACGCATCAACTTCGAGTTGCATGTGATGAAGACGATGGGTTTCCCCGGTTACTTCCTCATCGTGCAGGATTATATCAATGCCGCACGCCACGAACTGAACGTGTCCGTAGGGCCGGGGCGCGGGTCGGCTGCTGGCTCTGCGGTGGCCTATTGTTTGGGAATCACGAAAATAGATCCCATTGAATATGATTTGCTGTTTGAGCGTTTCCTGAATCCCGACCGCGTTTCATTGCCTGATATCGATGTCGATTTCGACGACGACGGACGCGGAAAGGTCTTGAGCTGGGTGAAGCAGAAATACGGCGAAGAGAAAGTGGCGAACATCATCACCTACGGCACGATGGCCACGAAACTGGCCATCAAGGATGTAGCCCGGGTGGAAAAACTGCCGTTGGACATATCCAACGGGTTGTGCAAGCTCATACCGGACAAGTTGCCGGACGACGAGAACGGCAGGCCGCGCAAGATGAACCTCTCGAATGCCATCTCGTGCATCCCGGAGCTGCGACAGGCCGAAGCATCGCCGAACTCCCTGTTGCGCGACACTATCCGTTATGCCCGCATGCTTGAAGGCAATGTACGGAACACGGGCGTACATGCCAGCGGCGTGATTATTTGCCGCGATGACGTGTCCGATTGGGTGCCGGTCAGCACGGCCGAAGACAAGGAAACGGGTGAGAAGCTCCGCTGCACGCAGTACGAGGGTTCCGTGATTGAAGAGACCGGATTAATCAAGATGGACTTCCTGGGGCTGAAAACCCTTTCCATCATCAAGGAATGTCAGGCCAACATCCGCGACAGTCTCGGAATCGACGTAGACGTGGACGCGTTGGACATTACGGATCCGGCCACCTATCGCCTGTATTGCGACGGACGCACCGTCGGGACGTTCCAGTTCGAATCTTCCGGCATGCAGAAGTACCTGCGCGTATTGCAGCCTTCCACATTCGAGGATCTTATCGCCATGAATGCGCTTTACCGTCCGGGGCCGATGGATTATATACCCGACTTCATCAACCGCAAGCAGGGACGTAAAACGGTGGAGTACGACATCCCCTGCATGGAGAAGTACTTGAAAGACACATACGGCATCACGGTATATCAGGAGCAAGTGATGTTGCTGTCCCGTCAGTTAGCCGATTTCACGCGGGGCGAGAGCGACACGTTGCGAAAAGCCATGGGTAAGAAGCAGATAGAAAAGCTGAACCACATGTATCCCAAGTTCATCGAAGGAGGAAAGAAGAATGGACACGACCCGAAAGTGTTGGAAAAGATTTGGGCGGACTGGAAGAAGTTCGCTTCTTATGCTTTCAACAAGAGCCATGCCACGTGCTACTCCTGGGTGGCTTATCAGACAGCTTACCTGAAAGCCAATTTCCCCGCTCAGTACATGGCGGCAGTAATGAGCCGGAGCTTGGCGAACATTACCGACATCACGAAACTGATGAGCGAGTGCAAGAGCATCGGCATCAACACCCTGGGGCCGGATGTCAACGTCAGTCGCCGGAAATTCAGCGTGGACGTGGATGGGAACATCCGTTTCGGCCTCGGTGCCGTCAAGGGGTTGGGCGATTCGGCCGTGGACGCCATCGTGAAAGAGCGGGAGACCCATGGGGCTTATAAGGACATTTTTGATTTCGTTCAACGCGTGTCGAGCGGAACGGTGAAACGGAACAATCTGGAAAGTCTGGTGCTTTCGGGGGCTTTCGATTGTTTCCACGGCATTACCCGTGAACAGTATTTCGGCGTGAATGCCAAGGGAGAAGTCTTCATCGACCAGTTGGCACGTTACGGCTTCCGCTACCAAACCGACAAGGATGCCGTGCAGAATTCCCTTTTCGGGGATATGAACATGGTGGAAATCGCTGCGCCGGAAATACCGCAGGCCGAGCCGTGGAGTTCGCTGGACCGCCTGAACAAGGAACGCGACTTGGTAGGCATTTACTTGTCGGCTCATCCGTTGGACGATTATGCCGTCATACTCCAAGATGTATGCAACGTACACATGGAAGACTTGAAAGACCTGGAACAGTTTGTCAATGCAGATCTCACGCTGGGCGGCATGGTCACGGCCGTTCGGAGGGGAATCTCCAAGGCGGGCAAACCTTACGGCATCGTGACAATGGAGGATTTCACGGGAGCATACGAACTGGTTTTGTTCGGACAGGATTGGCCCGCGTGGGGCTCGTACATGGACGTGGGGAATACGCTCTATATCAAGGCCAAGTGCCAGCCCCGACAGTGGAATCCTTCCAAACTGGATGTCCGTATCAGCCACATCGATTTTCTGGCGGACGTGAAAGACAAGCTGGTAGAAAAAATCACGATAACCGTGGCTTTGGACGCTTTGGACGAGGACACCGTGCTTTCGCTTTCCGACATCGTGAGGGAGAGTCCCGGCAATACGGATTTGTATTTCCACATTGTCGACACTCCGGAACGGATGAACCTGACGATGCAATCCAAATCGGCGAAAGTATCAGTTAAAAAGGATTTAATTTCTTATATACAAAGCAACCCCGTCCTTTCGTATAAAATAAATTAGTATATTTGTTCGCGATAAACAGGCGACTAAAAAGGAATAATACAATGGCATTAGCAATTACGGATTCAAATTTTGAAGAGTTGTTGGCTTCCGGCAAGCCGATGGTAGTGGATTTCTGGGCGACATGGTGCGGCCCGTGCAAGAAAATCGGGCCGTATATCGAAGCCTTGGCCGAGGAATACGAGGGACAAGCCGTCATCGGCAAGTGCGACGTGGAAGAGAACGACGACCTCGTCAGGCGTTTTGGCGTGCGCAACGTGCCCACCGTGGTCTTCATCAAGAACGGCGAAGTAGTGGGCAAGCAGGTCGGCCCGGCTCCGAAGAACACTCTCGAGGAGAAACTGAAAGCTATCCTTTAAGGATACAGGGCATGGACAGCTTGGAAGAGGAACTCCTGCGAGACGCGGAAGACGACGTACGGACGGTGGAGTTCATCAAAAATTACTTGCCGCAAGAAGTAAAGGGCAGGTTTACGGACGAAGAACTTTATTACTTTCTGGATGTCATCGTGGAATATTATGCCGATAGCGGCGTTCTGGATGCGACATCTGACAAGGACGGTTATATTGAGATAGACCAGGACAAGGTGGTGGATTATGTCGTTCGTCAGGCTCGAAAGGATAAAATGGGCGATTTTGCGGCCGAAGATATCTTGTGGGTAGTCCAAGGCGAGGCGGAATACGTGGAGTCTCTCGGCGAAGAAGATTGATTTTGATGTGCGGACTTATTAACTACGCGAGTTCGGGATAAGTTTTCGCGTCAGTCAGGACAAGTCAAGTTGCCTTGTC
>CAYXQT010000171.1:0-5062 GCA_964466445.1 uncultured Paraprevotella sp. | reverse complement strand
GCGGAGTGTCTTTGCTGACACCCATTATCTTATAATAGTCGATAAATGCCATGGTCAGGAATCTCCTTTCTTCATGAACCGCAGCAAATAAGATGCCAGCACGTTTGGCGGAGGCGGATTTATTTTCATTTCTTGCGCGGCAAATCCGACTCCGGAGACTGATTATGGCATATGGCACGGCGGGCGTGAGTGCGCCGCGCGTCAATAGCGGAACTTGTTTTTGGTGCTTTCCTTGATGAAGCCGTGCCGGTAGGCGTAAAGCAGTTCTTTCAGCTCCTCTATCTGGCTTTCCAGTTCGGCGCCCTTGTCGGTGTCCCTCACCATCATGCGCTGGGTGCTCATTTCCACGATTTGCGTGGTGCTCACGATGTCCGTGCCGTTCTTGACGGCCTCTTCGGCCGACGTGAACGGCTCGTGCTGCACTAACTGGAAGCCCCGGCTGTGGAACACCAAGGTGTAGCCCGCTATCCCGGTCGTATTATGGTAGGCCTTGGCGAATCCGCCGTCGATGACCATCAGTTTGCCGTTGGCCTTGATGGGCGTTTCGCCGCGGCCCACGCGCACCGGGACGTGTCCGTTGATGATGTGGCGGTGCCGCCCCGTGACTCCGAACGAATCGAGGATCATGTCGCAGACCTTCTCGTCGTCCCTGAACTTGTAGTAATATCCTTTTTCTTCGGTGTGGGTGGCCTTGTCTTCCAGGAAATAGCGCTCGAAGGTGGTCATCTTGGACTTGTCGAACAGGGGGGAGTCCGCGCCGCACCACAGATACCAGAAATAGTCTACGGCAAACTTCCTTTCGTTGGGCTCCGTGTCGCTGTTGAAGGCGGAGCGCAAGACCATGCCAATCTTGTCCAGCAAGGCCCGCCCCTTGACTTTCTCGCCGTTGATGTCCACATCCTTCAGGCTTCCGTCGGCGTTCAGGGGGACGGAGGCGTGGAACAGCAGGTTGGAGTTGAATATCCCGTACATGCATCCATGGGAGAACAGGCATTGTATGTGCTTGTTCAGCTTGTCGCTCACGCTGAAAGAGTGGTGCAGTTTGTTGACCAATTCTTGTTCTTCGGGCGTGAGCCTGTAGGGCGATTTCGGGTCGACGGTGGGGAAATGGCAGTCGCGCATGGCGTATTCCTTCCCGTCGCGCACGAACACTTTCCTTTCGAAGTCGATGTGTTCCAACTGTTTCCTTTCTTTCATGTCCCATTCGGGGCGGGAGTCTATCATGGCTGCCTCGAGCTTGAGTTGGATGATGCTGATGGCCTTGTGCATCTGCGCGATGAGGCGCCGGGCTTTCTGGTTGTGCCTCGTGTCGTCCTTGTCCAATTGCGGCTCGAAGAAAAGGCAGGGGTCGTCGGAGTAAGTCTCCATGGCGAACGTGGCAAGCGGCACCAGGTTGATGCCGTAGCCGTCTTCCAGCGTGGCCAGGTTTCCGTAGCGGAGCGTCAGCCGCAGCACGTTGGCGATGCAGCAGTCGTTGCCGGCCGCCGCCCCCATCCAGAGCGCGTCGTGGTTGCCCCACTGTATGTCGAAGTTGTGGTAGTTGCACAACGTGTCCATGATGATGTGCGCCCCCGGCCCGCGGTCGAAGATGTCGCCGAGGATGTGCAGCTGGTCGATGCTCAGCCGTTGTATGAGGTTGCAGATGGCGCAGATGAATTCGTCCGCCCGTCCGGTGGACACGATGCTCTCTATGATGCGGTTGAAGTAAGCCTGCTTGTTGTATTCCTGCGGGGATTCGTGCAACAGTTCCTCTATGATGTAGGCGAATTCCTTAGGGAGCGCCTTGCGCACCTTGGAGCGCGTGTATTTGGAAGAGACCGACTGGCACACGCTTACGAGTTGGTGGAGGGTGATGTTGTAGAAATCGTCTATGTTCGTTTCGGAGTTCTTGATGTATTGCAGCTTGCGTTCGGGATAGTAAATCAGGGAACAGAGCTGGCGGATTTCCGTCTCCCGCATCGTGGTCCCGAATATCTCGTTCACCTTGCGCTTGATGTTGCCCGAGGCGTTTTTCAGGATATGCTGGAACGCCTCGTACTCCCCGTGTATGTCGGCCAGGAAATGCTCCGTGCCTTTGGGCAGGTTCAGGATGGCTTCCAAGTTGATGATTTCCGCGCACGCGGCACCGACGTCGGGGACGCTTTGGGAGAGCAGTTCGAGAATCCTCATGTCGTCCCGGATCTTTTCGTAGGAGTATGCTTGGGTCATGGCATTTGCGTTTCGTTTGTTCGTTATGACAAAATTAGGCAAATCTTTCGTTCCGCACAATGTTTGCGGACGGTTTTTCGGGACGGGCGGACGGCGGGAGGCGGGGCTCGCAGTGTTAATTCTTTCAAGAAAGCATCAATATACAGGAAACTGCTCCTCTTAATGGCAAAAAAACTGTAATTTTGCATTTCCATGGGAGGAATGCGGGACGGATCCTTTCGCAGCGCGCCTTTGCGGGCTTTGCCGAAGACAGCCTGAGTCCCGCCTTTGACGCCCGCGAGGCTTTTTGATGAGAACAGGAAACGACGGAGATATTGAGAAATGAGCATGAAGAGTATGTATGCCCCGTGGCTGCTGGCTTTTTTGCCCGCGGTGCAGGGCGCGGCACAGCCGGAGCTTGTCAAGTACGGGGACTTCGACCATTGGATTGTCCGCAACATCAAGGAGAGCGGCATCATCGGAGGGAAGACGAAACAACTGTTCGAGGTGGGGCCCGACGCGACGTGGAACGAGAACAAGGTCTACACGAACCAGGGCGGCTCGCCGTGGGGTACTTCCAACGTGATGGCAAGGGTCTGCGGAATCACCAAGACGAACACTTCGGTCTACCGGGAGAAACGCGGCGACGGGTACTGCGCCCGCCTGGAAACCCACGTGGAGAAGGTGAAAGTGCTGGGGATAGTGAACATAGAGGTGCTGGCGGCCGGCTCCGTATTCCTCGGCAGCGTGCCCGAACCCATCAAGGACACCTCCAACCCGATGAGCAAGCTGGCCATGGGCATTCCTTTCAGCAAACGCCCCGAAGCCGTCAGCTTCGACTACAAGGTGAAGCTTTCCGGCAAGACGGACCGCATCCGCCAGACGGGATTCAGCAGGGTCTCCAAGGTGGAGGGCAAGGACATGCCCGACGTGATATGCCTGCTCCAGAAACGCTGGGAGGACGAAAAGGGGAACATCTTCGCGCACCGCGTGGGGACAATGATACAGCGCTTCGGTCGCGACACGGACTGGGTGAACGGGGCGAAGTTCCCCATCTCTTACGGCGACATCACCGGACAGCCGGGATTCCAAAGCTACATGGGGCTCATCTCCGGCGACAGGACGATGTACACGCGCAACAGCAAGGGGAAGATGGTGCCCATAACGGAAGTGGGCTGGGCCGCCGCAGACGAGATGCCCACGCATATCGTCCTGCAGTTCGATTCCAGCTTCGGGGGTGCCTACGTCGGCGCCGTGGGGACGACGCTCTGGTTAGACAACGTGCATCTCGTGTATTGAAAGTGCCGGGCGTGGGAGCGGACGGTTTTTCCGGAAAGAAGAATGGAGTGCCGTCCTGCGTCCCCGGCCGACGGTTGAGAAGCCGGAACATGTCCTCGTGGAGACCGGCGGGGCACGCACGAAGGAAAAGCGGCTGAGGCTCGCGGGACGGCGGGACAGAACGGCTAAGACACACGATGGAGAATGAAGACAGACCGACACACGTATGAAGGCGTGCCTACTCCGTGCTACGTCTTGGAGGAAGATTCGTTGCGGAGGAACCTGGCGTTGATACGGGACGTGTCGCGGCGGAGCGGCGCGGAAATCATCTTGGCTCTCAAGGCTTTCGCCCTGTGGAAGGCTTTCCCCATCTTCCGGGAATACATCCGCCATGCCGCGGCCAGTTCTTTGTACGAGGCCCGGTTGGTCGCGGAGGAGTTCGGCGGCAAGGCGCACGCTTGTTCCCCGGCGTACACGGAGCGCGACTTCGAGGGGATACTCGCGTGCAGCAGCCATCTCACGTTCAATTCCATGAGCCAGTATGCCCGTTTCTGTCCGCGCGTGGAAGAATATAACCGCCTGCATCCGGAGGGACGGGTTTCCTGCGGGCTTCGCATCAATCCGGAGTATTCGGAGATAGAAGTGGATTTGTATAACCCTTGCGCACCCGGCTCCCGTTTCGGCGTGACGGCCTCGCGACTTCCGGCCGGACTGCCGTCGGGAATCGAGGGCTTCCATTGCCATTGCCACTGCGAGAGTTCTTCCGAAGCCCTTGAACGCACCTTGCAACATATAGAGGAGAAGTTCGGGGCGTGGTTGCCACGGCTGAAATGGCTCAATCTGGGAGGCGGCCATCTGATGACGCGGAAGGATTACGACGTGGAACGCTTGGTGGCCGTGTTGAGAGGCCTGAAAGGGCGTTATCCCGACCTTACGATTATCTTGGAACCGGGGTCGGCCTTTGCGTGGCAAACCGGCACGCTGGTTTCTTCCGTGGTCGACGTGGTGGAAAACAACGGGATACGCACGGCCATCCTCGACGTGAGCTTCACCTGCCACATGCCGGACTGTCTGGAAATGCCCTATCAGCCGGCGGTGCGCGACGCCGAGACGATGAAGCCCGGCGCGGCGGAACTTGCGGCACCGGAAGAGAACGTGTATCGTTTGGGCGGGAACAGTTGCTTGAGCGGCGACTTCATGGGCGCGTGGCGTTTCGGGCATCCGCTCGCGCCGGGCGACCGTGTCATCTTCGAAGACATGATACATTATACCACGGTAAAGACCAACATGTTCAACGGCATCGGCCATCCGGACATAGCGATGCTGCACGGCGACGGGACTTTGGAATATTACCGGCGTTTCGGTTACGCCGACTATCGGGACAGGATGTGCTGAAGACGGGAAAAAGGGACGACGGTTGTTTTTTTCATACAGAGGCTTGCGCTTTTGAAAAAATAGTTGTATCTTTGCGGTGCATTCGGTGGGATGCGGAAACTGATGAAGTTTGGGGGCAAGCGTCTTTTGCGGGAATAGCTCAGTTGGTAGAGCACGACCTTGCCAAGGTCGGGGTCGCGAGTTCGAGTCTCGTTTTCCGCTC
>CAYXQT010000170.1:0-5158 GCA_964466445.1 uncultured Paraprevotella sp. | reverse complement strand
AAAAAGGGGCTGCCCTTGTTCGGCCAAGGACAGCCCCGTATGGTCGGTTTCCCGCAGGCGCGGGAAAGCCGTTTACTGGATTTCTATCACGCGGTTCACTTTCGCCTGTTCCTCCGGCGTGCGCTTCGGGAGCGTGATGCTCAGCACCCCGTCGTTCACGTTCGCGCTGATTTTATCCTTCTCCACGTCGTCCGGCAAGACAAGCGCCTGTTGGAACTTGGCGTAAGAGAACTCGCGGCGCAGATAACGCTTGTTCTTCTTGTCTTCCTCCTCCGTCTCGTGCTTCTTCTCCATCGAGATGACCAGTTCGCCCTCGCTGCCCAAGTGGATGGTGAAATCCTCTTTCGACATGCCCGGGGCGGCTACTTCCACCTTGTAGTCCGCATCGCTCTCAATCACGTTGATAGCCGGAGCCGTGGCGTTCACCTTGCCCAACCAGCCGTTCTCGAAGAAGTCGTTGAACAAACTCGGCAACCAATCCTGACCGTTGTACTTCCTAATACCTGACATAATTGTAATCTCCTATCCTTTAAGTTACACATTCGTTTCGTTCTTCGGGCGGGCTTCCTTTCGGTTGCCCCGTCCGCTTGAACAAAGTACAAACCCCGTACCCGGAAGTTCCGCGCTTCCGGCGGGCGGCTCGCCGTTTAAGCTTTTGAAAACCTTTTTAAGTCCGCGCGGGCAGATTTTAAGTTTGCGCAAACCTTTTTAGCACCGACTGTTTCCCGAAACTGACATCCTTGGCGCAGAAAGCGACAAAATGGCGGTAATCCGCCGCCCGTCCTTGTCCCGACGGGCGCGGCACGGTCTCCCCGGACGGGCGGCAAGGTTACTGCGCCAGCAGGAAAGCCTTGAAGTCGGCAAAGTCCTTGCTCATCGGGACGCTCTTCTTCTCCCCTTTCATGAAGGCGGCCAGCTTCTCCGGCACGTCCACCGTCCGCCCGATGATTCGCTCCACCGTGTCGCGGAACTTGGCCGGGTGCGCCGTTTCGAGGAACACGCCGCATTCCCCCTCCCGCAGGCCCTCGCTCAGGGCGCGGAAGCCGCAAGCCCCGTGCGGGTCGAGCAGGTAGCCGTTCCTTTCGTAGCAAGCCTTCACGGTCTCGGCAATCTGCGCGTCGGAGCAGGTAGCCCCGCTGATTTCGGACGCGATGGCCGCGTGGCTTCCCTTGTACAGGTCGCGGATGCGGGCGAAGTTGCTCGGGTCACCCACGTCCATGGCGTTGGCGACGGTCTGCACCGACGCGCGGGGGCTGTACGTTCCCGTCCGCAAGTAGTCGTAGAAGACGCGGTTGGCGTTGTTGGCCGCGATGAAACGTTCCACGGGCAGGCCCGCCGCCTTGGCGAACAGCCCGGCGGTGAGGTTGCCGAAGTTGCCGCTCGGCACGCACACCACGAGCCGGCCGGCCTTGCCGAGTTCCTTCATCCGCGCGTAGGCGTGGAAATAGTAGAAAGCCTGCGGCAGGAAGCGCGCCACGTTGATGGAGTTGGCGGACGTCAGCCTCATGCGGCGGTTCAGTTCCGCGTCCATGAAGGCGTCCTTCACCAAGGCCTGGCAGTCGTCGAACGCGCCGTCCACTTCGAGCGCGGTAATGTTCCGCCCCAGCGTCGTGAACTGGCATTCCTGAATGGCGCTCACCTTGCCTTTCGGATAAAGGACGTACACGTGTATGCCCTCCACGCCCAGGAAGCCGTTCGCCACGGCACTCCCCGTGTCGCCGGAAGTGGCCACCAGCACGTTCACCGGGTCGCCGCCCTCCTGCTTGATGAAATGCCCCAACAGACGAGCCATGAAACGCGCCCCCACGTCCTTGAAAGCCAGCGTGGGGCCGTGGAAGAGCTCCAAGGAATAAATATTTTCGGCGACTTCCACCACGGGACAATCGAAATTCAGCGTGTCGCACACGATTTGCCGCAACGTGCCGGCCGGCACGTCGTCGCCGAAGAAAGCGTCCGCCACGCGGCAGGCGATTTCCCGGAAAGAAAGGTCTTGTATCCCGTCGAAGAAAACAGCGGGCAGGCGGCGTATGGTTTCCGGCATGAACAAGCCCCTGTCGCCCGCCAGCCCTTTCACCACGGCCTCGCGGAGCGTGGCACGGCCTGCCCGACCGTTCGTACTATAATATTCCATAATGACTTTCGGTTAATGTCCCATAAATTCGCGTATGAACTCGTCGCCCCGGAGCAGGCCGTAGCTCCCCGCCGCGGCCGCCTCCTCGTCGAACGTCCGCACGCCGTCCGCCTCGATGCCCGGGTAATAGACGGCGAACGGCACGGGGTCGGACGTGTGCGTGCGGAGGGCGCAGGGCGTGGGATGGTCGGGCAGCACGGCTATGGCCACCGGTTCTTCCCAGTCCTTCACGGCATTCAGGACAGGCCCGACGACGCGGCAGTCCAAATCCTCTATCGTCCGCAACTTCAGCCCGACGTTCCCGTCGTGTCCCGCCTCGTCGCTCGCCTCCACGTGCAGATAGACGAAGTCGCCGTCTTTCAGGGCTTCCACCGCCGCCCGCGCCTTGCCCTCATAATTCGTGTCGTACAGGCCGGTGGCTCCCTCCACGTCCACGACGCGCAAGCCGGCGTAACGCCCGATGCCCCGTATGAGGTCGACGGCAGTGATGACCGTCCCCCTCCTGACTTGGGGAAAGGTCTCCGACAACGGCTTCATGACCGGGCGGTATCCTCCGCCCCACGGCCAGATGCTGTTGGCCGCGTCGCGCCCCTCCCTCCTCCGGCGGAGGTTCAGCGGATGTCCGGCGAGCAACCTCTGCGATTCCGCGATTAGGCGGTTCAGCAAGTCCGCCGTTTCCCGCGCCTCCGGCACTTCGGCCTCCGCCATGCAGTCGCGGAAAGGCTTGCCCGGCACGTCGTGCGGCGGCGTGCAACGCAGGCGTTTGTCCCCTCCTTTCACGACCAGCAAATGGCGGTACTGGACGCCCGTGTAGAAGTGGACGCGTCCGCCGCCCAGCTCCCCTTGCAGGAAACGGATCAGCACGTCGGCCTCCTCCGTCTCCAACCGCCCGCAGGAATGGTTCTTTATCTTTCCGTCCTCGACGCAAATCAGGTTACAGCGCAACGCCAAGTCGCCCTCGGCCAGCTCCACCCCGATGCTGGCGGCTTCGAGCGGGCCGCGCCCCTCGTACACCTTGCGCTGGTCGTAGCCCAGGATGGAAGAGTTGGCCACCTCGCTGCCGGGATGGAAGCCCTCCGGCACGGTCTGCAGCAAACCGTTGCGCCCCATGCGGGCGATGCAGTCCATGTGGGGCGTGCGGGCGCGTTGCAACGGCGTCTTGCCGCCCAGCTCCGGCACCTTCCAGTCCGCCATGCCGTCGCCCAGTATGATGATGTGCTTCATCTCGACAGACTTGCCTCGGTTACGTGCGTGTCATACGTTGGCGATGCTCATGATGTCGGCGAAGACCCCCGCCGCCGTCACCCCGGCACCCGCGCCGTACCCTTGTATCAGCATGGGATATTCCTTGTAACGCTCTGTCGTCAGCAGGATGATGTTGTTGGAGCCTTCGAGCGTGTAGAACGGATGTTCGCGCCCCACCTCGCAGAGTTCCACGCAAGCGCGTCCGTCCTCGTAGCGGCAGACGAACCGCCAGCGTTTCCCCTCGCCCTCGAGCACCTTGCGCCGCCGCTCGAAGCCGGCATCCAGCGAGGGCAGGTTCTTCCAGAACTCGTCCAACGTGCCCCGGAAGAACGAATCGGGGACGAACAGATGTTTTTCCACGTCGTCCTGCTCTATGCGGTAGCCGGCTTCCCGCGCCAAGATTACCAGCTTGCGGATGACGTCCTTTCCGCTCAGGTCCACGCGCGGGTCGGGCTCGCTGTACCCTTTTTCCTTTGCCCGCCGCACGGTCTCGCTGAACGGGACATCCGCCGAGAGCTCGTTGAAGATGAAATTCAGCGTGCCGCTCAGCACGGCTTCTATCTTCAGTATCTTGTCTCCGCTGTTCAGCAGGTCGTTCATGGTGCGGATGATGGGGAGGCCGGCACCCACGTTCGTCTCGAACAGGAACTTCACCCCGCGCTTGCGGGCGGCGGACTTCAGATTCCGGTAAGTGGCGTAGTCCGACGAGGCCGCCGTCTTGTTGGCCGCCACCACGGAGATGTTGTGTTCCAAGAACTCCTGGTACAGCCCCGCCACGTCGGGGCTTGCCGTGCAGTCGACGAAGACGGAATTGAAGATGTTCATCCCTATCACCTCGTCGCGCAGGCGTTTCAGGTTGCTCGGCGCGCTCTGCGCCAGCCTTTCGAGGCAGTTCTCCAGGCCGATGCCCTCGCGGTCGAACATCGCGTGGTGGCCGTTGGCGACACCCACCACCTTAAGTTCCAGTCCCCGTTCCCTCTTCAGCTTCTCCCTCTGCCGCGCCAGCTGTTCGATGAGGCTGCTCCCCACCGTCCCCACTCCGCAGAGGAAAAGGTTGAGGACTTGGTATTCCGAGAGGAAGAAGCTGTCGTGTATCACGTTGAGCGTCTTGCGCAGGAACCGCCCGTCCACCACGAACGAGATGTTCGTCTCCGACGCGCCCTGCGCGCAGGCTATCACGTTGATGCCGCTGCGCCCCAGCGTCCCGAAGAGCTTCCCGGCGATGCCCGGCGTGTGCTTCATGTTCTCGCCCACGATGGCCACGGTGGCCAACCCGCTCTCCGCCTTCATGCGGTACATCGCCCCCGTCTCTATCTCCTTGGCGAACTCGTCGTCCAAGACCTTGCACGCCGCGTCCGCGTCCGCGTCGCGCACGCCGATGGACGTGCTGTTCTCCGAGGAGGCCTGCGAGACGAGGAACACGCTGATGCCGTTGTCGGCGAGCGCGGAGAAGATGCGGCGGTTCACGCCGATGACTCCCACCATGGACAGGCCGGAGACGGTAATCAGCGTCGTGTCGCCGATGCTGGAGATGCCCTTGATGGGCTTCCCGTCCCCGTCGGTGCGGCTTTTTATCACCGTCCCCTTCCCGGAGGCGTTGAACGTGTTCTTGACGAGGATGGGGATGTTCTTCACGCAGACCGGGTAGATGGTGGGCGGATAGACCACCTTCGCGCCGAAGTTGCAAAGCTCCATCGCCTCGACGTAGCTCAGCTCGTTGATGGTGTAGGCGGCGGAAATCACCTTGGGGTCGGCGGTCATGAAACCGTCCACGTCCGTCCA
>CAYXQT010000169.1:0-5178 GCA_964466445.1 uncultured Paraprevotella sp. | reverse complement strand
TGCTTGTCGGCCGTGAGAGGATACTGCGTGGTTTATGAAAGTTTCTTGTAACGCCAATACGTAAGGCAGGAAATCAGGGAATATCCCCCCGCCCCCTCCTCCTCAAGTCCCGTCCCTCTTGCGGAACACTATCCACGGAATGACCCCCTTGCCCTTCTTGTGCGGATACCTCGACACGTCGCCTATGCCGTGGCGCACCCCCGCGGAATCGCGGCGGAAGCCGTAGTCACTGCCCCCGTGATATGGATGGCGTCGGTGAAGCCGTACTCCCCTCTCGCGTCGGCAAAGTCCCACATCGTTTCCGGATGCGGAGCCTCGATGTAATACAGCGTCTCACCGATGCGACCCAGACCGCGGCGCTCCACTTTCCCGTGCAGATGGAACCTTGAGGGCAGCACGCCGTCGCTCACGAGGACGAACTGGCGGAAGAAGAAGCCCTTCCGGCCCATGACGTAGTCCTTCACCTTCTCGCTGCGGCTTACCCCGATCACGATGTTCCCGTCCGCAATGGCGCACTCACCCATGCGCGAGACGTCCTCCGCAAGCTCCTTGCCCCCGTCACTATGGAGCCAAGGTATTTGCCGCTTGCCGTGTGGTCGGCCTGGCGGCTGTAGAGGTACACGCTCGCGTCGGACGTGTCCGGCTCCTGAAGCGTGATTTCCGCACGAAGCCCGTGAATCTCGTACAGGTTCAGCCTCACGCCGAGGATGCTGTCCGTGGAAAACAAGACTTCCGGCCTCTCCGCCCCCGCTTCCTGCCGGAGTTTCGCGATGTTTTCTTCCGGAGTGCAAGAGATGGGCACGCCCGCACGGACGTAGCGTAGCCAGTAGAGGAAACCGCAGGCCGCCAATGCCGCCGATGCAAGGACTGCCGCGGCCAAGGCCGGCATCCTTGTCCCGCGGCCGCGGGCGTTCCTCCTCTTCCCCTCCCGTCCCCGGTCGTCGTCGCGTTCGATGACGATGACGGGCCTCTCGGGCGTCTGCCCCGGTATGTCCCGTTCCTCTTCATTCATTGCCTGTCCCTCCTTTCTCTTCTTCCAACATGGCCTTGACCTGCTTCAAGGCCTCGCGCGATGCGTTCACGCGCACCTCGCCCGCCATCGGATGACCGGCCAAGGTGAGCGTCTGCTCCGTAAGGTTGATGATGTATATGAACCGGCGGTTCACGATGATGCCCCTGCCCGCGCGGACAAGGAAGTTCCTTTGCAACTGCCTGGACGTGTCCTCGAAGAAGTGCGGCTGGAAAGTCATCTTATGGCTCTTCCCGTTGGTCAGCAACAGGTCGGAGTAGTTGCCGTCAGCCTTGACGGGCACTATCTCCTCCGTCCTGACGCGCACCAGTTCATTGGATGTCGATATTCTTAACCACTCCATGTTTTCCCGTCGACGTTGTCATGCCCTGCAAAGTTACCCGGTTTGTTCCGGAGTGTCATCGATGTCTTGTTCCTTAATGAAAGCCGCTACCGATGAGGGGCAACCCTGCTTCATAAACGTAATAACATACGTATGACACTGACAGGAACGAAGCCGCGCTCTCTATGGCCAAAAGCACGTGGCTGAAAGTGTACTTGTAAAAGAAATAAAGTAATATGTTGAACCCGATCACCGACGGCTCAAGGAATATGAACAATACCACGTTTATTGCCTCGTAAGACCATCCCGTCCGCGCTTCCATGTTGTGCAAGGCTTTCACGCACACGTCGCAGGCGATTTTCATTCCGTTGTCGGCAGTGAGGAAAAACACGAGTAAGACGTGCGCTGAAATCCCGATGCCGGCCAGTATGGTAATCCACTTGCAAGTTCTTCTGACTGTTCGTCTGCTTTCATCTGATAATATCGGTTTCATGATCTTATAAGTTTGTCTTTGCTTGATAATGGATGTACGGAATTCCAGGTTCTCCTGGTTTCTCGTTGCGTTCATACGCCAAGGCCTCGTCTCGGTTCCTGTCAGTCTTCAGATTTCTTGATAAGGAGTTTTGCGATTCTTCGGCACTGCCGTCAGGGCTTGTCTTGAAGATGGGCTTGGAAGGCCTTCTCGGTCCTGTGCCCCGATGCCGTCTGGACGTCCGCGGCTTTTCTCTTCTCTGCGAATCCATAGGTTCAGGATGGATATGCCGTCGATGCTAATCCTGCTTCATAAATGTACATACATACGTATGTTACTGATATGAATGCAGCCACACTTTCTAAGGCTAACAGGAGATGACTTGAATAGTACTTATGGAAGAAGAAGAGCAGTATGTTGAACCCGATCACCGACGGCTCAAGGAATATGAACAATACCACGTTTATTGCCTCGTAAGACCATCCCGTCCGCGCTTCCATGAGATGCAAGCCCCGTATGCATGTCGCACATAAGAAGTCTGTTCCACCGGCATCCATGCACCATAGGAGGAAAACGTGTGCCAAGATGCCAAGGGCGGCTGACATGGCCGTTACATCGCAGAGTTTCTTGAAAAATAAACCTGAAGACATCTGTTTGTTTTGTTTGATGAGTTTCTTGTAACGCCAATACGTAAGGCAGGAAATCAGGGAATATCCCCCGCGCCCTCTCTCGTGGGGACTTCTCCGCACCGTTCCGCGCCTCAGAAATGTTTGAGCTCATCACCTTTGTAATAGAAACAGTCGAATATCAGTATCTCGGCATCGTCGTCGAGGCGGAACCACGGCGAGGCGACGGGATTCCACCAGTTGCGGAGCACGTGGATGTCCCGCGCCGGCGTGTTGCCCTCCGCTAAAAGGACTGCCTTGTTGCCCTGTCGGTCGACCGCGACGTCCACGACCATGACGGCATGGCCGTACTTTGAATTCATTTTCCTTTCCAAGTCGTGGTCGCCGGCGGCATAGACGAACATGTCGCCGGGACGGATGTCCTTCAGCTCGCGACGTTTCGTCCCGTTTTTCAACGAGAACGTGCTGGCAACGCCATACACCTTGCGCAGGTAACGCTCGAAAGCCTTGCGCGAACTGCCGCCGCTGTAGCTCAGGGTGCGCCCGTTGACGTCGCGGAAGCGTATCCGCCCGTAGCGCTTGGCATGGAAAAGATATTCGGCACGCAACCGCATGCACACGTCGGCGCACTGCTCGTCGTTGCTCAAAAGCGGCAGGTCGACCACGGCGTATGCCAGCGACTGCAGGCGCGCCTCCCCGCCCGTGAAGAGCCGCACCTTGCTCCCCTTGGGCTTCAGCGGCAGGGAGCGCAGGTAGGCGGCGTAAGCGGCATCCTCCGGCTCCATCCGCTGGTAGCCGGAGGGCGGCGGTATCTCGCCCACTTGCTCATAGTCATGGCGGTTCGTGGTCTTTGTGCCGAAGTAAGCCCAGACGGCTGCGCCTGCGGCAATCGCGGCGGCTGCCGGCAGGACCTTTGAGAGGATTTTCATTGTCTTCATTGCGCGGACGTGTCTTGTCGTCATTCGACCCCGTAGCTGAGGGAGAAGTCGCGTTTCCCTTTGGTGATTTCCAAGCTGAGATAGTCCCAGCCGTCGGGCCCTTTGCCCGTGGTGCCAGACCAGGAGTAATCGTACAGGTACGTATTCCCGTCCTCGCTTTTGCTCCATAATGAATCCGTTTTGCAACGCGATTCCAGCTGCGAGTAAAAGTCTCCCGCGGGCACGTCCTTGAACCGCATCTTGTGCGAAATGATATATTCTTCCAGCATGAACGTGGCGTCGAACGTCGTGTCGACGGGCTCGAAAGCGGGAAAGTCGATGCCTTTGAAGGCGGGGCAAGATTCCAGTTCCCTTTCGGTCTGGTACTTGGAAAAGAATTTCTTCTCTTCTTTCCAACCGCCCCTTTCGCGTATGCCTTCTACGTAAAAACAATAGAACATGAGTGCCATCGCCCCCGAAGGTAATGAGACAATCGGACAAAGCAGCCACATGACAACCCTGCACCATCGGTGCGCCGAAAGGAAACGCTTCAGCAGTTTGAAGTAAAAAAGCCCCCAAACGAACAGGGCGGCGGCGAAGAGGGCTAAGAAGACGAACAGCCCCCTGAAACTGTCCGGCACCAGCAGTGCCAGAAGGGATAGGACAATCAGGCAAAGCGCCCACAAGGCATGCTTGAACCATCGGTGCGCCGAAAGGAAACGCTTCAGCTGTCTGAAGTAGAAAAGCCTCAAAACGAACAGGGCGGCGGCGAAGAGGGCTAAGAAGACGAACAGCCCCCTGGAACCTTCCAGCACCAGCAATGGGACAAACAGGAAAAGTGGCCACAAGAGTCCACAGGCGAGCGGGAGGACGATGGAAGGGAAGAGGAAAATCCAGCCGATGTACATGTTAAAAAATAAATCTTCTATATCCATATCTGTAACTTTTACGGGTTTCGGTTGCAAAGTTAAGACATTTTTCCGTTTTGCCTTTCATGAAGAAGCCGGCATTGTACGAACACGCCCGTTTCATGTATGAATTTCCGTCCGCGCGGCGTCCGCAATCCGGGAGACGCGGTTCCCGCCGGGACTGTCGTTTTGTCAGAACGTCAGTTCCGCCCTCGCGGGATTCGCGTATTCGCGTCCTTGTCGGCGCGGCGCGGGAAATACGCGATTCCCGCGCCGCTTCCCGAAGACGGGATGTCAGCCGGAGAGGGCTTTCCGCTTTCAAAAGGTACGGAAGAAAATGACTTCCCGCGCCCGCAAAAAAAGGACGCGAAAGCCCGAAAGGCGTTTCCCCTTGCAAGACGACACTTCGACCCGATGCCCGTTTTCTTTCCAAATAGAGAAAAAGAGAGTTTCCCCGCAGTCCGATTTCCCCTTTTCGGGAGGAAATTCCGTCGGAATCCGCACTTTTCCGGATTTTCCTGCGGACGAAAAAAATGTTTCCTCCGCAGGAACGGAAATTTTTCTCGGCACGAAAACGGGCGTTTTTGCTTAACGAACGTGAAAGACACGCCCGAAACGTGAAAAAACGTATCCGGAAACGCCTCCTTTCGCTCCCGGTTCGCGTTTCCCGGCGGCAGTCCGCAAACCGCGAAACCGCCTTTTCCCTTCCACTTTGCTTGCGGAAGTGGGGAAACGGGTGTCATATTGTCAAAACGGAAGCGCGACCGGCCGAAACGAAACAAGACGGCTTCCATGGGGAACGCCGGGTATCGCGGCGCAAGGCTTGGCAGGACTCGGGCTTGCCCGGCCCCGCCTCGCAACGTTTCAAGCAAGGAAAGGGCGTGCCGCCCGGACTCCCGCGAG
>CAYXQT010000168.1:0-5188 GCA_964466445.1 uncultured Paraprevotella sp. | reverse complement strand
TCTCGCCCGCCACCTCGATGTAGAACTTGATTTTGGGCTCCGTCCCGGACGGACGTACGCTCACTTTTATCCCGTCCGCCGTGTACCATTGCAGCACGTTGGAAGTGGCGGGTTGCGCTATGTCCGTCACGTTGCCCTTGTCGTCCGTGGCCTTCAGGCTTTGGTAGTCTTTCGTCAGGACTACCGCCGAGCCTGCCAGCTCCTTGGGCGGATTCGCGCGGAAGTCCACCATCATCTGCCTGATTTCGTCCGCGCCCGTCTTGCCGGGCTTCACGACGTTGATCGTATGGTTCAGGGAGAATCCGTACTCCACGTAAATGTCCATCAGGACGTCGAACAACGTCTTGCCCCGGTCCTTGGCCCAGGCGCAGATTTCCGCCAAGAGGGAACAAGCGGAGACGGCATCCTTGTCGCGCACGAAGTCCTCGGCGAGGAACCCGTATGACTCCTCTCCCCCGCCGATATACTGCTTCGCGCCCTCGTTTTCGCGGATGACGCTGGCAATCCACTTGAAGCCGGTGTAGCAATCGTACATCTCCACGTTGTTCTTGTCCGCGATGGCCTTGATCAGCTCCGTGGTCACGATGGTCTTCACGATGAACTCGTTGCCTTTCATCTTCCCCTTCGCGATGCGGTTCCTGATGATGTAATAGAGGAAAATCATGCACGTCTGGTTGCCGTTCACCAGCACCCAGTTCCCGCCCGCGTCCTTGCAGGCCATGCCGACGCGGTCGGCGTCCGGGTCGGAAGCCATCACGATGTCCGCGTCTATCTTCTTGGCCAAGGCGATGGCCATGGAGAGCGCCTCGGCGTTCTCCGGGTTCGGCGACTGCACCGTGGGGAAGTTGCCGTCCTTCACCATTTGTTCCGGCACGGTGTTGACGTTCTCGAAGCCCCAGAGCCGCAGGGAGCGGGGGATGAGCTTCATGCCGGTGCCGTGGATGGGGGTGTAGACGATTTTCATGTCCTTCTGCCGGCGTATCACGTCCGGGTCGATGGAGAGTTTCCTTATCTCTTCCAGATAGAGCTTGTCAATCTCTTCGCCGATAATCTCGATCAGCGGGTCGTCGGCGCCCGGTGCCGCGTGCAGTCCCTTGATGTCCTCCGCCTTCACCTTGTTCACCTCGTCGATGATGCCCTTGTCGTGCGGGGCCAGCACCTGCGCCCCGTCTTCCCAGTAAGCCTTGTAGCCGTTGTATTCCTTGGGGTTGTGGGAAGCCGTGAGGATGATTCCGCTCTGGCATCCCAGCCGCCGTATCGCGAACGACATTTCCGGAGTGGGGCGCATGTCGTCGAACAAGTACACCTTTATGCCGTTCGCCGCGAATATGTTCGCCGAGACTTCGGCAAACAGGCGGCTGTTGTTGCGGCAGTCGTGGCCCACCACCACGGAAATCCGCTCCAAGCCCTTGAAGTTCTTGTTCAGGTAGTTGGACAAGCCTTGCGTGGCCGCCCCCACCGTGTAGATGTTCATGCGGTTCGTGCCGGCTCCCATGATGCCGCGCAGTCCGCCCGTCCCGAATTCCAGGTTCTGGTAGAAAGACTCCACCAAGTCCGTCTTGTCGGGATTGTCGAGCATCCCGCGCACTTCCGCCTGCGTGTCCGCGTCGTAGACGGGGGAAGAGAGCCAGGCTTCGGCCTTGGCCTCGCACGCCTTAATCAGTTCTTTATCCATTTCGCACTTTTTTATCAGTCGTTTTCTGTCATCCTTTGTCCCGTATTACAGGCAAAAATACTCAATTCACGGCATATCGCCAACGATGAGGCCTGAAAATACGCCGCTTGCGCGTTTTATTTCTTCACCTCGAAGCGGTCGCCCGTGGCCTTCACGATTTCCCGGCGGTAACGTTCCGGGTAGCCCGGCCGTTCCACCGGGACTCCTATCCCTCCGGGCGTGCGCACGTATTGCCCGTCCTTTTCGGGGCGCACTCCCCCGTCGAGGTATTTCACCATCAGACGTTTGCCCAACTCCATCCATTCGTAGAGCATCCCGGCGGCCGTCCGGTTCGAATAGTCCGTCAGGTATTTGCGGGCGGCGGACAGCCCCGCGCCTTCCGCCTCCGCCAACGCCATGGCTTCCCTTTCCGTCTTCTCCTGCAACGCGCCGTAGTCGGCCTCCAGCCGGTCGCGCACGGCCTTGACTTCACCGAACAACAGGCTGTAACGGGGGTACACGATACTGCTTACCCAGTTACACACCCAGAAAGCGCTCTTGAAGGAGAAGTGCAGGCCGTCCGCCACCTTGTCGCCGTAACACTCCGGCACCACGTCCGTACAGCAATACACCGGCGTGAAGGCAATCATGTTCGCGTCGTCGCATCCGAACCACAGCACGCCGCCCACGCAGTCGGGCAGCCCGCCGCGCATCTGCGCCACCATGACGAACCCCGACTGCTGTGTGGAGATGGGACGCTCGTTGAAGTAGGTCTTCCCGTCCACCTCCCATGTCAACGGCGTGGGGCGGTAGGGCGCCTCGAACGGGCCCATGCCGGGGTCGTCGTCCAACGCCAGCGGAGTGCCGTCGTAATGGTCGCGCATCATGTCCTTCACGTCCTGCACGGAAATGCGGCGCTTCGGCCTGACGAACAGCGGCAACGGCTCGGCCTGCGGGTCTTCCCCCGAAGCGTAAGGCAAGTACTTCCCCATCCCGTCCGCATAGCGGTTGAAGAAGCTCCACACCCTCGCCTCGCAAAAGCGCAACGCGCTGAAGTCGGCGGGAGCGTATGCGTCGGAAAAAGAGAAGTCGCTGTCTTCCTTTCCCTCGAAATACCCTTTCTCGCGAGCAAGGTCGATTACGTCCTCGGAATAAAGGCAGTTCTCCTTGTCGCGGAGGGGGAAGCGGCGGATGCGGCTCTGGTTGGCATGGGCGCAGATGCAATCGTCCGGCACGCGCACGGCCACCCACACCGCGCCCTTGCGCCCCGCTCCTTTCCCTATCATGTCCATGACCCACGCCTCGTCCTTGTCGGCTATGGAAAAGCTCTCGCCCTCGCTGTTATAGCCGTACCGCTCGGCCAGTCCGGTCATCACGCGGATAGCTTCCCTCGCCGTCCTGGCACGCTGCAAGGCTATGTATATCAGGTTGCCGTAGTCCAACAGTCCCGTGGAGTCGACCAGTTCCGCGCGTCCGCCGAACGTCGTCTCCGCAATCGTCAGCTGGTATTCGTTCATGTTCCCTATCACGTTGTACGTTTCGGGCGCCTCCTCTATCTCGCCCGCGTAATTGTTCGTCTCCCAGTCGTAGACGGAGCGCGTCTCCCCTTTCGTGTGCTTTCCGCGCTCCCAGTGGCGCAAATAGCCGAAACTGCCGAAGTCGTCCGCACTGTACGACACGATGACCGACCCGTCGGCCGACGCCTTCTTCCCCACAATCAGGTTCGTGCAAGCCTGACCGTAGCCCGCGCACGCGGCCATCATGGCCGCCATTACTACCCGTTTGGTTCCCATCTTCCTTTCCATAGAAATCCATTAATAAACAAACTCTTTCTCGTCCGCCGCCTCATTCCCGCGACAATCCGTCTCTCTCACGGCCAGCCTTCCGGCATCTACCCGGCCTCGTCCCTGACAAGCGTACAGCTTCATCCCGTGGACGGCCGGCTTCATATCGTCCGTCAGCAAATGCAGGAAATGGGGTAACGGATCCACCAACGCCCCGTCCGACGCGCGATGCAATTCCAAATGAAGATGAGGGGCAAGGGAAGCACCCGTATCGCCGCTGTAAGCAATCATTTCCCCCGCCTTCACCGGAAACGCCGCGGGCGGGAGCCTCACGCCCGCCCGTTCCGTTTCCGCCTCATATCGACGCTTGCGGACGATTTCCTGCAACGCCGGTGCAAAAGCGTCCAAATGACAATAAACGGATACCAGACCGTCGGGGTGCGTCACGTAAACGGCATTGCCAAAGCCGTCGGGGCTCGCCGTAAGCCGCGACACATGACCGTCGCACGCGGAAAGGACGCGTTTCCCCTCCACGCCTTGCGCTTCCACGCCGATGCCGCAATGGGAATGGTCCGGACGCGGCTCGCCGAAACTGCCCGACATCAGGAACGGAGCATCCACGGGGGAACGGAAACGCTCCGTCTGCGCCGCCGCCTGCGAGGATAGCCACAAAGCCGCACTCATC
The DNA here is from genome assembly GCA_964466445.1 of uncultured Paraprevotella sp. GTDB lineage: Bacteria > Bacteroidota > Bacteroidia > Bacteroidales > Bacteroidaceae > Paraprevotella. The sequence continues at coordinate 1,065 of CAYXQT010000168.1, read as the reverse complement.
CACAAGAAGTGTCTCTTCATATCTTATATACCTATATAATATATAAAGGAACGTTTATCAGGACCGCCTCCCCTTCCCCGACGCGACCGTCCCGGCAACCGTTTGCCAGCCCGGCAGGCTCACGCCCGTCAACAAGCCTTGAAACTCATGTCCAGCCCCTTGACGGAATGGGTCAGCGCGCCGACGGAAATGAAGTCCACCCCGCACTCGGCGTAGTCGCGCAAGGTGTCGAAGGTAATCCCGCCGCTGGATTCCGTCTCAAAACGCCCCGCCACCATCTCCACGGCCTTGCGCGTGTCCTCCACGGAGAAGTTGTCGAACATGACGCGGTCCACGCCGCCCGTCTCCAGCACCTGCCGCAGTTCGTCGAAGTTGCGCACTTCGATTTCAATCTTCAGGCTCTTGCCCTTTTCCCTGAGGTACTCGTGGCAACGGCCGATGGCGTTGGCGACGCCTCCGGCGAAGTCCACGTGGTTGTCCTTCAGGAGAATCATGTCGAACAGCCCGATGCGATGGTTCACGCCGCCTCCGATTCTCACGGCCTCCTTTTCCAGCATGCGCATGCCCGGGGTCGTCTTGCGCGTGTCCAGCACGCGGGTGTTCGTCCCTTTCAGCCGTTCCACATACTTGCTCGTCATGGTGGCAATGCCGCTCATTCGTTGCAAGATGTTCAACATCAGACGCTCCGTCTGCAACAGGCTCCTCACGCGCCCCGTGACGACCATGGCCACGTCGCCCGGCTTCACGTGCGTCCCGTCCGGAAGGGACACCTCCACTTTCAGGTCCGCGTCGAAGCGGCGGAACACTTCCTTCGCGGTTTCCACCCCGGCCAGCACGCCTTCTTCCTTGACGAGCAACTTGGATTTCCCCATGGCTTCCGCCGGGATGCAGCAGAGCGTGGTATGGTCCCCGTCGCCTATGTCTTCGGCAAAAGCCAAATCAATCAGGCGGTCGTTCAATTCTTCAACCGACAACATGTCTCTTTCCCTTGATGTGTTCGCAACGATTTGCCGACAAATATACAAATAAAAACGAAAGAAGCCGCCTTTTCCAACATCTTTCGGG
>CAYXQT010000167.1:0-5251 GCA_964466445.1 uncultured Paraprevotella sp. | reverse complement strand
TGCACCGCCCCGTCAAGTTTTTCGCCCTGAAGATGCTGTTCATCGTGCTCAACATCGCGTTGAACATCCTTTATTTCGTCGTGCTTCCGGCATTGTACGTCCGCTACGCATGGGTGGGCGCGATTTATGACCCGTCCGTCGGGCCGGGGTACGCTTTCATCCTGAACCTCGCCTGCACGTCGTTCGTCACATTATTCTTCATTCCCGAACTGACGGGATTCAGATACCGGTTCGACATCCGTCTGATGAAATGCATGCTGGGTTACAGCTGGCCTATCCTGATTCTCGGTGTCGCGGGCATCCTGAACCAGACGGCGGACAAAATCATCTTCCCGTTGGTGTACGGCGACGCGGAAACGGCCAAGTCCGAACTGGGCATCTACGGTGCCTGCGTGAAGATAGCCATGATTATGGCCATGATTACCCAAGCCTTCCGCTATGCCTACGAGCCTTTCGTGTTCGGCAAGGCCAAGGATAGGAACAGCGGGGAGACCTATGCCTCCGCCATGAAATACTTCATCATCTTCACCCTGCTGGCCTACCTTTGCGTCATCGGTTACATGGACATCCTGAAACTGATTATCGCGCCGGACTACCGGCCCGGCTTGCGGGTTGTCCCCATTGTCATGGCGGCCGAAATCATGATGGGGATTTACTTCAACCTTTCGTTCTGGTACAAGCTCATCGACAAGACGATTTGGGGGGCGTGGTTCTCGGCCGCCGGTTGTGCGGTCCTCCTCGCGGTCAACATCATCTTCATACCGAGCCACGGCTACATGGCTTGCGCTTGGGGCGGTTTCGCGGGATATGCCACGTCCATGCTCCTGTCCTACATCGTGGGGCAAAAGAAGAACCCCGTCCGTTACCCGTTGAAATCCATCGTGACTTACGTACTGATTGGCGGAGGGTTCTACGCCGTCATGGCCTGTACGCCCGAAGAATGGCCCGCATGGACGCGGCTGGCTATCAACACTGTGCTCATCTCGCTCTTCACCGCGCATATACTGAGACACGATTTGCCGGCACGGAGCCTGCCTGTCATCGGCAAATATTTTCGCAAACATCAGGGATAAAATTATGGAAACCGAACCCCAAAAACAACAAGGCTACCTCAATCTGCTTGTCCGCAGACTTTTAAGCATGAAGAAAGACAAGGCTCCGGAAAAAGAAACCATAGCCTCCATCAAGGCCGGCATCGACTTCCGCGGAGCCAACCTCTGGATTTTGATTTTCGCCATTTTCGTGGCATCTCTGGGGCTGAACACCAATTCGGCCGCCGTCATCATCGGTGCCATGCTGATTTCCCCGCTCATGGGGCCTATCGTCGGCATGGGACTGGGCGTGGGCATCTACGATTTCGATTTGCTCAAACGGGCATTCCGCAGTTTCGCCATCGCCACCATCTTCAGTGTGCTCACGGCCACGCTCTACTTTTCCGTCACGCCGATAGACGAGGCGCAGTCCGAGTTGCTGGCACGAACCTCGCCTACGATTTACGACGTGCTCATCGCGTTCTTCGGCGGAATGGCCGGCATCATGGCCTTGTGTAGCACGGGGCAACGCGGAGGCAACGTCATCCCCGGCGTAGCCATAGCCACGGCCATCATGCCTCCCCTCTGTACGACCGGCTTCGGACTGGCCACGGGCAACTGGCTTTACGCGGCCGGGGCGTTCTACCTCTACCTCATCAACTCCATTTTCATCGCCCTGGCCACTTTCGTGGGGGTGAACATCTTGGACTTCAAGAAGAAAGTCTTCGTGGACAAACAGCGGGAAAAGCGGGTGAAGCATATCATCATCACGATTGCCGTGTTCACGATGCTCCCCTCCGCCCTGCTCACCTATTCCCTGGTTCGGGAAAACATCTTCATGAGCAAGGTCAATAATTTCGTGACGCAGGCCGTCACGTCCGACCAGACGCAGGTCATCACTAAAAAGGCGGACTACCGCACCAAGGAAATCCGCCTCGTCATCATCGGCGAAGAGATAGAAGAAAAGGAATTGGCAAGGATGAAAAATCAGTTGGGAAGTTTCGGGCTGGAGGGTGTCAGGCTGTCCGTCGTGCAAGGCACGAAGAACCTCAGCCCCGCCGAGCTGAGGTCGATGCTGAACAATCCTGCCGTCAAACAGACGGACAAAAGCGCACAACTGCTGGCCAACGAGCAGAAACGCGGCGACCGGTTGCAGAAAGAACTGGACTTTTACAAAGCTACCGAACAACAAGCCCAGTCCGTCAGCTCGGAAATGGCGACCCTGTTTCCCGAAGCGGCACGCGTCAGCATCTCCCGCACCGTTTCCTACATCGTCGGCGACAGCACGAAAGGAGATTCCCTGACCTTGGTAAGCCTTACCCTGAAAAAAGAACTGTCGCCCCAGAACCGCGAGAAAATGGAGGAATGGCTCAGAGCCCGGCTGAAAGACCCGAACATGAGACTCATCGTAGGGACAAGGATGGAAAACGACATAGAATAAACCTTTCAATGGATTGATATGAAGAAGAAGTTTTTAACGTTACTCGCCCTTGCTTGTTGCCTAAACGGCACGCGGGCCGACGAGGGTATGTGGATGCTCAGCCACATTTCGCGCGAAAGCATGAAGACCATGAGGAGCTTGGGACTGCAAATGAGTGAGAAGGAGTTGTATGATACGGATGGCCATTCGCTGAAAGATGCCGTAGTCAGCTTCGGCGGATTCTGTTCCGGCATCGTGGTCTCGCCCGACGGCTTGGTATTTACGAACCACCACTGCGGCTTCGCCAGCATACAGGCGTTGGCCACGCCCGAAAACGACATCTTGAAGAACGGATTCGTGGCCCGCACGCAAGCGGAAGAGCTTCCGGCCAAAGGGCTTTACGTGCGGTTCCTGCAAAGGACGGAAGACATCACCAAACGGGTGAACAAGGCATTGGACAAATACTGCAAGGAGCATGCCGCCGAGATGGCGGCATCGGGCGAAAACGCCAAGGAGAATATGCGCCGGAACAGCATTGACTCCATCTGCATGTCCATAGAAAACGAATATACAAGAAAATATCCGGACTTGATTTGCGAAGTCAGCCCCTACTACTCGGGAAACGCATTCTACGTCAACGTGTACCGGGAGTACGTCGACATCCGCTTAGTGTTCGCGCCGCCCCAAAGTCTGGGCAAGTTCGGCGGCGAGACGGACAACTGGATGTGGCCACGCCAGACTTGCGACTTCAGCGTCTTCCGCATTTATGCCAACAAGGACAACCTCCCCGCCGCCTACGATGCCGGCAACCGCCCGTTCAAGGCCGGACGTTATGCCAAAGTCTCCTTGGACGGTTTCAAAGAAGGGGACTTCTGCATGACCGTCGGCTATCCGGGGAGCACCGACCGCTACCTCTCTTCCTACGGGATAACGGAGGGCATGGAGACCTACAACGAAGCCCGAATCAACGTGCGCGGCGTGAAGCAGGGCGTATGGAAGAAATGGATGGACGGCGACCCGAAAATACGCCTGCAATATGCTTCCAAATATGCCAACAGCTCCAACTACTGGAAAAACAGCATCGGCATGAACAAGGCTCTCAAGGAACTGAAAGTGGTGGAGCAGAAGAGAGAGCAGGAACGGAAAATCGCCGAATGGATAAGCAAGAATCCGCAAAGGATGGAACGCTTCGGCGACCTGCTGGGCAGGCTCGAAAAGGCTCACGCGGCCCGCAAGGACGGCAACCGCGCCGCCGCGTTCCTGTACGAGTCCTTCCTCGGAGGCTCCGACCTGATGCGCATCGCCTCTTGCTTCAACGACCTGCAAGGCGCGGAGAACGAGACGGACAGGGCGGGATGGAGAAGCCGCCTGCGCCAACTGTACAAGGACTGGAACGAGGAGGTCGACAAGGAAACGATGACGGCTCTGACAGACAATTACGCCAAGCAGGTGGAAGCCGGATACCTGCCGGACTTCTACCGGACGATAGAAGAGGAATACGCGGGCGACGTGCGAGCCTACGTGGACTCCATGTTCAGTCAGACGGTGCTGACCGACACGAACTGCGTGAACATGACGCTGACGCAGGAACAGAAAGACGGCGACATGGCATTAGGATGCCTGAGGAGCGTGACGGAGCTTGAAGAGAAGATTTACGGCGAAAACAAACGCTACGGCACGGAGGTGGAAGAGGGCGAAAGGCTGCTCTGCGAAGCCGTTCTCGAAATGGAGTCCGACTTGCCGCATTATTCCGACGCCAACTCCACCATGCGCCTGAGCTACGGCATCGTGGACGACTACACCGGCCCGTCGGGGCACCAGGACTACTTCACCGACATGCCCTCGCTACTGGCCAAGGTGGCGCAGAGCGACAAGACGGACGAGTACCGGGTGGAGCCCGAAGTGAGGTCCCTGTTCGAAAAAGGAGACTTCGGCCCGTACAAGGACAAGGAAAGCGGCGGGATGCGGCTCTGTTTCCTGACGAACAACGACATCACCGGCGGAAACTCCGGCAGCCCGATGTTCAACGGCAAGGGCGAACTCATCGGGCTGGCTTTCGACGGCAACTGGGATGCCTTGAGCAGCGACGTCACTTTCACGCAAGACTTGACCCGCTGCATCGGCGTGGACATCCGTTACGTGCTCTACGTCATCGACCGGTGGGGCGGAGCTGAACGCCTTATCCGGGAAGTAGGCGTGCGTTGACTTCCGCTTGTTTGCATTTCTGTCCGGGCGGGTCGTTCTGGTGTATGCCGTGGTCGGCTCGTCCGCTCTGTTGGCGTATGTCTTGCGGCAGGGCAGCGTGTCTTTCCCGTCGGCTCTGCGTTTCCGCTTCCTATTGTGAAAAATCATCAAATATCCGCGTTTCGTTTGGTGGTTAGGAGCAAAATCATTACTTTTGCTTCCGAAATCAAGAAAGACATCGCGGAGTGGAGCAGTTGGTAGCTCGCCAGGCTCATAACCTGGAGGTCGCTTGTTCGAGTCAAGCCTCCGCAACAGTAGGAGGGGAAGCGGTTGTATTTTTGTTATTCATGGCCGTTTCCGGTTTTATGGGAAATCAGGAAGATTTTTTTGTCCGTGGTGGGCTCTTCGTTTCTGCGCAGTGGAAACAAATCGACGGGAGACTGTGGATCGTGTTGTATTCGTGGATACATTCGCGAAAAAAAACTAAAAGACAGCCCAAATGAGATGAAAACCACAACCCATGTAGACAAGAGTTTCAGCCTTCCGACAAATCCCGAAGTCGTCGCGAAAGCGTTATTCCAAAAAATTTGGAGCTTTTTAACCCAAATCGGTCATT
>CAYXQT010000166.1:0-5279 GCA_964466445.1 uncultured Paraprevotella sp. | reverse complement strand
CCCAAATCATAGCGGCCACGGCCGAAGAGGCGGAACAACTCCTGTCCCGCATCGTCCCTTACGGGTACAAGGAGATAGACCTGAACATGGGGTGCGCTTTTCCCATGTTCGTGAAGAGGGGGAAAGGGTGCGGCATCCTGCACGACGCGGGACGGGTGAGGGCACTGCTGCGGGTGGCGGAACGTCATCCGGAGCTCTCTTTCTCCGTGAAGATACGCTTAGGGCATGAGGACGCCTCGGAATGCATGGGACTTCTTCCCGCGTTGAACGAGGCACGCCTCTCCCGCGTCGTGGTGCACGCGCGGACGGGGCGGCAGCAGTTCAAGGGGGAATGCGACCGCGAGGCGTTCGTGCGCTTCGCCCGCGAATGCCGCCACCCGGTAGTGTATAACGGCGACGTCACGACGGCGGAAGAACTTCACGACTTGCGGGAGGGGATGCCTTTCTTGGAGGGCGTCATGATGGGGCGCGGGCTGCTGTCCGCTCCGTGGACAGCGGCCGAATACCGGGAGGGGGCGGCATGGAGCACGGAGCGGCGCATGTCCGCCCTTCGGGCGTTGCATGCGGATGTGTCGGACTATTATGCGCGGACGCTCGAAGGGGGCGAGAAGCAACGGCTGACCAAGATGAAGTCCTTCTGGGAGTACCTGTACCTCGACGGCGACCGCAAATGCCGCAAGAAGATTCACAAGGCGCAGACGATGGCGGACTACGCGCATGCCGTCTCCCTGCTCCTGAGCGGAGGGGAGGAGGGTCATGCGAGCCCTTAACCTTTCCGTTTTCATGAGGGGGATTCTGCTTTCGGGGGCGTTGGGGCTTCTCGTCCCGACGTGGGGACACGCGCAAGGGAGGGGAAGGCCGCGCGCGGGAAACGTGGTGCGCGAGCCGTGGGTGCACGACCCTGCCATGGCGAAGGAGGGGGACACGTATTACCTTTATTCCACGGGCTACGGCATCTCGTGCCTGAGCTCGAAGGACTTGTGCGAATGGACTGTGGAGCAAGGCGTGTTCCCGTCGCCTCCCGAGTGGGCGACGGACAGCATCAAGGGCTACGGGGGACATACGTGGGCACCCGATGTCATTTACCATCAAGGGAATTACCACCTTTTTTATTCTTGCTCCACCTTCGGGAAAAACCGCTCGGCCATAGGCCACGCCTTCCGCAAGACGCTGGACCCGGCCTCCGGCGAGCCGTGGACGGACACGGGGGCGGTCATCGTCTCCCATACGCGTGACGACTTTAACGCCATCGACCCGAACGTCGTGATAGACGAAGAGGGAAATTCCTGGCTGGCGTTCGGCTCTTTCTGGGGAGGCATACGGATAGTGAGGCTGACGGGGGACTTGACATCCGTGTCGGAGCCGGAAGAAATGTACACGATATGCACGCGTCGGCACGACGGGCACGGCGGAGGCGCGTTCCGGGGCGAGAACGCCGTGGAAGCCCCGTTCATATTCCGTCACGGGGATTATTACTACCTGTTCGTCTCCTTCGATCATTGTTGCCGTGGACTGAAAAGCGACTACAAAGTCGTGGTGGGACGTTCCGCGCGGGTGACCGGCCCATACGTGGACAAGGACGGGCGGGAGATGACGCGGGGCGGCGGAAGCCTCGTCGTGGACAGCAGCGACGAGTTCGTGGCCATAGGGCACAGCGCGGCTTACCACCTCGACGGGAAAGACTATTTCATGGCCCATGGGTACAGCAGGGCGCAGGGCGGAGTCAGCAAGCTGTTCCTGCGGGAGATGACGTGGGACGACGAAGGCTGGCCGATCGTTCCGGCAACGGGGAAGTAAGGCGATGTCCGAACCGCCCTGCCAGAAGCCGACTTTCCAGTCTCCCGGGTTTTTCACTGCCTTTTCACAAAAAACGCAGGCAGAGGATTCTTCTCCTGTCTTTGCGTAATCCCAGCTGTTTATCCCGGCCAGGACATGGAAGTATCTACATTCTCAACCAAGTATCCGATTCCTGCTCCTTCCATAGAGGTGGCAACGATGGGGAAGTCTGCGGACAACGACTGCTTTAAGATGTGTCGTTCTTCTGACAATGACATGTCGAATGGGGATTTTATCGCATTAATTTACAAGATTATTTTGGGGAGGGATTTCCCGCATTCCCCCGCATTTGCGGGCGGGACTGCCGCGCCGCCTTTTTTTGGCGGATAATCGGGTTTTGTTTCCCATTTTTAGTAACTTTGTGCGCTTGAAGGAAAACGTATGGACATGAGGTTTAAGGCAAAGGGAATCATCGGGGCGTTAGTGGCGGTCTGCGCGTTCGCGGCCTGCGAGGAGGACGTGCCCAAGGAAAACCCCGACGCGGTCAAGGAAACCACTTACCTATTATATATGGTAGGGCAGAACGACCTGAAGGTGTTCCTGAACGAGAACATCGACGACCTGAAGAAAGGATATGCCAAGTCGGACGTGGACGCCAACCTGCTGGTGTATGCCGACATCAGTTCCACGCCCACCTTGTTCCTAATCGGGAAGGACGAGAACGGCGATGTGGTGCAAAACACCGTGCAGACTTACTCCGACCGTTATTCCATCGACCCGGACGTGATGCGCGAAGTCATCAACGACGTATTCACGCGGTATCCGGCCCGCCGGTTGGGTGTCACGTTCTCGTCGCACGCCGACGGCAGCCTCTACACGCCGAACACGGTGAAGAAACGCTCCTTCGGCTATGAGGGGGAAGAGCACTATAGCATGAACATCACGGACATACGGGAGGTGCTCGAGGGATGCCCCTACTTAGACATGGTCATGTTCGATGCCTGCCTCATGGCAAACGTGGAGACAGCCTACGAGCTTAAAGAGCGGGCGCACTATTTCCTCTCCGCCCCCAACTCCATCCCCGCCGAGGGGTTCCCCTACGACAGGGCACTGCCCTACTTGTTGCGGATGGACGCCGAGGGACTGACGGAGGCGGCGCGAACTTACATGGACTATTACAGGACGAACGGCGAGGAGTGGGACGACTTCGTTTCCATCAGCCTCACCGACCTCTCGCGTATGGGCGATTTGGCGGCGTGCATGGACTCCTTGTTCCGCGACACGGCGGTGTGCGCCCGCATGTGGGAACTTGACCGCAACACGTTGCAGTCGTTCGAGACGGACTATGAGCTGTACGACTACGGGGATTGGGTGGACAGCGCGGGCCGTGCGAATCCTTACGTCGCGAGAGTGAGGAGCATCTTGGAGCGGGCCGTGGTCTACAAGGATCACGGAAGTTTCAGTTCGGTGAACGATTACGCCACTCAGTTGATTATCCCGATTAAGGAGGGAGCGTTCAGCGGCCTGAACACGTACGTGCCGCGCCGCCCGTCGCGCTCTTCTGACGACGAGGCGGAGATGATGCGGTTCTTCACTTCGCTGAAATGGTATCGGGACGCGGGTCTCTGGCGCGTGCCGCTTTACAACAGATACGAAGGGGGCAAGGTGTCTCCCGTGGCGCGGCGACCCCGTAAAGGTCTTTTGAGGGTGACGGGTATCGGACAGGAGAAAGGGAACCACGTATGAACAGGACGATTATCACGGTAGTGGGGAAGGACGCGGTGGGCATCATCGCGAAGGTATGTACGTACTTGGCGGAGAACAGGGCGAACATCTTAGACATATCGCAGACCATCGTGCAGGAGTATTTCAACATGATGATGATAGCCGACTTGTCCGAAGTGGAAAAGCCTTTCGAGGTGTTGGCGCGCGAGTTGGCTGAAATCGGCTTGTCGATGGGAGTTCAGGTGAAATGCCAGCGGGAAGAGATTTTTGACAAGATGCACCGCATCTAATTCTGTGGCGGAGGTATGATTAACATATACGAGGTGCTCGAGACCAACAAGATGATCGAGCAGGAGAATCTTGACGTTCGTACCATCACGATGGGCATCAGCCTGCTGGATTGCGTGGACGCGGACGCGGACGCGCTTTGCCGCAAGGTTTACGACAAGATAACGCGAGTAGCGAGGAATCTCGTGAGGACGGGCGAGGACATCTCCAAGGAATATGGCATCCCGATAGTGAACAAGCGGGTTTCCGTCACGCCCGTCTCGTTGGTGGGAGGGGCTGCTTGCCGCACGCCGGAAGATTTCGTGAAGGTGGCTCATGCCTTGGACCGGGCGGCGGAAGAAGTCGGCGTCAATTTCCTGGGCGGTTATTCGGCGGTCGTCTCCAAGGGGATGACGCGCGGCGAGGAGCTTCTCATCCGCTCCATCCCGCAGGCCTTGGCGGAGACGGGGCGCATCTGCGGGTCGGTGAACGTAGGCTCGACGAAGACCGGCATCGACATGGACGCGGTGAGGCTGATGGGCGAAATCATCCTGCTGACGGCGGAACGCACGAAGGACAAGGATTCCTTGGGCTGCGCGAAACTGGTGGTACTGTGCAACGCGCCGGACGACAACCCGTTCATGGCCGGCGCGTTCCACGGGGTGTCCGAGGCAGATGCCGTGATCAACGTCGGGGTGAGCGGGCCGGGCGTGGTGAAACATGCGCTGAGCCAAATCCGCGGAGCGGGCTTCGAGGAGCTTTGTGAGACCGTCAAACGCACGGCGTTCAAAATCACACGTGTGGGGCAACTGGTGGCGCAGGAAGCGTCGCGCCGCTTGGGAGTGCCTTTCGGCATCATCGACCTTTCGCTGGCTCCGACTCCGGCCGTGGGCGACAGCGTGGCCGAGATATTGGAAGAAATCGGGCTGGAACGCGCGGGCGCGCCGGGGACGACGGCCGCATTGGCCTTGCTGAACGACCAGGTGAAGAAGGGGGGCGTGATGGCTTCGTCATACGTGGGAGGGCTGAGCGGGGCTTTCATCCCCGTGAGCGAAGACCAAGGCATGATTGATGCCGTGGAGTGCGGCGCGCTGACCTTGGAGAAGCTGGAGGCCATGACGTGCGTCTGCTCCGTCGGACTGGACATGATTGCCATCCCCGGCGACACGCCCGCCACGACGATTTCGGGCATCATTGCGGACGAGGCCGCCATCGGCATGGTGAATCAGAAGACCACGGCCGTGCGCATCATTCCCGTGGTGGGGAAGACGGTGGGCGATTCGGTGGAGTTCGGCGGCCTTTTGGGGCGTGCTCCCGTGATGCGCGTCAACAGGTTCGGTTGCGCCGGTTTCGTCAACCGGGCGGGGCGCATCCCCGCGCCGATACACAGTTTCAGGAATTAGCGGGACTCGGCGTGTCTTGCGGGGGCGGGTGGCGCAAGCGGGCGGCGAGGCGTTCCCCGCTCCGATACACAGTTTCAGGAATTAGCGGAACCCGGCGTGTCTTGCGGG
>CAYXQT010000165.1:0-5288 GCA_964466445.1 uncultured Paraprevotella sp. | reverse complement strand
TTTGCTCCCTTACCGGGGTGTTGCGGGCCGCATCATCGGACTTCATGCCTTGGGTAACTCATCCATCAGGTACGCAACTCTGCCAAGCATGTGGGTGGCAAGCATCAAACGGAGTTCGTGTGAAAGACCTGAAACATGTCCATGGCGCGGCAAGTGAGGAAGCCGCAGGAACGGAACTTCTCAATCCGGATGAAAAAAATGGGAAGTGAGAAATATCCGGTTGTCGTCAAGCCGTGGCAGGACAAACGGGAAAGGCTTGCCGGATACTTCCAGTTTACGACGGATATACGACGCATGGCTTATACCGCCAACGCCGTCGGGGGCTATCATCGCCAAGTACGGAAAGAGACAAGAAACAAGGGCGTGTTCACTAATGAGCCGCCCTTGGAAAACCGGTTTGTCTCGCTTGCCGCGACATACGTGGGAAACGGACTATGCCCATAGCCAATCGGACGGCCATCGCACGACAATTGGCGATAAAGTCCGGAGAAAGGTTTGAATTGTCGTAACTTTACGCTCGTCGGGCGGGTGGTTCGCCCCTTGGCGCTGGCCGATTCCCGACCGATGAGCTTGAACGAGAACAGCGCATGACACTTCAATACTTCAATTTCATCAACAACAAGCCTATTGGACGAGTGAAACCGGTGCTGATTTGATTCAATCAACGGGTTGAGTATCTCATTATATGCAACTACTTCCTTACTTTCACGGTATGCGTCGGAGTCTGCTCCATGTTCCGTCGGTCGGTTTCTTTGGCCACTCTCCGGGCTAACGCTATGAAGGCCTGCCCCGTCAGGCTCTCGTCGTCAAGCACTTCGGGTGTACCGTTGTCTCCATTCTCGCAGATGCTCTGCACGATGGGAATTTGTCCCAACAAAGGCACATGCATCTTCTCGGCAAGGCATTTCACACCTTCTTTCCCGAAGAGGTAATATCTGTTTTGCGGCAATTCCGTAGGCGTGAACCAGGCCATGTTCTCCACTAATCCGAGGACGGGCACGTTCACTTTCTCGTTCTGATACATGTCAATGCCTTTGCGTGCGTCTGCCAACGCCACTTTCTGCGGAGTGCTGACAATGACAGCCCCCGTGATGGGCAGCGTCTGCACAAGTGTGAGATGGATGTCGCTTGTCCCCGGAGGCGTGTCAATGATGAAGTAATCCAGCTCGCCCCAGTTTGCGTCACCTATCAGCTGTTTTAGGGCATTGCAGGCCATCGCCCCCCGCCACAAGGTAGCTTGGTCGGGATTGACAAAGAAACCGATAGAAAGCATCTTTACGCCATAACTCTCCACCGGCACAATCAAGTTGCGTCCGTTCACCATTTCGACATAGGGATGCGCGTCCTCCACTCGGAACATCTTGGGTATGCTCGGTCCGAACACGTCGGCATCCAACAAACCGATTTTATAGCCCAACTTGGACAACCCTACTGCCAGATTGGCAGCTACCGTAGATTTTCCTACGCCGCCTTTGCCGGACGACACGCTGATGATGTTCTTCACACCGGGCAACAACTGTTCCGCCTCCGGACGGGAGGCTTGCAAGATTTTGGTGTGTACTTCCACCTCCACTTCCTTGCTCACGTAGGCATGGATGGCTGCCTCGCAAGCTTTCACGAGAGATTTGCGGAAGGGATTCGTCGGCTTGTCGAAAATCAACGAAAAGCTGACATGCAACCCGCTGATGCGCAGGTCGTCTTCCACCATTCCGGTCTCTACGATATTCTTTCCCCTCCCGGGATAACGCACGGTAGATAGCGCATCCATAATCATTTTGGGATATATCTCCATAAGTTCACTGTTTTGAATCGCCCTTTTATTTGACCATCGACAATCCGCCACGTCTGTTGCGGTTGTAGCTCCTGTATTCGTCCAATTCAATTTCCGCATCCGGTTCTGACAGATTTCCCTCTTGCGGCAGGAGGAAACACATGTACTTGATGGTTATTCCGCGATTTATCCACTGTTGCTCGTAATATGTCCGGATATTCAAGACGCGGGATTCCTTATCGTCGGGATGCTCCGTCAGGTAACTGCGGTGCAAGTCGCGGGTAGCGAACTCCAAGGGGAATGCGTTCTTTTCCACCACATACGACGTGTAAGTAAAGAGGAAATTAGAATCGGTCTTCAAATGAATCCTTCCGCAATCTTGGAGGAAACGGCGGTATCGCGCCATGAAATAAGTCGACGTGAGCCGTTTGGTGGCTTTCTTCATCTGGGGATCAACGAACGTCAGCCAAATCTCAGCCACTTCGCCCTTGGCGAAGAAGCGGTCAATAATCTCTATGTTCGTGCGCAAGAATGCCACGTTGGGCAAACCCTCGCGCAGCGACTCCGTGGCTCCCGTCCACATTCGCGCCCCCTTGATGTCCACTCCGATGAAGTTTCGTTCGGGATATAGGCGTGCCAGTCCCACGGTATATTCGCCCCGTCCGCACCCGAGTTCCAATACGATGGGACAATCGTTGTGGAAGAAATCCTCATGCCACCGCCCTTTCATACCGAAAGGCACGTCGCCCGCTACCGAGTAAGGGTACTCGAACACGTGCGGATAACTGGTCATTTCGGCAAACTTCGCCAATTTTCCCTTTCCCATTCCGTCTTCCCAATTTGTTTGTCTGTCACAAATGTAGGCAATATCGGAAAAACAAAAAAGCCGACGGCAAACTTTTCAGATTTGTGTTGAAACGAACGAATACTTATTTGCAAACTGGAGCAAAGATATAACTTTACTCGTTGATTGAATTAGATTTCTAAGCGTTTACAAATGAAAAAGTTGCACACATTGTTTTTAAGTAAATTAGTAGTGAACAAACTGTATTAACGCGATTCGGGATAGGCTTTCGTGCCAATCGGGAAAAATCAAGTTGCCTTGTCGTTTCGACAAGTAGGGGCAGTGCCTCAGGTCTGTTGTCGAAGAAGTAGTAGGCGGTGAGAGCCGGGCAAATGTTCATCATGAAGTCATGCACCGGACAGTGGCGCGAATGTCCGAGGTCGGCCTTGTTCCTAAGTAATTCGCTGATGCATTATCCAAGTCCTGAAATGGCGTGAGTCTGTTCTTCATGTTCGCCTTCAGCCCGTGCACGGGGCGTATGCCGCGGCTCGAAAGTCCCCGATAATCATCGCTTATGCCCTTGTAAGTTTTTTTGATTTACAGTTATAAAATTACAACATTTGCGAGATTACCGAATTTTTCATGTACTTTCTTATCCCGAACCCGCGTATCAAATGCGCCAGCCCAGTCATTCAATGCTGAAATCAAGCGTTTCAGAGCAAATCTGCATGGGATGACAGACAGGAAGTTTCTCCCTTTTGAAAACGCTGACATTTGTGCCTGTTTCCTGTTTTCTACTGCATCAGAATATGCGTCAAACAACACTCCGTCCCACAAAATTCTTACAGTTGCAAAACGACGACTTCCCTAAAAATCATTCTTACAAGGCTACCTTTGGTTGGGATACCCGGGTTCGAACCAAGACTAAGACGACCAAAATGTCTTGTGCTACCATTACACCATATCCCATTCCTCAATCCTCTTCCCCGAAGATTCGGACAAAGGTAGCAAGAAAATTGCTATCCCACAAATTTTCCCCTTGAATTTTATTTGGCGATGAGCAGGAAATGGTTCTTCTTTCCGCGTTGCACCAACAGGTATTTGCCGTTGAGCAAATCGTCAGTAGTCACCATACGGTCGAAGGCCGTCAGTTTCTCTTTGTTCAGTGAAACGCCGCCGCCTTGTACCATCTTGCGCATCTCGCCCTTGCTGGGGAAGCATCGCGCCATTTCGACCGTCAGATCCACGGCCTTGACACCGGATGCCAGGGCTTCGCGGCTGACTTCGAACTGCGGCACGCCGGCGAACACGTCGAGCAGCGTTTGTTCGTCCAGCTTCATCAGGCTTTCCTTGGTGGATTTACCGAACAGGATGTTGCCGGCCTCCACAGCCAAGTCGTAATCTTCCTCGCCGTGCACCATGACGGTGATTTCCTTGGCCAGACGTTTTTGCAGGACGCGCTGTCCAGGGTCTTCGTCATGCCGGGCTATGAGACTGTCTATCTCTTCCTTGTCCAGTGTGGTGAAAGTACGGATGTGGCGTTTGGCATCTTCGTCGGCCACGTTGAGCCAGAATTGGTAGAAGGCATATGGGCTGGTGTAGTCGCGGTTGAGCCAGATGTTGCCTTTTTCGGTCTTGCCGAACTTGCTCCCGTCGGCTTTCGTCACCAACGGGCATACCAAAGCAAACGCTTCGCCCCCGTTGGTGCGGCGTATCAGTTCGGTGCCGGTGGTGATGTTGCCCCATTGGTCGCTTCCGCCCAGTTGCAGTCTGCAACCTTTATGTTCGTATAAATACAGGAAGTCGTAACCCTGAATGAGTTGGTAAGTGAACTCGGTGAATGACAGGCCGTCGCGAGCCTCGCCGTTCAGTCGTTTCTGCACGCTGTCTTTGGACATCATGTAGTTCACGGTGATATGTTTGCCCACTTCGCGGGCGAAGTCGAGGAACCTGAAGTCCTTCATCCAGTCGTAATTGTTCACCAGCTCGGCACGGTTGGGGGTGTCGCTGTCGAAGTCCAGAAGCCGCGCCAGTTGCTGTCTGATGCAGGCCACGTTGTGTCGCAGCGTCTCTTCGTCGAGCAGGTTGCGCTCCCGGCTTTTCCCCGAAGGGTCGCCTATCATTCCGGTAGCCCCTCCGATGAGGACCAGCGGCTTGTGTCCGCAACGCTGGAAATGCTTGAGCATCATCACACCGCAAAGGTGGCCGATATGCAGGGAATCCGCCGTGGGGTCGATGCCCAGATAGGCGGTGACCTGCCCTCTTTCAAGCAAATCCTCGGTACCCGGCATCATGGTGTGAATCATGCCTCTCCATTTCAGTTCTTCTACAAAATTCATCGTAAGAGTTTGTTTTGTTAGTGAGATTAAGCCGTGCAAAAGTACGGCCTTTCAGTGAGACTTGCAACTATTATCCTTATTTTTAGGCGGTGGGCAACTTGAATGAGATTTTGCAGAATCAACAGGCAAGTGCAAAATCAGAGGAAATGTCTGAAGAACTCACGTTTCGGCGTTGAGAATTTGGGCTTCTCCCCTGGCCTTGCGTTTGTCATGGCCCGTACTTTTTTCTGGGAAGGAAATGTCCGGGTTGCTGAAGTCCGCGCCTTCCGGCACGGATTGCCTTATGAGCCTGTCGGCGTTCTATAGTGGCACCTTCCTGCCACGAACAGCAGGGGTCGGCGAAACAGGCGGCGGTTTCCTTCATCGCTTCCCTGATTTTCCCGTGAACGGAGAG
>CAYXQT010000164.1:0-5320 GCA_964466445.1 uncultured Paraprevotella sp. | reverse complement strand
GGAAGCCTCCGAAACGCTTGGGCTGTCCTTATACCACATAAGAAAAGTGCTGTACGGGAAAGCGCATGGCGTGAAAGGAATACGGTTCACGCATTAATAATAAGGAACGTAAACTGATTGAAAAACATTTCTGTAGCATGGATGATTTGTTGAAAAGGAGGATGTACATCGTCCTCGTTAAGAAATATCGGCTCGCGGGGCTCCCCAAAACGGTGGAAATGGATGTCACCCCCATTGCCGACTTGTGTTGGAATATCGGTTATAAGAAGTCGCCCTCACCGGACGACCGCCTTTATGTACGCTCCGGTAGGCCTGAGCCTGCGACCTCTCAACCCGAGGTGAAACTCTTTTCCGCATGGAAAAAACTTCTCAAGGACGGTTTCCATGTCCTCTATATAGAGGGCTTCGTGAACTCCCGTGTTACTTTCAAAGACCTTGTAATGGTGCGCTTCGATGAAAAAACGTGCCAGCCCAAGGCATTTACCCAACTTGTACAAAACATAGGGGACGTGCGATGAAACAGGTTGTCGATGCATGGCGCAAGCCCAAGACGTTTGACGTGATAAGCCGTGACGGGGAAAACGCTTCCTCCGAACGGGGTTTCACGCCTTTCTATTGGCACTTCGAGATTCTCTACTTCGCAGGGTCGGTCAACCCCGAGAACGCAAAGCATGTCTGCCAAGGTCCTTTCCTTGATGAAAAGGAATGCCGCGAAAGGATGAATATCGAACTACGGAAATTGAAACGCGATTTCCGGACGATCGGGCACTGCATGGTATGGCAGAAGGAGTTGGGGATAGCCCGCACGTTGGCACGGTACGGTGTTGACCCCGATACGGGCGAAGTCTCCGAAGTCGAGGTTTCCCAGTTCGCTAAAGAAAAGTACGGCCTATGAAAACAGAATTTTTGTGAATTGAAAGATGAAAACGTTTTCCAAAATTGACTATTCCATTGGGCTGTTGCAAAAGGCGGAAAAGCTCGCTTTGGAGATGGATCCTGAAGATAGCCTTAAGGGAACTTGGGATAAATTGGGGTTTATTCAGGAGAACGATGAATGAAACAAACTATGATTATGGAGAGGGAAAGGCAGCTTAAATTGGCTTTCGACTATGGGGTCACGCGCGAGCAGGCCTGCATCATGTGCCATCTCAGCAGCGGGTGCCCGGACTGCTGCAACAAATGCAGGCGTGAGGGGCGGAACGGCGGCTGCTACGGGCAAGCATGCTCGATCCCCGGCCGCGGGCACGCCGGGCAAAGGTGGGAAGCATGGCTGCATCTCGTGTCAACCTCGCTGCCGGAGCTGCGGAAATTCCTGCCGCCACGCTGCCAAAGACGCTTGAAGGGCAAGGAATGACGGGCGGAAACGGACAGACGTGCCGGATGTCATGGATTGGGAATTTGATATGAAACCGATTAAAACAGTGAGATAATGAAGAATATACCTGATAAAATCTATCTCAACCTCGGAATAGACTGCGAACCCGTTTTTGAAGATGAGAATGTGGATTTCAAGGAATTAAGCGAGGTGACATGGTCGCAAGACAAAATAGGATGCAATGATATTGAATATGTGCGCAAAGAGGTTACAGATTGGGAAGCCCGAAGATACGAACTTGTGAAAATATGCCTCAAAAGTATCTTGTCCGATCCTGAATGCGAGATTACGCCAGATGAACTTGCCGATATCTGCATCACCGTCGCGAATGCTATAATCACAGAGATGAAAGAGACCAAAGTTTGATAAATGCAGATATGGACTACAACGAATTGGCAAGAAGATGCCACGAGAACGCCGTGAAACACGGCTTTTGGAAAAATAATCCAAGCAATGAACATTGTCTGATGCTTGTGATAACCGAAATTGCCGAAATGGTGGAAGCTGACAGGAAAGGGAAATACGCCCCGAAAGAGAATATGATGAAAGACGGCTTCGACAAGGACATTTTCGAGAAATATTACAAAAACACCGTGGAGGACGAGATGGCGGACATTGCAATACGCCTTTTAGACCTTGCCGGGAAACACGGTTATTCCATCCGTGTAAATTCAAGAATTAAATTGATAAGGCGATGTTTCGTTCTTCGGACAATACCTGAAAACGCTTTTGTGTTGTGCGTTTACTTGTGCGGGTATTATCTTCCGCAAGTATTAAGCATTGAAGCGAACTTGGCATATTTGTACGTATGGGCGGAATCGCTCGGCATCGACTTGGAACGGCACATAGCGATGAAGATGAAGTACAACGAGAGCCGCCCGGCATTGCACGGGAAGAAATATTGAAAGGAGGTGAAGCAATGGTTGCTATATTAAACTTACTATTACCGATGCTACCAGTGCAAAGCGGCTGCGGACATTTACGGTCGTCATTGCAAATACGGTTTTTTGTTTCCTGTCTTGCTGATGATGACAGGCGAAAAGAAATGCCCGAACTATGAGTTCGACGTGGAGAAGATAGAGGAAAAAGACAATCGAACTGTGCTATAAGTTTATATTTTAAATTCGTGACAATGAGAACAGCAACGTTAAAAGAGCCTTATTTGGGCTATCGGAACATTATCCTAATCGAATATTGGCCATCCATGTATAAATGGGAAGTGGAGATATGCGGAAGCGGCAAGCATATCTGGGTGTATGATGATGAATTTGAGGAGGACTGAGTATGGGACGACTGACGAAGAAACAGACTTGTGAATTGCTGCACATTCTCAACGGCATGGAAAGTGCCATGAAGTTTCTCGAAAGGCAGGACGTGGCAGTCATGGGCATAAGAGAATTGATAGGTGAAAAGATACCGGGCAGATGGTATTCAGAGCTGCACGGAGACAAGGAGGTCGATGGCCCGTATACGAAGTTTGCAGGCAGCAATCTGGCGTTACTGCCGACAGCGATACACTCCCTGCGGGAGTTCATCAAAGGAAACCAGTTTCATAAACACCCGTTAATCTTTTGAACAATGACAACGATAGTGAAAAGTGCATCTGCATCTGAAAGACGGACAAGCCAATGAGAACAGGTTCGCCACCTTGTCAACCAGTCAGAGCAGGAAGCCCGTAAATGCTACCTTGGCAATACTTTCAAAATGGGACGTGAAACGGATCACATGATGAAAAGCCATAAGATTGAGGCAATAAAATCATCAAATCAGATAAATTAAAAGTGAATTTGTTTACGTCATATTTTGTACCTTTACATCATAAATTAAAGCAATGAGGATTTATACAAGTTATTTCGGAAACAGCCGAAAATTAGAAAGGGCTGGAGTTAAAGTGATTTGCGTGGCAATCGGGAAACCCAAATTCATGCCGAATGTGCCCCATATGTTGAACGTTTGTCCTACACGGTATATGATAAGCGGAGCGTGTTCTAATGCCGAGTATCTTAAACTTTACGACAGGATTCTTGCCTGTCAGAATGCCAATGCGGTCATAGAGCAAATCAAGTCATTAAGTGGAGGGCAGGATGCCGCTCTTTGTTGTTACGAAAAACCCGGTGATTTTTGCCACCGCCATATACTGGCAAAATGGCTCACGGAGAATACCGGCATTGAAATTACCGAGTTCGGAGAAGCCGGGAAGAAAGAGTCTAAGTACGAACAGGCGAGCTTGTTCTAAAGAAAACGGAAGTCGTTGGCAGCTTGGAACAGACAATCGTTTGCGGAAATAGCTCATCGGCAGAGCGTTGGCATTCCAGCCAAAGAGTGGGGTTCGATTCCCTGTTTCCGCTCGAATGACATAGTGGCGGAACAATAAGAAACGCTATTAAGCAGTAGATTGATGCTCTAAGCTGAGGTCGGTAGGAAATGACCGATGGGCAAGGTTGGCGAAAAGGAGACCAGCATGTATCAGTTTTCTACAATGAAAGCAAAACCTACAACAGCTACACGTGCAATTCGTGAGATAAAAGGATGGAAATGAGCAGCATAACAATCATGCAGGTGCAAGTCCTGCCTATGTCATTTATTGGAGATAGCACCCTGCAAGGAGCAGGCTTTGTTTGCTAAACAAAAGGTTCGTGGAAACGAATAGAGGTCGGAACTCTGCATCTCCGCGAATGCCGTTCAAGTCGGCTCGGTGATTGAGATTATGGTAAATGGCAGAAAGGTTCGACTCCTTTCTTTAGCGGGGTCTGTACAATCTGACGGCGTGGAAAGACACGCAAATTTGGTGGTATGGCGGAATAGGCAGACGCTTCATAAATCGGTTAAATAGGATAATCCTTAATTGAGATAACTTCATTCCGATAAGACTTCTTGGACGGAAGATGCAGGTTCGAGTCCTGCTGCCCCCTCAATCCTTATAGTAGTAATATTCAAAACAAGAACAAAAAGACTTATGAACGTAAAGAGTGTTCCAACGCTCTATGCTCTATGATTTGATACGCAATTAATGGGGTCCGGCTTTGCTTGAATGGTTAGGATGAAACGTGTGAAAAAATGTATAGCTATGACAAAGAAAGAGAGGAAGAAAAAGTTTATCGGATTTTTCAGGGAAGGTCGTGGCAATGTTTCCTATGCTTGTCGAAGGCTCAACATTTCTCGTGCCTGTTTTTACAAGTGGACAGAGGAAGATGAAAAATTCAAGAAGGAGTGCGAAGACATCAAAGAGGAAACGACAGATGATGTTGAATCTAAGTTGTTGGCCGCAATCAATGAAGGTAACATTACAGCCATCATATTCTACCTGAAAACGAAAGGAAAGAATAGAGGATACATAGAAAAGATTGAGCAGGAAGTGAATGTAAATCAGTTCGAACAGCTTATGAAAGAATTGCCGGACGATGAAGAATGAGCGAATCCGATAAGTCCATAAGATACATGAAAGCGTGGCGCGCCGATTGGAACAGGTTCTGCCGTGATGTGCTGAAAGTCCGTCTTGACAGCGAGCAACAAGCCATCATCGCTTCCGTGCAGCACAACCCCATGACCGCCGTGGCAAGCGGCACGGCACGTGGCAAGGATTTCGTCGCCGCATGTGCCGCCATGTGCTTCATGTACCTTACCCCTCGCTGGAAAAATGGAAAGATGACAAAAAACACCAAGATTTCCATGACGGTACCGACAGCCCGTCAGGTACAAAATATCATGATTCCGGAAATCTCACGGCTGTACAGAAATGCAGGTTTCCTGCCCGGGAGAATGCTTTGTAACGGGATAAGGACGGATTATGAAGAATGGTTCTTGACGGGCTTCAAGGCTGGTGACGACAACACCGAAGCATGGTCAGGTTTCCACGCCGTAAATACGATGTTTGTCGTTACCGAGGCTTCCGGCATCTCCGAATCGACGTACAATGCCATTGAGGGCAACTTGCAAGGCAATTCC
>CAYXQT010000163.1:2898-5322 GCA_964466445.1 uncultured Paraprevotella sp. | reverse complement strand
TTGCGGAAGCCTTCGCCCACGCCGGACTTGCTGTCGTAATACAGGCTGTCGCCCACCATCTTGCGTCCCTTGTTGGTCACGATGGAACGGTCAAGCAGGATGGCCTCTTCCGTCTGCGTGTTGTAGAAGCCCGACTCGGAGTAGATGTGGTTGTCGCCGCTGTCGATGTTGGAGGGACCGACGATTTCCGCCATGCTCGTCCGCGTGTTGTAGTTCAACGTGTCGGAAATCAGCGTGAACTTCGGGTTCTCCAACTTCACATTGTAATTGAACACGGCTTGGCGTGTGGGCGGGCTGTATTGTCCCCAGTCGGATGTCAGTACATTGTCTTTGTCCACTAATTTTCCGCCCTCGAAGAAATACCCCAACTCATACAAGCGGTCGTAGTCGAGGCTGTCCGTGTACAGTTTGGACTCACGGTGCGTCAGCACGACGTTGTGGCGGACGCGGGCAATCTGATCCGGCCCGCTATACAGCAACACGTCGCCTGTCAAATCCAACGTATCCCCTTGCACCATCTTCACATGCCCGAAAGCGTCAAAAGAGTTTGTCGCCTCATAAATGCAGGCGCTGTCACAATACATCAGCACCTCGCCATGCCGGAACTGCACGTTCCCCGTCAATATCTGTGTACCGGGATGCCGGTATTGATCGTATGAAAGACTGTCCGTATGCAACAGGATGACTTTCGTCTCCGACTGCTCCCGTTGCGGCGGATCTTCGGCGCGGGACGTTGAGACATAAAGCCCAAACAGGCATGGGATGCAAAGGAAAAGTACTTCATGCCTGCCGCTTGTCCTTTTATCCTGTCGCCTACACTTCATTTTATCCATCCGGGATATTCGAAATCGCAATTCCCCCACTCTTCGTTAATACGTATGTAAGTGGATTCCTGCTTGTCTCTTATCCATTGATTGATTTTCCGCTCCTGCAACTTGGCCACGACTACGTCCTTTAGCACCTGAAAATCCTCCGACATAGATGCCCGGTGTGCCTTGATGTGCGTCTTCAGTTTCACCACGGCACACACTTCCTTGCCTTTTGAGTTAACCATCAAGAAAGGATTGGACACCTCTCCGGTATTCATCGTGGACACCTCTTTGGCCACTTCGGTCGGCAACTCCTGCAGTTGGAAGCGCGAAGTGCGGATTTGGTCGCCCACCGATTGATCGAACTTCACATTCGTCATCAAGCCGCGGTTATTTCGGCTGTCTTTGTCATCAGACAAATAAGAAGCGGCTTCCTCAAAGGAATATTTTCCCTTTCGGATATCCTCGGCTATGGAATCCATACGCATCATCGTTGTGTCAATATCCGCTTGGGCCAACTTGGGCTTACGCAATATGTGACGTACTTTTACCTTGTCTCCGCGTTTGTCCACCAACTGAATGATATGGAAGCCATACTCCGACTCCACGACTTTCGATATCTTCTTGGGGTCGGTCAGGCTGAAAGCCACGTTGGCAAAGGCGGGATCCAATTCTCCTCGCCCCACATAATCCATTTCTCCTCCGTAGCGGGCCGAACCCGGGTCTTCCGAATACAAGATGGCCAACGTGGAAAAGGAGGATTCCCCGTCATTGACGCGCCCGGTATAATCACGCAACTCGGCTTTCACCCGTTCCGTCTCTTCCTGCGGGATACGAGGTTGCCGGGTTATAATCTGTACTTCCACTTGATCGGGAATCCACGGCAGACTGTCTTCGGGCAAGTCTTTAAAATAGCGCCGCACCTCGGCCGGTGTCACTTTGATGTCCGATGTCAGGTTCTCTCGTACTTTTTGTACTGTGTACTGTTCTTTAAGAGATTCGAACATCATCTCGCGGATTTGCGCCATCGTCTTGTGATAATATTCCTCCAGCTTCTCTTTCGAACCGGCACGCATAATCAATTCGTTCAAACGTGCCTCCATGTTGGCCGAAATCTGGGAACTCTCCACTTCCACACTGTCTAACTGCGCCTGATGCAAGAACAGTTTCTGTATGGCCAACTGCTCGGGGATGACACAATAAGGATTGCCGGATATGTTCGCCCCGAAATCCATGCGGGCCGCCTCCACGTCGGAACGCAGGATGGCTTCGTCGCCCACCACCCAAATCACCTCATCCACCACGTTGTTCGGGCTTTGCGCGAACGAATGCATTTGCATTCCTCCGAGAAGAAATGCAAATGCACGTAATAACTTTTTATGAAGGTTCATTATGTTACTGTCCTATAAAAATGCCTGCGAAGATAACGCTATTCAAAGATGCTTCAATGCTTGTTGACCGTACTCAAAGCCTCTTTGTATATTTCAACCTTATAGGTTTCCCGCAATCTGCGTACAAACTCCGCTTCACAAACTGCCTGATAATCCGATATCACCTCCCCGCGCACGTCCGTCCAGCTTTCCGGCTTTTTCAGCTTCTTGCCGTACACAGCCGT
>CAYXQT010000163.1:0-2798 GCA_964466445.1 uncultured Paraprevotella sp. | reverse complement strand
CACTCCCCTGTAACGGGGTGCGTCCCATTTGTACTTCGACCGGTTGGCCTTGAAATAAGATTCCAACCCCGCTGTGTCTTTGGCGGCCTTGTCCCAGACTTCCCGTGTGGATATTTCATACAGCAAAAGCCCGTCGTGGTATTCCTGAATTAGGTACCTCAGACTTTCGTCCTTGGCGCAAAGTTCCAATGTCTTCCGCTCTATCACGTCTTCCTCCGTCAATTTCCCGTCCGAGCCTTTCACCAAGGAGTCTATGGCCATCGAAGCTACGCGGTCTTTCAGCCCCCGGCTTTCTAAGAAGCGTTGTAACTGCGGTTTCAGTTCTTCGTATGGTTCAAGCTGTTTCCGGTCTTTCATCAGCACGATGTGATACCCCACCGGAGTTTGGAAAGGCTCCGACATTTCTCCCTTTTCCAAAGAAAAGGCGACATCCTCGAATTCCTTCACGGTCTGCCCTCTGGCAATCCAGCCGCCCAAGTCGCCTCCCCGCGCTGCAGTGGCTTTGTCGGAAGAGCATTGTCCGGCCAGGGCGGCGAAGTCAGCCCCTTGCCGCAAAGCCGAGTAAATGGAATCTATGCGTTCCTTCGCCTTTGCCAGCTCATCGGGTGTCGCCTTTTGTCCCGGCGAAACCATGATGTGGGCGGGATGAATCAGGCCGTCCGGGCCGATACCGGCTTTCATCTCGTCATAATAACGTCTCAACTCTTTTTCTTCCACCGACGACGACACGAAATAAGGACGTATCTGCTGGTCGCGGTAAGTCCGGAACTCTTTCTTGAAAGAGGAAAGGGTGTCGTAACGGGCATCTAATGCGGCTTCCACTTTCAGCTTGTAGTTCACGAACAAATCCACGTATTCGTCGACGGACTTCTTGTCCACGACGTTCTCCCCCGTGTTCTTGTTGAAATTGTACTCGAATTCCGAGCGGGGAACATCCTTCCCGTTGATTTTCATGACGACGGGGTCGTCTTCCTGTGCGTGCAAGATGCCCGCGAGTCCCAGCGAGCAACACCAAAGCGCAAACTTTCCCATGTTTTTCATTATTCCGGACGGCTATAATTTGGAGCTTCGCTCGTTATGGTCACGTCGTGCGGATGGCTTTCAAGCACGCCGGCATTCGTAACTCTCACGAACTTGGCCTGATGCAATTCCTCTATCGTGCGGGCACCGCAATATCCCATTCCAGAACGCAAACCTCCCGTGAGCTGGAAGATGACTTCCTGCACGGTTCCTTTGTAAGGCACACGTCCGGCAATTCCCTCCGGAACCAATTTCTTCACGTCTTTTACCGTCGTCTGGAAATAACGGTCTTTCGAGCCGCGTTCCATGGCTTCGAGAGAACCCATGCCCCGGTAAGACTTGAACTTGCGCCCGTTGAATATGATGGTGTCGCCCGGCGACTCTTCCGTCCCCGCCACCAACGAGCCGATCATCACGCTGTATCCTCCGGCGGCCAGTGCCTTGACCACGTCGCCCGAATAGCGCAAGCCGCCATCCGCAATCAAGGGGACTCCCGTGCCCTCCAACGCACAGGCCACGTCGTAGATGGCCGACAGTTGCGGCACTCCCACGCCGGCCACCACGCGGGTGGTGCAGATAGACCCCGGCCCGATGCCGACTTTCACGCCGTCCGCGCCCGCCTCAACTAACATTTTAGCAGCCTCTCCTGTGGCCACATTACCCGCTACGATGTCCACGTCCGGAAATTCAGCCTTGGCGACTTTCAATTTCTCAACTACATATTTGGAGTGGCCGTGCGCCGTGTCGATTACGATGGCATCCGCCCCGACTTCCACCAAGGCACGCATACGATCCAAAGTGTCGTCAGTCACTCCGACTCCCGCCGCCACGCGCAAACGCCCCTTTTTGTCCTTGCAGGCCATCGGCTTGTCTTTCGCTTTCGTGATGTCCTTATAAGTAATCAAGCCCACCAACCGCCCGCTCTTGTCCACCACCGGCAACTTCTCTATCTTGTTTTCCCGCAGGATTTTGGCAGCGGCCGACAAGTCGGTCTGCTGGTGAGTGGTAACCAGGTTTCGCGAGGTCATCACCTCGTCTATTTTGCGGGACGGGTTCTGTTCGAAACGCAGGTCGCGGTTCGTGACGATGCCCACCAGCTTGTTTCCGTCGTCGACCACGGGGATACCCCCGATATGGTACTCGTTCATCATGTCCAGCGCATCTCCCACCGTCCGCCCGCGCTTAATCGTCACGGGGTCGTAAATCATACCGTTTTCCGCCCGCTTTACGATAGTCACCTGACGTGCCTGTTCTTCTATGGACATATTCTTGTGAATCACGCCGATGCCTCCCTCGCGTGCGATGGCGATAGCCATCGGAGCCTCCGTCACGGTATCCATCGCAGCCGTGACGAAAGGCACTTTCAGCTCGATGCGGCGGGAAAACTTCGTGGTCAACTCCACCGCGTGTGGCAGGACTTCCGAGTAAGCAGGGATTAACAGCACATCATCGTAAGTCAATCCCTCCATTACAATCTTCTCCGCAATAAATGATGACATAGGTTTTTGATTTATTGCGTGCAAAGATACGCTTTTTTTATTGAACCGGCGATTTTTTTGTTTTTTTTGTGATATAAGAGAGAGCAGAATCAACTGGATGCAGAGTCAACTGGCAAGTACAAAATCAGAGGAAATGGTTGAAGAACTCACGTTTCGGTGTTGGGAAATTGGGTTTCTCCCTTGGCCTTGCGTTTATCTTGGCCTGTACTTTTTTTGGTGGGGAAGAATAATATTGATACTGTCGCCTGGTATGCCTTAATCTTTCCTGAAGCCTGTAAC
>CAYXQT010000162.1:0-5333 GCA_964466445.1 uncultured Paraprevotella sp. | reverse complement strand
CATGGCGTAGAACTCCTCGTCGCTGTCTGCCCTGAAGAATTTCCTTTTCAGCCCGTCTTTTATCATGTCCCGCAGCTTTTCCTTCCCGTTTGCCGTAAACATGTCCCAGCCGAACCGTCGTCCGTCCGCTTTCCGGAACACGCCGCCCGTCAGGCTTTCGCCGCCGTGCGCCCCGCCGGAATATTCGTACGTCTCCGCCGTGTAAGTGATGAACTTTCCCGTCTCGAACACCCTTTTGAACTGCACGTAATAGACAGAGGCATCCATGGCGGTATTTTCCCCCGTCTCCCCGATGTCCTGTTTCACCTGTTCCACCCGTTCCTTTCCGTAATATTCCAGCAACTTCCTGCCGTCGTCCAGGCTTCCGGTGTAGGTGCCTCCAAGCTGTTCGTTCATCCATTCCCGTATGTTTTCCGTCAGGGCGCCGGGGTCCGACGGCCAGGCGGCGGCGAGCTTGCATCCCTCGGTGGAGGGTTTTTCCTCCCAGGATATGTCTTCCGTCTTCATGGCATCGCCGGAGGCGGTGCCGTCTTTTTCCCCTGGACGGCAGGAAGCCAGTGCCAGAGCGAGAATCAAGGAAGCCGCGCCGATGCCGTGGCACTTAATGCGCAAACCGCGATTTTTCATATATATTACTTTTATTTTATCATCTTAATTGTCCGACGGACAGGTGGCTGCCAACTTGCATCACCCGATCGTCTTGCTGTCAGGTTTCGTACCTTCGTATCTTTCTTAAAACTTACCATCATGCCTGCTCCGGATGTGAGAGAGGTCGTCCGTCTTCTTAGTATCGACGAGCTTCGTCTTCTCCATGCTGTCGACCGCTTTCTTCTTGAGGGCTGACGACTGACCAGTATGTTTCCCTCCCGTACGAGGAGCTTGCGCGTGCCGTCGGCAGGGAGCTCTTCCGGAAGACTGCGGCGACGCGTGCGACGCGTGGCCGCCGGGCGTGATTCCGCGAGGCATGCGCCGCGCATCCGCCGGTGTCCGCGAGAGATACGCCGCGCGTCCGCGAGGGCGGGCGTGCCTTGCCGCCGGGACTGTTCAGAAGGAGACCCGCTTCACGGTCTTGTCGGCGAAGGTGATGTCGACGGTTTTCAGGTCGCCGGACACTTTCACTTCCTTGACGGGCGACAGTTCTTCCTTGGTGAACTCCTTGTCGCCCTTCTTCCAGAGCATCAGGGTGACGAGGAGCTTCTCCTCGTCCTTCTCCACGTTGGTCTCGGCCATGACGAGGCCGCACCTGCGGCTTACGGGGTGCAGTCCTTCGGGATAGCTTGCGGCGACCGTCTCCCATCCGCGGAGAGGGACGAGCGCGAGGCGGTATGTCCCGTTACGGAGTATGACGGCATCCTTCACTTCGGGGGACTTTTCTTCGGCGAGGGGGGTTCCCCCGGTTTCGGGCAAGGCGTAATGTCCCAGACGGACTTTCGTGGGGAAGGGGCTGACGACCTTGTCAACCCTCAGTACGCCTCCGGGGAGTGGTATGTCGGCGAGGCGGTACCGCAGGGTGGAGTCAGTCTCCAGTTCGGCGTCGCGCCGGTATATGCCGTCTTGGAAGCCGCGGAAGGTGTAGAGGCGGAGGACTTCCCATTCGCCCTTCGCGTTGAGGGTGGCGTAGTTCATGGAGACCTCGCCGCGCGGGCCGTCGGCCATCCAGGGGAACTCGGTATGGTAAGCGAGCTTGTCGTAGTTCTCGGAGCTTCGGAACTTCTGCCAGTCGTCGGCGACCCTGACGTGGCACCACGAGCGCATCTCGGCTCCGCCGCAGTCGGGGTAGTCGGTGACGAGTAGGTTGGTTTCGGGCTGGAACCTGTTGTACACCTGTCCTTTCCTAAATTCCTTCTCCCAGGGGCCGTTGTTCTCCACGGCAGTCCAGAAGGGGTTGTCGGGCGGGAGGAGGAGGCTGAGGAAAGCCTTTCCGCACCAGTAGACGCTACCGCGGCAGCTGTAGATCTGCACGGCTGGGGCGAAGGGGCCGTAGAAGCCCATCGTGGGGACGTTGTCCTGCAGGAAGTCGGGGTTTTGGAGGAACTGGAGGAGTGTGGAGGAGGCGATGCGCCGCAGCCATCCGTAGTTGACGGAGGGGTCTTCGCGGAATCCGAGGAGTGCGAGGGGCGTGACGGCGGCGAAGCGGTAGGGTATGCTCCGGCCCCACATGTTCATCCTGCCGTCGGTGCTGAACATGTAGGGGTAGTTGTCGGCGAGGGGGCGCTGGTTCTCCAAGAACTGCGCGGCGCATTCGGGGCAGAGGTGTCCGTAGAGCCTTGCCCAGAGGGGACCGTAGGTCTGGAAGGCCCACATGCTGTAATAGTCGTACGCGGGTGAGTCGTTGTACCATCCTCCTCCGCGGTAGAGCTTGAGGATGCCGTCGAGGTTCTCCCTGAGGCGGCGTTCGTTGACGGGGTATCCGCGCTCCTTGAAGAAGCTGATGACGAAGACGTTGAAGAACATCCAGTTGGAGTGTATGGTGGGGCCGTTGCCGTAGCTGAGCATGGTGTCGGCGAGGCGATCCTTCTGCTCCTGAGTGAGTGGGTCCCAGAGGATGTCGGGGATGAGGGAGAGGGATATGGCAAGGCCTCCGAACTCGACGAGGGACTGGGCGGGGCCTCCGCTCTGGCGGGGGATGAACGTGGGGCTGGCGGGGTCGGTGAGGTTGACAAGCTGGCGGCGGTAGTAGCTGGCGACATCCACGCCGTTCAGGGTGAGCCGCGGGTCTTCCCGGAGGAGGGGCACGGCGAGGAACAGCGTGCGGCATAGGCCTTCGAGCTTGGCGGTGGGGACCTGCGCGTCGTCGCGGGGATAGGTCTTGTCGAGTTGCTTTGGGAAGTACATCGGGTCGTCCGGGTTGCGGACGTAGGAGAACGCGCCTTCGAGGAGGTATCGTGCGGCGGCAATCCAGCCCTGCCGCGTCATGCCGGTGCAGGGGCTGATGCGGTAGTCGGGCGCGGGGTTTGTGAACGTGGGGCCGATGGCGCGGTCGGGCGCGGGGACTTGGGCGGCGGCACAGGACGCGCCTGCCAGCGCGGCGGCGAGGAACATTGTCTTCAGATGCAGCTTTTTCATCCGGATGGTGTTTTGATTTGTTCGAATCAGCCCGTCGTCGGCCGCGTCCGGCATCGCCGTATCGGGGAAGCGGGCTTCCGTCCGCGGGTCTCCGCCGTTCCGTGGCGCGACAATAGGTTTGGGTCAAAGTTACGAAAAACTTCGTTTTTTCTCCCCGCCGAGGCCGGAAATCTTGCCTTGAAACATAAAATATGTTATAGAACACGGTTTTTTCGGCGGAAAATTTGCAGGGAACGCGGAAGCGTCCTATATTTGCACTGTGTTTTTTCATAGTATCAGATTTAAGGTTAATGAAAGTAGGGCTCGGCGGAGCCCTTTTTTTATGCCTGTTTCGAGGGACGTGCATGGAATAGGGACGCGCCGCCCGTCAGCCGTCCCAATGGTTCCGCGCGATGCGGTACATGCGCGGACGGTTTGGGACGGTGCGCAAGTCCTCGTCCACGCGGCAGAGGTCGGAGAGGGCGTAGGTGTCTTCCGCCTCGTCGGTGCGTGCCGTGGCGGTGCGGCGGAAGACGTGGCTGCGTGCGTCCGCTATCTTGACGCCCTCCCGGCAGTACACGGGACTTTCCCCTTCCGGATTGCGTCCGCCACGAAGCGGCAGATGACTTGCGGAAGCCGTCTTCACCCGGAAGGTCACTTTTCGATTTTCCTGCAAAGGCGTGTTTCACGGACGGGAAAATCTGGAATGTCCGCGCATATCACATCATGTCAGGGGGAAACGCCGCAGAAGACGGATGTTTGATGAAAAAGGAGAAAGTGTATCCGTATATGTTGCTTTATCCCATCCAATGGTAAAGGAAGCGCAAAGAATCCGCAAAGAAACGGCGAAATGCCACGGCTTTACGAATCCGGAGGGACTTGCCGTTTTTTTCGCCTTTTGCCTTTCTTTTGCTACTTTTTTGTTGTACCCTTGTTACCCGGAAACGACAAGGGGAATCGCAATGGAGACGAAAGGCATGAAGGAATCCGTCCGCCTGAGGCGGAGGGAGACGAGGTCGGGAATCGTGTCGCTTTACCTCGACACCTACTACAGGGGCAGGAGGGAGTACGAGTTCCTGCGCCTCTACCTCTATCCGGGCAACGACAGGGAGACGAGGCGGAAGAACCGGGAGACGCTCGCCATGGCGGAAGCCATACGCGCCAAGAGGACGGTGGAACTGAGGAACGGGGCGTACGGCTTCAAGAGGAGCGGGACGGGGGGGACGGCTGGAGATTCTGCCTGCGCCACCTCGAAAGGTACGTGTCGGGCTTGCACGAACTGAGGTGGCAGGACATCGACCGCGGCTTCGCGGAGGGCTTCCGCGAATACCTCCTCGAAAGGGCGGAGGCGCGGGACGGCGGCAGGCTGGCGCGGAACAGCGCGGCGGCATACTTCGCCCGTTTCCGCTCGTGCCTCGCCAAGGCGCACAGGGACGGTGCGGTGGGGGACGACCCGGCGCGCACGGTAGGGGCATCAAGGCGGAGGAGACCGAGAGGATGTACCTCACCGTGGAGGAGGTGCGGGCGAAATGCGGCAACGCACACGTGAAGGATGCCTTCCTCTTCTCGTGCCTCACGGATGTCGTGGGCGGACATGCACGAACAGGACGGCTTCACGCGGATAATATTCAGGTAGAACAAAGATGCGGGGCAGGAATACCTCGACGTCAACGCGGAGGCGCGGAAGCTGATGGGGACGCGGAGGCGGTGTTCAAGGGGCTGCCGAGAGTCCCGCAGTCGGCAGGGGAGGTAAATTGAATTGTGTCAGCAAAGAGAAGGAATAAAATATTAACTTTGCTAACACAGTTTATTCATGAGCGAGGAATTTGATTTTGAAAGCATCAAGAACAAGGCCATCGAACAGATAGAAGCCGGTAAGCCCATGTTGGGAAAGGATGGCGCGTTTGCTCCATTATTGGAGAGTATCTTGAATGCGGCCCTTGAATGCGGGATGGATGCCCATCTTTCCGATGACGGGCGCATGAGTGGCAACCGTCGTAACGGCAAGATGCAGAAGCAAGTTCGGACTTCCATGGGTGAAGTGACCGTATCCACGCCTCGTGACCGCAATGCCACGTTCGATCCGCAGTTTATAAAGAAGCGTGAGACCGTTCTTGCCGAAGGAGTTGCAGACCGCATCATCGGACTTTATGCCTTGGGTAACAGCACACGTGAGATAAGTGACTGGATGGAGGAGAATCCGGGTAATCGTGTATCCGCCGAGACAATCAGCTCCATCACCGACCGTGTACTTCCGGAAATAAAGGCATGGCGTTCCCGGAGTCTGG
>CAYXQT010000161.1:0-5411 GCA_964466445.1 uncultured Paraprevotella sp. | reverse complement strand
TGTAGGCGATGAACACGGTGGGGATGCAGAGCGTGTCGTCGACGACGAACACGGGCGACGAGGGATCCCAGGCACTGTACCCGCGGGCTTCGAAGGTGTTCCGTATGCCCCCGCTCGGGAAAGACGAGGCATCGGGTTCCTGCTGCACGAGCAGCTTGCCCGAGAACTCTTCCATCATTCCTCCCTTGCCGTCGTGTTCCACGAAAGAGTCGTGCTTCTCCGCCGTGCCTTCCGTCAGCGGCTGGAACCAGTGGGTGTAATGCGTCGCCCCAAGTTCCGTGGCCCACCGTTTCATGCCGGAGGCCACTTCGTCGGCAATGGTACGGTCGAGCGCGGCGCCATGGTCCATCGCGTCCACCAGCTTGGCGAACACGCCGCCGGACAAATACCTGAACATCTTCTCGCGGCTGAACACATACTTGCCGAAATACTCGCTCGGCCGTTCCGCCGGGACGGCCACTTCCTTCGCCTTCACATGGAAAGCGTTCTCTACTACTCTGAATCTTAATTCTGACATAAATAACTTTTATAGTATTTGAGTTCTTGTTTTCATCATCGGGGCGACGAAAGGTCTTTCCATGACCCGGAAAGCGACTGTACACCGGCATCGTCCGACCCTTGACCGCGCCGGACGCGACCGTCCGCCGAATCCCCGCCGACAGATGCCCCGGCATCGTCCCGTCCTTCCGTGGAAACGGACGATGCCGCTACCGTCATTCGTGAGGCAACGCCTCTCCGGCTTCCCGTTTCCATTCCCCTTGCCTTTTCCGATTGTACGGTATCGTCATCCGCCCCTGCGCGAGGAGATTTTCTTTTTGTTCCACTATCCTCCGTTCATATTGTCATTCTGGTTTTATTTGTTGCAAAAATACGTCTTTTTGGCAACGCAAAGCACAAATCCGCTATCCTTTTTGCGGATTTATTTTCGCATGTTACGATTTGTTGTCTTCCGTGTGAGGTTTGCGTCCGGATTGTAACTATACGCGCCGTGATTCCTACGAAAACTCACAAACATGGATTTCACGGAAAACATATTCGCCGAAAACTCCTCATGCCCCGGCCTCTGCATCCGTCCCGCACGGGCCGGGACAAAAGTTTCTTCCCGTGATTGGAATATTTTTCTCCTGAGTCGGGAACGTGTATATGCAGAAAAAGCCGCATGTACGCATCCTGAAAATCACATTTATCCGAAAGCCGCATTCCCCTACCCCGCTTTTCATTTCACGGGAAAAGAGGAGAAAGCCGACTCTCTCAACGAAACGGGAAACAAACGCAACAGCTTGTCTCCTCCGCCCTTCTTCGGAACAAACCGGTCGTCACGAAACCCGGAAAGAGACTCTGCCGCAAAGCCTGTACAAGTCTTCCCGGCACAGCCCCGCCGGATGCTTCATGTCAGAAATAAAAACCCAATCCTAACTTCAGTCCGACCTTGCTTCCGTCTGAAAAGTCATTCAGGCTCATGTGGTAATACACCGCAGGCTCTATCGAGAGGAAACGGTTCACGAAGAAAACATATCCCACTTCGGGACAAATCTGCACGTTGTTCACGCTCTTCGTGACGTGCTCGTACTGCAAGCCGAGCCCCATGTATATGCCGTTCTGCGTGAAGAAATAACGTGCGCCCGCCCCCGCCTGGAAGTCGTCGGTATAGTCCGTGTGGTCGTAGCCCGCGTTGGCGTAGAGCATCCACGCCTTTTCCACGAAGTAACCCGCGTTCAGTTCCATGCCGAAGCTGAATTCCTCGTCGGAACTGTAGGACATGCCCAAGCCTACTGCGGAAGCCGACACGTACTTGGTACCTTTCTCGAATTGCGCGTTCGCGCTTATCGCCGCCGTCATCAGCAGCATGGACAGCATGAACTTTTTCATCTTATCGTTTTTTTGGATTAATATTCATCATATTCGCGTTTGTCCCGACGGCCTGCCGCTCCCCGTCCGGTTTTCCCGCGGCTTCGCCTTTCATGTCCCCGTCTTTTCAGGCCGCGGATGCCATCTGAAGTACACGCCCGCCAACGCTACGGTCACCACGCCTCCCGCCGCGCAACTCCATGCGTAAGGCAGCCCGAACCCTTCGGGAGCCGTCAGGATGTAGGTCGTGCAGACAGCCGTCATGAAGAGCGCCGGGAACAAGGCGACCCAGAACGCCTTGCCTTTCCGCGCGAGCCACGCGGCGACGCCCCACAGCGTGAAAGCCGCCAAAGTCTGGTTGGACCAGGCGAAATAACGCCACAGCACGTCGAAGTTGAGGTTCATGAGCCACGCCGAGACCAGGAACAGAGGCACCGAGATGACCAGACGGCTCAGGATGGAGCCTTGCTTATAGTGCAGGAAGTCGGCCGCTATCAGGCGCGCGCTCCGGAAAGCCGTGTCGGCCGACGTGACCGGAGCCGCCACCACGCCGAGTATCGCCAGCACGGCACCCGCCGCTCCCATCCAGTTCCGGCAGATGGCGTTGACCACGAGGGCGGGGTTCGACTTCCCTTCCGGCGCCATCAGTTGGTAGAGCGACTCGTAACTTCCGGCGAACTTGATGGCCGCCGCCGCCCATATCAACGCCACCACGCCCTCGGTAATCATGGCACCGTAGAACACGTAACGCCCCGCCCTCTCGCTCTTCACGCACCGCGCCATGAGCGGGCTCTGCGTCCCGTGGAAACCGCTGATGGCCCCGCACGCTATCGTGATGAACAGCATGGGGAAGATGGAAAGGTTCTTGTCGGGGTGGTGGCACGTGAACGCCGAGGTGACCTCGGGCATCGCGCCGTCTTGGGCGAATATGCCGTACATCACGCCCGCAGCCATGAACAGCAGGGCCACGCCGAAGAGGGGGTAGATGCGGCCTATGAGGGCATCGATGGGAAGCAACGTGGCCAGCACGCAGTAGGCGAAGATGACGACGCACCAGAACAGGGCGGAGCCCCATACGGACGCGCCCCCAATCATAGTCGCCAACAAGCCCGCGGACGTAGTGACGAATACCGTGCCGACCAGCACGAGCAGCACGAGGGAGAAGACGCGCATCACCACGCGTATGCCCGCCCCCAGTTCGTCGCCCACCACTTCGGGCAGACTGGCCCCGTTCTTCCGCACGGACATCATGCCCGACAGGTAGTCGTGCACCGCGCCGCCGAAGACGCAACCGAAGACAATCCACAGATAGGCCGACGGGCCGTAGAGTATGCCCAGTATGGCGCCGAATATGGGACCCGTCCCCGCGATGTTGAGGAACTGGATGAGGAAGACTTTCCACGTGGGCATCGGCGTGTAGTCCACGCCGTCGGACAGCGTGTAACAAGGCGTCTTCCGCGAGGAATCCGCCCCGAATACCCTTTCGACGAACGCGCCGTAGACGACATATCCCAAGACGAGAAGCACCAATGCCGTGCCGAATGTTACCATGTCATGTTACAGGTTAGATACGCAAAGGTAATAAATTGTATCGTAAACCGCGGCATTTGTCCCCGAAACTTTCGGTTTGTGTCCCGAAAACCTTAACTTTGCATCTGACAAAAGCTGCATGAGACTGCATGAAACGGCTTATCCTTTCCTTATATATATGTGTCGCGGGATGTCTGCCAGAGGCGACAGCGCAAGGCCTCGACCCGTCCTCGTTCCCCAAGCGCGAGACCCGTGCCGTGTGGCTGACCACTTACGGAAGTTTAGACTGGCCGAAGCACAAGGCCACCTCGGCGGCCGGCATCAAGGCACAGCAGGACGAGCTGTGCCGCATCCTCGACCGGCTCAGGGAAGTGAACATCAACACCGTGCTGTTCCAGACCCGCCTGCGGGGGAGCGTCATCTATCCTTCGGCCGTCGAACCGTGGGACGAGTGCCTGACCGGCGTGCCGGGGCGTGCGCCGGGCTATGACCCTCTGGCTTTTGCCGTCCGCGAATGCCACAGACGGGGAATGGAGTTGCATGCGTGGCTCGTGACGATGCCCTGCTACAAGACATCCGCCGCCCCGCGCATGGGAAGCCGCTCGGTGCTGAGGACGCATCCCAAGCTCTTCGTGCGCCACGGAGACGGCTGGTATCTCGACCCCGGGCAACCGGGGACAGCCGACTACCTGGCCGCGCTATGCCGCGAGATCGCGGTCAACTACGACGTGGACGGGATACACCTCGACTACATCCGTTATCCGGAGAACGCGGCAAGGTTCAACGACGCGGCTTCGTACCGCAAGTACGGCAAGCGGCGCGACAAGGCCGAATGGCGGCGCGACAACGTGACCCGTTGCGTGCAGTCCGTGTACCGGGCCGTGAAAGCCGCCAAGCCGTGGGTCAAGGTCAGTTCTTCGCCCGTCGGCAAGTCCGGCGACCTGAGCCGCTACCCGTCTTACGGATGGAACGGCTATTCCGCCGTCTACCAGGACGCGCAGGGGTGGTTGCG
Source organism: uncultured Paraprevotella sp. (assembly GCA_964466445.1). Classification (GTDB taxonomy): domain Bacteria; phylum Bacteroidota; class Bacteroidia; order Bacteroidales; family Bacteroidaceae; genus Paraprevotella. Next base: position 1,021 of record CAYXQT010000161.1, on the reverse strand, counting down.
AGAGGGCATTCAGGACATGCTCTTCCCCATGATGTACTTTCGCGGCAACCAGTTCTATCCTTTCGCCGCCGACTGGAAGGAGAACGATTGCGGCCGTGCCGTCGTGCCGGGCTTAGGCATCTATTTCCTCAGCCCGCAAGAAAAGGACTGGCCGTTGTCGGACATCGCCCGCGAACTGTACTTCACGCGAAGCATAGGCCTCGGCGGGCAGGCGTTCTTCCGCTACGCTTATCTGGACGACAACCACAAGGGCTTGTTCGATTTCCTGAAAGACGTGTTTTACCCTTTCCCGGCGTTGACATCGGCCTGCCACGGCCCGGACAGCATCCCGCCGGAGCGTCCGGGCGACCTGCTGGAAAGCCGGGAGGCGCAAACGTGCATGCTCCGGTGGTCGCCGTCCGTCGACAACCTGTGCGGCGGCGACGTGAGATACAACGTGTACGCTTCGCGGACATCGCCCGTCGACATCGCCCGCGCAAGCAACCTCGTGGCGGTGAACGTGGACACTTGTTGCATTCCCATCGACGGCGTGTTCTGCGCCCTCAACGGAATCAACTTCGCGGTGACAGCCGTAGACCGTTTCGGAAACGAGAGCGAGCCGGCACGGCTTCCCTCCGGATCCCCCGACAGTACGGATTTCCCCGGACGATTCCTTCCCCACGACTCCCGGACGCTGTACATCCCGGAACAAGACAGCCCCCGCGTGGCGGTCGTGGACGCGTGCGGGCGCATCGTCAGCGCGATGCCTTACGACCGCCATGTCCGCATCGGGCATTTGGCCGAAGGCCTGTACGAAGTCAAGTCTTTCGACAGGAAAGGACGTTCAAAAAACATCGGATATTTCATCAAATAAAGTCCGCCTCATGAAGACAGTCAGACTTATCACCTGTGACGAATCTTTTCGGGCGCGTTTGATTCAGGGAGCACTGGAAAACGAAGGCATCGCGTCCGTCCTGCACAACGAAAACATGTCCAACATCCTGCGCGGATACACGTCCACGATTTCGGGAGTGGACATTTT
>CAYXQT010000160.1:0-5446 GCA_964466445.1 uncultured Paraprevotella sp. | reverse complement strand
TTGCCGGAAGACGGGGAGCGGTCTAACGCGGCGGCGTCCGCCGGATATTCCTGTTTCCAGACCTTCTTTCCCGACTTGAAATCCACCACGGCATACACGTTGCCCTTGTCTCCGCAGAAGACCACGGCCACCCACGGCCGTTCGCCGTCGGGAAACTCCGCATAGTAGCAACTGTGCACGGCGGACGTGTCTTCTCCCTCCTCCAGCCAGCGGTTCAGCTGCGCCAAGGTGAACAGCGTCGTCTTGCTCCCGTCGTCGGGACTAATCTCGTTGCAAGCCTCCAAGTCCGTCTCCACCAAACGGTTGCCCCACCAGGCCGTGTATATGTTTTGCGGTTGCAACTGGCGGTACGTGCTTCCTCCCGGGATTAGGTCGTCCAGCGTGAATTTCTTCTTGCACGAAACGGGCGGCTCGGCAAGGCCTGCATAGGTGCAACTTCCCTCCCGCCCCGCATTGCCGTTTCCCTGTGCCATGGCGAGTATGGACAAGAACGAGACCACGGCGAAAAAATCAATCCTCTCCTTCATAACGGTCGTACCTGCGTTTTTTCGCAAATGGCTCCTCGCCGCGGCCGAATGGTTTCTCGCCGCGGCCGAAAGGCTTCCGTTCGCGGTCGAATGGCTTCTCGTCGCGGTCGAAAGGTTTCCGTTCGCGGTCGAAAGACCTCCCGTCGCGGTCGAAAGGTTTCCGTTCGCGGTCGAAAGACCTCCCGCCGCGGTCGAAAGGTTTCCATTCGCGACCGAAGGATCTCCCGCCGCGGTCGAAAGGTTTCCATTCGCGGTCGCCGGGATACCATTCGCGGTCTGACGGTTTGTTCCTGCTTCCGGACGGGCGTTCCTCCCGGTCGAAAGACCTCCACTCGCGGCCGAAAGGCCTTCTCCCGTATGGGTTGTCCCTGTCCTCGCGGTATTCCCGCTGGCGGCGGTCGAAGGGGCGGCCTCCGCGTTGCCGTCCATCGCGGTCGTAGTAATCCCTCTTTCCCGGGGAGAAGTATTCCTCCTCGTCGTCGACGGGCCTTTTGAACTCGCGGTGCGCCTTGAAGCGTCGGTTTTCCGCCATTTGCCGTCGTTCCTCGTCGGTTTTGATTATACCGCCCCCCGCTCTCATCTCCTTGTATTTCCCGCTGAATATTTGGAACTTGCGGAACTCGCACTCCAACGAGCCGTTGTAGAGCGGTATCTTGACGGAGGGTTTCAGCCCTATCTGGTCGAAAAATTCCTCCCGGTAGCTCAAAATCCAGGCCTCGTTGTCCTGGAACTGGTGCTTGAGTCGCTCGCCAATCATCCTGTACAGCCCGAGCAGGTCGGTGACGGCGACGCGTTCGCCGTAAGGCGGATTGGTCACGATGACGCTCTTCTCTGCCGGCTGTGTGAACTCGCGGAAGTCTTTCCGCGCGATTTCGATTTCCTTGCCCAGCCCGGCGGCCTTGACGTTGCGCACGGCGATGTCCGCGGCGTTGCGGTTGATGTCGTAACCGTAGATTTTGTGGTTAAATTCGCGCTCCCCCGACTCGTCGTTATAAATCCGCCCCAGCAGTTCCTTGTCGAAGTCCGGCCATTTCTCGAACGCATACCCTTTGCGGAACACGCCCGGCGCGATGCCGCGCGCGATGAGCGCCGCCTCGATGGCTATCGTCCCCGAGCCGCACATCGGGTCTATCAGGTCGCATTCGCCGTTCCATCCCGTCAGCAGAATCATGCCTGCGGCCAGCACCTCGTTCAGCGGGGCTTCCACGGTTGCCTGCCTGTAGCCACGCCGGTGGAGCGACTCGCCGGAACTGTCCAGCGAGAGCGTGCAGTCGTCCTCCGCGATGTGGATGTTCAGTTGCAAGTCGGGGTTCGTCACGCTGACGTTGGGGCGCGAGCCAGTCTTTTCGCGGAAGAAGTCCGCGATGGCATCCTTCACCTTGTAGGCCACGAACTTGCTGTGGCGGAAATCTTTCGAGAACACCACGGAGTCCACGGCGAAGCTCGCCCCGTTGCCCAAGTAGGGCGTCCAGTCGATGGCCTTGACGGCATCGTAAACCTCGTCGGCAGACTGTGCCTTGAAATGTTTGACGGGCTTGAGGACGCGGATGGCCGTGCGCAGGGCGAAATTGGCACGGTACATGAGTTCCTTGTCGCCGGTGAACGAAACCATCCTGTGCCCGGCGCGTATGTCGTTTGCCCCTAACTCTGTCAGCTCTTTGGCCAGGACATCTTCCAGTCCCTGGAAAGTCTTGGCGATGAGTTCAAATTCGCTTTCCATTGTGTAAGTTTGTTCGGTGGGTGCTTGTTTGCTATCGGTTCATTTGTATTTCTTCTGTACGAGCCGGGCATCGGCGGGCACGTCCTCCGTCACCCAGATGTTGCCTCCCACCGTCGCGCCGCGGCCCACCGTGACGCGCCCCAGTATGGTTGCGTTGGAATAGACCACCACGTCGTCTTCCAGTATGGGGTGGCGCGGGATGTCCCTGATGGGATGCCCGTCGCCGTCGAGCGGGAAGCTCTTGGCGCCGAGCGTGACCCCCTGGTAAAGTTTCACGCGGTTGCCGATGACGCACGTGGCTCCTATCACGACACCCGTGCCGTGGTCGATGGTGAAGTGGTGGCCGATGCGGGCGGCGGGATGTATGTCGATGCCGGTCTCGGAATGCGCCATCTCCGTCACGATGCGCGGAATCAAGGGCACGCCCAGCAGGAGCAGCTCGTGGGCGACGCGGTAGTTGCATAACGCCTTGATGACGGGGTAGCAACTGATGACTTCGCCGTATGACTCGGCGGCCGGGTCGCTGTTGTAGGCCGCCTCCACGTCGGTGGCCAGCACTTCGCGAAGGGCGGGGAGGCGGCCGATGAAACGGGCGGCCAACTCGGCGGCCTTTTCCCGCTTGGAGCGTCCGTCGCCGCTGTCCGCCTCGTCGGGGTCGAAGCACAGCCCGGCATGGATTTGTTTCGTCAGCAGGTCGTACAGCTGCTCGACGTACACGCCGATATGGTAGGTGATGGTGTGGCGGCTCAACGTGGATTTCCCGTAAAATCCCGGAAAGAGGATGGCGCGGCACAGTTCGATGATTTCACGCAACACTTTCCCCGAAGGGAGCGGGCCTCCGTCTTGATGTTCATGAAACAAGCCTTTCAGCGACGAGTCTCCGGATAATTCCGCGACGGTTTGCGCCAGGAGACAAGTGAAATTCGACGAACTCATTAAAAACTCATAAGATGTGTGAGGCTTTCGCCGTGCAAAGATAAAAAAACCGTAATTCTTCCCAAAAAAAATCCTTGATTATTTGTCGCGAGGCTTGCTTTGCCCCTCACCCTTTTGCGGGGCTTTTCACTATCTTGAACAGCTTGTCGTTCGGGCGGACTTTCTCCGGCACCTTGAACGACACGCGCATCCCCTTCCCCGCGGTCTCCACAGCCTTCAGGTCGTAGCGCACCTCCCCCAGTTCCATGGACAGCGCCCCCGTCGTGGGGCCGGTGATGAGCAGGCGGTCGCCCGTGCTTATCTCCGCCGCTTCCACCTGGAACTCCCCCACGCCGAGGCGGGAGAAGTAGTTGACGGCCTTGCCCGCGTAGACCTTCCTCTCCGTGGCGGCGGAGCCGTAGTTTTCCGCCAGCTCCGCCGTCGTCCGCCCCAGGTAGTAGCCGTCCCAGAAGCCGCGGTTGAACACCCGCGCCAACCGCTCGTCCCACCCGTCCTTCTTCTCCTCGGTGAACGTCCCGTCTATCACGCTCTGCACCGCCTCCCCGTAGCAGCCCACGGTGGCGGCGACGTACTCCGGCCCCCGCGCGCGCCCCTCTATCTTGAAGACGCGCACGCCCGCCGCCATCATCCGGTCGACGAAGCGCACGGTCTTCAGGTCCTTCGGGCTCATGATGTACCCGTTGTCCACTTCCAGCTCCGTGCCCGTCTCGCGGTCCTTCACGATGTAGCCCCGGCGGCAGAGTTGCATGCACTCCCCGCGGTTGGCCGACCGCCCCGTGTCGTGCAGGCTGAGGTAGCACTTCCCGCTCACCGCCATGCAGAGCGCCCCGTGGCAGAACATCTCGATGCGCACAGGCTTCCCGCCCGGCCCCAGGATGCCTTGTTCCTCTATCTGACGGTGTATCCACGCCACCTGCGACAGGCTCAGCTCGCGCGCCAGCACCACGACGTCGGCGAACCGGGCGTAGAACCTCAGTGCCTCGACGTTGCTGACGTTCGACTGCGTGGACAGGTGCACCTCCATGCCCGCCTCGCGGCAGTACGCCATGACGGCGGCATCGGAGGCGATGACGGCGGAGACCCCGGCTTCCTTGGCCGCGTCCACGAGGGTGCGCATCAGGGGGAGGTCCTCGTCGTAGACGACGGTGTTCAGCGTCAGGTAGCTCCTGATGCCGTGCCCGGCGCAGATTCGCGCCGTCTCCCCCAGGTCGTCGAGGGTGAACGTCCCCGCGGAGTGCGCCCGCATGTTCAGTTTCCCCACGCCGAAGTACACCGAATCGGCCCCCGCCTTGACGGCGGCGGCGAGGGATTCGCGCGAGCCGACCGGCGCCATGATTTCAAAGTCCTCTCTCCTCACGGTGCGGTTACGTATTTGTCCTTTATGTCGTTCCACCGGGGCAGGACGAGTTCCCTCCCGTAGTGTCTCCGGTAACTTCTGCAAAGGTTTTCGCTCCAGTGTTCCGCGATGGTGTTCCTCGTGTCGTGGTATCGGTAGACGGTTTCCTCGAGGGCGGCGAGAAAGTCCTCGAGGCTCTCGAACGAGGGGAACTCCGGGCTGTCGGAATACCATGTGGACGGGCGTATGTTGACTATCACCCTATTCTTGTATTGCACCTTCAAGGGCCATCTCTTGCTCGTGCAGCAGATTTCCCAAAGGTTCTTCAACCAGACTTTCTCGACGGTGATGATGCCGCCCTCGCTCTTGTACTTGATGAGCAGGTGCTTGGAATGCAGTTTCCACGGCTTCTCGACGACCAGATTGATGAAACTGCGGAACGAGGCCACGTCGAAGTTCGGGCTTCCCGTGAACGACTTGACTTCGAGCCAGTCTTCTTCCAGGTTGTCCGGGTCGAGCCAGAAGTCGGGAGACGACTGCAGGGGGTTGTGTACGTGGGTGATACCCTCTTCCGTCATCCATTTGTCGAGCCACCCCTTGATGAGGCCGTCCACACATCCGTTCGTGTCCATATCCACGGAATATGCCCCTACCTTATAGGACTTGGGGATTTTAAGTCCCATAAGGCCGCTATGCGACAAGCTTTGGTACAGTTCCTCCGTTCGCATCTCTCAGGTTTCGGAAAGGGTGTGGAAGAAACCTTCGTCTATTTCGTAAGATTTCACCTCGTTGAGGCCAATTCCGTATTCAGCCAATTTGTCAATCAGTTCCTCGCCATCCATTAAGTCGATGAGCCGTTTGCCTTCGCAGTTGGCTTCCTCTTTGGCGGCTTGCGTGAACGCGCTGGTGGTGATAAGCACGCCTTTC
>CAYXQT010000159.1:0-5463 GCA_964466445.1 uncultured Paraprevotella sp. | reverse complement strand
TATAATAAGGTGGAAAACGCTTCGGGCGAAGGGACGAGGCAGTCGGCATGCGTGACGGCATAGTGCCGTGCGTTGGGTTCCGTGTACAGGTGGAGGGTCGTGTTCATCCCCTCGGCTTTGGAGTTGGTGTCCATCGCGACGGGGGCGTAAGCCTCCACTTTCAGCGTGCCCCGCAGGAAGTCCGCGCTTTCCTTTTGCCTTTGGTCGTCGGCCACGTATGCGCCGCTCACCAACAGGCCGCCGCGCATGCGGGCAAAGTCTTGTAACGCCGCGCATAAGGCGGGTGTCAACGACGGATACGGTCGGGTGCTGTATCCGTCGTTTTTTTGCAGCCCCAATATCAAGTCCACGATATTGTATTCGTTTAAATCCACGGTTTGTGCCTCTACTGCCGCGCGGGAGACGGACGCGAACGAGTAACCGCCCGCGGTCGCTATGGCCTCGCCGTGCATCCGGCTGTGGTCGAACGTGTTTCCCGCAATCATCTTGCCTTCGAGTTCATTCCCGCTAAGCCCCCACGCGCTTTCGGGGTTCGACTCCGTTCCGAACACGATTTGACGGCCGCAAAATCCCGGGGAACACAGGTAAGGAACGCCCGGATCGGCCGAGAGGTCGAACCCCGCGGCGGAACCCGTCGCGACTACCTGCGGCCCGGCCACCCTTTGGAATCCGTCGACAATCAGCACCTTGGCGAGGGGTTTCCTGGCTATCATGGCCGACAGTTCTTCCGAGGGGAAGCCTTCCCCGCCGTCGTTCACGGCTGTCACCTTGAACGAATAGACCACGTTCTCTTCCGCCCGTAGGGAGAAACGCGGGTCGCGGACGAATGTGCCGTTGTCGTAATCGTTCCTCCCTTTCTTGACGTACACGACGTAACCTTTTGGGGCGGCGGAAGGCTCCAGCGCGTCCTGTACGGGTTCCCAAGCCAGCCTGATTTCTTTTTCTTCCATGTCCAGTCCGGTCCGGAAGCACGTGACGGGGAGGGGCTGCACGACGTAGTCCGCCTCGTGCTGAAAGGATGTATATTTCAGTATCCCCTTGTAGACGGCCCGCGCAAGGTTGAACTTGAAAGCGGGGTCGTGTCCCAACGCCATGTCCCGGAAGTTCTGGTGGGACAACATCTCCAATATCACGGACGGGACTTGCGGCTCGCGCGTCTCGCTGTAGTCGCGGTCGAACATCTGCCGCCGCTTCCATCGTCCGTAGATGCTGTTCAAATCCTCGTCCACTTGCGTCATGACCACGTCGCACAACTCGCGGGAGGCTAACCGTGACATCCCGGCGGCAAGCACCCCGTCGTTGCAGTCCGTGGTATAAACGCCCAGTGTCCCGATGAACGCGTCGCCGGGGGCTATGCCGGCATCGGTGTGGAGCGCGATGGCCATTTCGATGGGCACGTGCAGTCCGCTGTCCGAGGGGAAGTAAGAAGAGCCTCCCGCCAGGTGGTTCGTCATGAAGGCGCGGACGTTGATGTCGTCGCCGTAGTCGTTCGTCCCGTTTTTGCTGCTGTACACGGAATAGGGCATGCCGCTCCACTGCGCACAGTAGCGTGCGCCTTCCAGGTATCTCGGGAAACCGCTTACGGATTGCTGCAGGGAGTCGCCGCGGGCGATGTTTCCCATGCCTCCCCCGAAGCGCACCGCGTCCGCCGTCACCGTGCCGTCATGGCCGCTCACGTTGCTCAGGCTGACATAGTTGGACCGGGGCTGTCCTTTGTCGAAACAGAAAGAGCCGAGATAGACCCACGTGCTTCCTCCCATCTGCTGGTTGACCGTGAAAGTCGTCGACACGCCGCCGTGGCAGACTTCGTAACGTGCGTCGGGGACGCTCGCGGGCAGGGTGGCGTAAGAGACGTACACGGCATAGCGTCCGGGTTCGGGGATGTCGGGTTCCCAGCGTATCTCGGAAGCCCCGTCCGCCCGGCTTACCGTGCGGGAACTGCGGAACGTCCCGTCCGCGAAAGGGTTCTCGCCGTCGAGGTAAGTCCGTTTGAGTTGCGCGAAGCCCGTTCCTCCGTTCTCCCATGCGTGCTTGTTTTCATGTTCCGAATAAGTCCCGCCCGCATTCGGCATGTCGTTGTCCACTATCACTTCGTTCGTCTGCCAGTCCCTTTCGCGGGGCGTGAAGACGCAGGCTCCGGCGTTTTCCAGCATGGGAATCAAGTAGGGGATGACTATCGTCTGGGTGAACAGGTCTTCCGTCGTGCAATACAGGTACGGGCGTTGCCACGCCCATTTCTTCCGGTCGTTGAGGTAGTAAAGCCCGTGGCTGGCCCAGACGGACAAGTGCCGCCCGCGCATGCCCTTGGTGACGGAGTAGGGGAGGCTCGTCCTTTCCACCCACGGCGTGCCGCGGTACAAGGCCTGTCCCCATTTCTTTCGAGGGTCGGAAGACGCGCCGCCCAAGTCCGTGACGAGGTCTTCCACCCGGATGCCTTTGCCATATAAGATAATGGTATAAGCGTCGTAAGGGGCAGGGAGCAGGCGCCTCACGTCGCGATAGACGCTTTCCGCCTTGCCGGGGCTGAAAGACTGCCCGGCGAAGTTCTCGTTCAGGAAGATTTCCGCCGTCCGCGCGGAATCGTCCACTGCCACCGCCGTTATCCGGCAACGGTCGGTCGCCGTAGTGTAAGATGTCCGGTAATTCAGGAAATAGTCTTCTAAAGCGTGCCTTACGGTTTCCTCCCCGCTCTGCGGGCATGCGGAAACCGCCAACAGGAAAGAGCCCGTCAGGGCCATGAGCCTTTTTTTCATACTTGTGTCGTTTTTCGATGCGGTCTCCATGTCGTCTTGTGCCGTCGCGGGCATTGTCCCGTCCTCATCCCGGAGTCGTCACAACAGTCCCGTCGCGAAGTTTTCGGGATGCCGTCCCGTGAAGTCCTTGTAGTATGCCTTGATGCACCTCATTTGTTCGTCCACGTTCCCGTCGGGTATGACCATGCGCGTGCAACGGATAGTCTTGCTCGGATAATCCACGCCATACAGCAGGATGGGCAACCCGGCTTTCAAGGCGATGTAGTAGAACCCTTTCTTCCACTCTTCCGTGCGTGAACGAGTCCCCTCCGGGGTGACGCAGAGGTGGAAAGTGTCGCGCTTCCGCGCCTCCTGTGCCAGTTGTTCGGTCATGCTCGTGTTCTTGTCGCGGCGCACGGGGATGCCTCCGAGCCGCCGCATCAGCGTTCCCAACGGCCAGTAGAACCATTCCTTTTTCATCAGGAAGTCGCAACGGAAGTTCATGGCCCGGCTGTAAAGCACTCCCAAAAGGAAGTCGAAGTTGCTCGTGTGCGGCGCGAGCGCGATGACGTACTTGTCGCCCATGGGGACGGTCACGTCGACTTTCCATCCCATTAGCCGGAAGAGGATGAAGCTGCAAAGGCGGCTCATCTGACGGGGTAGGCTGATGCCTTCGGCGATGTCGCCGGCTTGCGGCAAGAAGCCCGCGTGCAGTCCCTTGCGGTGCCCTTCGCGTCCCTTCTCCGCGTGCGGACGGCACCGCCGACGGTATCGCGCCGCGCCGCGACACGCACGGGAAGACTGCGCCCGCGGCCTCCGGTTCTTTCCTCTTTTCCATTCGTGCGGAGAGCCGATGCCGCACGCCCCGTGTCCGGTTCGTGGCAGGTGCGTCCGGCTTCCTCTTCCGACTTTCTTCTGTCAGTCATGTCCTTAACCTCGAATTGAGATGTAAATCGGTATCTTTGACAAAGATAAGCAAAGTTGTCCGCACCGGGAAATTTTATGGGACAAACTATGTGATTTTGGGGCGGGAGTTTCGTCATTCCGGCGAAAAACATTATTTTTGTGTATCGGAAATGCTTTTCAACAATTAACAGAATCAGAACATGGAAAAAAGTGCATTGCAAATCGCAAGGGCGGCTTATCAGCCCAAGTTGCCGAAAGGACTGCGGGGCGGCGTGTCGGTGAAGGAAGGCGCGCCCACGCAGTCCGTGGCCGACCAGGATGAAATCAGGAAACTTTTCCCCAACACTTACGGAATGCCCCTCATCGAGTTCGTGCCGGGCGAGGCGCAGTCCCATGACCCGTTCAACGTCGGCGTCATCCTCTCCGGCGGCCAGGCTCCCGGCGGACACAACGTCATCTGCGGCTTGTTCGACGGCATCAAGAGGCTGAACGCGCAGAGCAAACTTTACGGCTTCATACTGGGTCCCGGCGGACTGGTTGACCACAAGTATGTGGAACTGACGGCCGAGACCATCGACGAATACCGCAACACGGGCGGTTTCGACATGATAGGCTCCGGGCGCACCAAGCTCGAAAAGGAGGAACAGTTCGAGAAGGGACTCGAAATCGTCAAGGAACTGGGCATCAAGGCTGTCGTCATCATCGGCGGCGACGATTCCAACACGAACGCCTGCGTCCTGGCCGAATATTACGCGGCGAAGAAATGCGGCGTGCAGGTCATAGGATGCCCGAAGACGATTGACGGGGACTTGAAGAACGAGCAGATAGAGACTTCCTTCGGCTTCGACACGGCTTGCAAGACTTACTCGGAACTCATCGGCAACATCCAGCGCGACGCGAACTCGGCACGCAAGTACTGGCATTTCATCAAGCTGATGGGACGCTCGGCCTCCCACATAGCCCTGGAGTGCGCCTTGCAGTGCCAGCCCAACGTCTGCATCGTGTCGGAAGAAGTGGAAGCCAAGAACCAGACTTTGGACGACATCGTCACTTACATCGCCAAGGCGGTGGCGGCCCGTGCGGCCGACGGCAACAACTTCGGCACGGTGCTGGTTCCCGAAGGGCTGATTGAGTTCATCCCTGCCGTGAAGGCCTTGATTGCCGAACTGAACGACTTGCTGGCCACGCCGGAAGGTGCCGCGCTGGCCAAGGACGAGCAACGCGGATGGATTTTGACCAAGCTCTCCCCGGCGAACAAGGCCGTGTACGAGTCTCTTCCCGCGGGAGTTGCCGCCCAGCTGACCATGGAGCGCGACCCGCACGGGAACGTGCAGGTCTCGCTGATCGAGACGGAAAAGCTGTTGTCCGAAATGGTGGCCGACAAGCTGGCGGCGTGGAAGAAAGAAGGAAAGTACGTCGGCAAGTTCTCCGCCCAGCATCATTTCTTCGGCTACGAGGGACGCTGCGCGGCGCCGTCCAACTACGACGCGGACTATTGCTACGCCTTGGGCGTGAGCGCCGCCATGCTGGTGGCCAACGGCAAGACGGGTTACATGGCCATCGTGAAGAACACGACGGCTCCGGCGGCGGAGTGGGTTGCCGGCGGCGTGCCCATCACCATGATGATGAACATGGAGAAGCGCAACGGCGTGATGAAGCCGGTCATCAAGAAGGCGTTGGTACTTCTCGACGGTGCTCCTTTCAAGGAGTTCGCCTCCAAGCGCGACCTGTGGGCCCGCGAGACGTGCTTCGTGTACCCCGGCCCCATACAGTACTTCGGCCCGACGGAAGTGTGCGACCGTCCGACCAAGACGTTGCAACTGGA
>CAYXQT010000158.1:0-5467 GCA_964466445.1 uncultured Paraprevotella sp. | reverse complement strand
GAATGTTCAATCCGTGCGATATTTCCCGGCTCGTCGTTAACAGTCTCAATCAACGTTCCCTTTCCAGACAAAATCTTGTCAACCATGCCCGTGAGTGAGTTCCTCATGTTGTCCTTGACAGACCGTATGCCGTCTGAAAAAGATGTTCCCAAACAGACCTATCCGATATGTCACCATACGACTTGCCCTTATGTCTTTCAGGAACCGGCCTTACCTCAACGGTTTCCTGTCATCCTCATTCCCGTGTTGAGCATGAAAATTCGGTATCTCCATCAGATGCAACTTAAATCCGAAAATCGTCCCATGGAGCATTTACTACGTCCTATAAGTTTCTCTGGAAGTCTTGTGGATGTGTATTCTTTGGTTACGGCAAACACACTGACTGGGGTGGAATCCACAAGGCTGATAGCGGTGCAAGCTCCCAGCAGAACCCGTCTGATACGCAAGTTCGGGATAAGAAAGTACATGAAAAAATCGGTAATCTCGCAAATGTCTTGTAAATTCATGGTTGAAAAACAAAAACTTATAAAAGCACAAGCAATGGATTACCAAAGACAAAGTCATTGAAAATTTTTGTGTCATGGACGGTTTTGTGAAGAATTTGCATGCTGAACTGCGGAAAAACTCAGGATAGAAGCCTCAGACAACGGGACAAGACATAGGAATCGCGGGGCAAACCCTGTGAGAGCGGTATCATGACGATATTCACATGTTGTCGTTTCGGCTCGTTCAGGAACTTCAAAGCACTATTGCCTATCTTACATTAGAGGTCATCTTGAATCCTTCTTCCCCGATGCCGTCTCATACGACAGTCTGCCGAAGCTTATGCGTGTTTCCTCCACATGATGCAGTCCATGAGGCTTTAGATGTTCGGGAAAATTTCGTACACCCGCGCCACTGCCTGATGCATAACTTCTTGATGAACATATGCTCGAATCTCACCACTTACTGCTTCTTCGACAACAAACCTGAGGGCACTGCCCCTACATCTCGAAAGGACAAGGCGACTTGACTTGTTCTAATTGGCGCGAAAGATTATTCCGAACCCGTGTAGTTTTTCATCTGTCAGCACACAGAATACGGCAAAAAAACGCTGTCTTTGTGAACGCCAAGGCCACAGATTGTCTTCATTAGGGTTTATATTCCAAGGCTTATATTCGGGACATCAAGCCCGTTAAACGTCAGGCGAAGCGAAGGCAATTTACCTAAAGACCTCTTGCCACCCGCAAAGAAAGTCAAGATTTTGACTTTCTTATTCACCGGACATAAAAAATCACGTTTTTTATGTACCTTTGCACTTGTCGTTTTGACTCTGCCTATTATTAGAAAGGGATATAAGATAAAAACAAACCACTACCTTTGAACGAATTAAGGTATAACCATCAGTTTGAATATGAAGAAATACATATTGTCGGTATTTTGTTCCATTTTGCTCTCCTTGCCTTCGCAAGCACAGAAAAACGGGCAGGCCATGCCAGTCCCTACAGCTGAATATTATATGAAACTTTATCGGTTTGACGAGGCGGAAAATCTCCTTAACAAAAATATCAAGAAGCTGAAGCGCACACGGCAACCCACAGATGTGGAAGAAAGTAAATTGCAGAAAATTTCCCAGTTGCGTTCCATGATGAGAGCTACGGAACGGGTGATGATCATAGATAGCATGGTCGTGGAAAGGAACACGTTCCTGAGCCATATCAAACTCAGTCCGGAAAGCGGAGAAATATGCCCGTACAACATGTTTTTCCACCGCACAGACACCAACGGTTGTACGGTCTGCCTTCCCGAATTAGGCAACAAGATATATTTCGCGCAGCCGGATGAGGACAAACACCCGAGTCTGTTTACCGGCGACCTCGTGGGAGAGGAATGTACGACTCCTCGTAAATTGGACGAATTAGGCGAGGATGACGCGCAGAATTATCCGTTCATGCTTCCCGACGGCATCACGCTTTATTATGCCGCCCAAGGAGAGAAAAGCATTGGCGGATATGACATCTTCGTGACACGCTACGACACGGACGAGAAAAAATTCCTCTATCCGGAAAACCTCGGAATGCCTTTCAATTCGCCCGCCAACGATTACATGCTGGCCATCGATGATTTCAACCAACTGGGTTGGTTTGTGTCCGACCGGAACCAGCCAAAGGACAAAGTGTGCATCTACGTCTTCATCCCGAACGACACCCGCAAAATGTATGATACCAATATATATGATGAGGGTGAACTGTGCCGTTTGGCTCTTATACACAGTATCGCGGAGACATGGGAGGACAAGGAAGCCGTTGCACAAGCACGCCAAAGGCTACAAGTCGCATTGAACGCGCCCAAGATGGCCAAGAGGAAACAGGAGGATTTCGAGTTCGTCATCGACGACAGCAACACTTATACCTCGTTGGGCGATTTCAAATCGCCGGATGCACGCAATAAGATGGCCGCATGGCTGAAAAAACGAATGCAATTGGACAAAGACCGGCAACAACTGCGGGCTTTGCGCGACTGGTATGCCGCTGGTAACGACGTGCAACGTCAGACGCTTGACAAACAAATTCTTCAGCTCGAAGCACAATGCGAGAGAACCGAAGTTGCATTGCACGCGGATACCAAAGACATTCGTAACTCGGAGATACAATTCCGCAAGAAATAAATCCTATTCATCTTTTTAACCATACGCCTTATGAAAAAGTATTTCGCACCTTCGGAACTTATCATCAACGAGGATGGGAGTATATTCCATCTTCACTTAAAGCCGGAGCATCTGGCAGACAAGGTCATCCTCGTGGGCGACCCGGGGCGTGTCCCCACCGTGGCATCGCATTTCGACACTCAGGAGTGCGAGGTCTCCAACAGGGAATTCCGTACAATCGTGGGGACATACAAGGGGAAACGGATTACGGTCGTTTCCACCGGCATCGGTTGCGACAATATTGACATCGTCATGAACGAACTGGATGCCTTGGCCAACATCGATTTCGACAACCACATGGAAAAGGAGACGCTCCGCAGTCTGGAACTGGTGCGTATCGGCACGTGCGGCGGACTTCAGTCCTACACTCCCGTCGGTACGTTCATTTGTTCCATAAAATCGGTCGGTTTCGACGGGTTGTTGAACTTTTACGAGGGGCGCAATGCCGTATGCGACTTACCTTTGGAACGTGCATTGCTCAATCATTTGGGATGGAGCGGAAACTTATGCGCCCCAGCTCCTTACGTCATTGATGCCCATCCGGAACTGATAGAACGTATAGCCGCCGACGATATGGTACGGGGTATCACCGTAGCCTGCGGGGGGTTCTTTGGCCCGCAAGGCCGTCAGCTCCGCATTCCTTTGGCAGACCCCCGACAAAACGAGAAAATCGAAAGCTTTTCTTACAACGGGCTTCAAATCACCAATTTCGAGATGGAGAGTTCCGCATTGGCCGGACTGGCTCGCCTGATGGGACATAAAGCCACAACATGTTGCATGGTGATAGCCAACCGAGTGGCTGGGGAAGCTAATCCGAATTACAAAAACAAAATCGACGATTTGATTCAGTTAGTTGTCGACCGGATTTGAACTCTTATACAAGCATGAATCGCGATTTCAAAATTCCTACGGAAATAGACAAAGGCAAACGCTACCAACAGTTTCTCGAACATTATGCCGCACTCATCAAAGGAGAACGGGATGAGATAAGCGTAATGGCCAACACAACGGCCGCACTGAAAGAAACATTTGGATTCTTCTGGGTAGGATTCTATTTGGTGAAGTCCGAACGGGAACTCACGTTGGGGCCGTTCCAAGGAAACATTGCCTGCTACCGTATCAAAAAGGGACAAGGTGTCTGCGGTACGGCATGGGAAAAGGCATGTGTCCTGATAGTACCTGATGTAGACCTTTTTCCGGGGCATATTGCGTGTAGCAGTGAATCCCGTTCCGAAATAGTGATTCCTGTCATATATAATAAGGTAATAAAAGGAGTATTGGACATAGACAGCGACAAAGCGGGCAGTTTCGAAGAAGCCGACCGTGAAGGATTGGGAAAAAATAGTCAACTTAATGACTGCCACATTGTATCGATGACATATTAAGCATTCATATCCCCGCCCGCCTACGCCACGGGCAAGGGATTCTTGAAATAAGTAAAACTGTTCTCATGAACGCGCAAGATACAATCTGCGCCATTGCCACCGCACAGGGAGGTGCCATTGGTGTGGTTCGTATTTCCGGAAAAGATGCCATCGCCATAACCGACTGCGTTTTTGCCCCCGCAGGGAAACACCCCCTACCCCTTTCCGAACGCAAGGCTTATACCATGACATTCGGGCATATCCGGCAAGACGATGGGGAAATCATTGACGAAGTCCTAGTTGGTTTATTCAGGTCGCCTCATTCTTACACGGGCGAGGACTGTGTGGAAATTTCATGTCATGGGTCGTCTTTCATTTTGCAACAGGTCATGCAACTACTCATCCGAAAAGGATGCAGGGCGGCCAATCCAGGTGAGTTCACCCAACGTGCTTTTTTGAATGGGAAGATGGACTTAAGTCAGGCGGAAGCCGTGGCAGACTTGATAGCCTCTTCATCAATTGTCACCCACCGGATGGCCATGAACCAGATGCGGGGCGGCTTTGGCCGTGAACTGTCCTCTTTGCGCGACCGCTTGCTTCACCTTACCTCTCTGATGGAATTGGAATTGGATTTCAGCGACCACGAAGAATTGGAATTTCCCGACCGCTGTGAATTGGAGGCCATTGCCGGAGATATAGAAAAAGTCATTAGTGGATTGGTTCAGTCGTTCAGCACAGGAAACGCACTTAAAAATGGAATACCCGTAGCGATTGTCGGCGAAACCAATGCAGGAAAGTCTACACTCCTGAACACATTGCTTAACGAAGAAAAAGCGATTGTGAGCGATATACATGGTACTACGCGCGACGTGATTGAAGACACGGTAATTTTGAATGGTATCATGTTCAGGTTTATCGACACAGCCGGCATACGGGACACCTCCGATACGATAGAAAAAATGAGTATCGCACGCAGTTTACACAAGATGGAACAAGCGGAAATTGTCCTATGGGTCGTAGACAACACTTGTGCGGAAACCCAAATCCGACAACTCTCACCACGTATCCTCTCCCTCTGCCAAAACAAGCGACTTATCGTTTTGTTGAACAAGACAGACCAAGCACCGGACGTTCCGGCAAAGCTTTCCGGTCTGCCTGAGCATGCAGTCACGTTACCCATCTCGGCCAAAGAAAAAACAGGCATCCATGAACTGCAAAATCTCCTTGTCAAGGTAACGTCCGTCCCCGAGTTAACCTCTTCCGACCTTATCGTCACGAATATGAGACATTACGAAGCATTGTCTCGGTCTCTTGAAGATATTCACCGTGTACAAAAGGGGCTTCAGACTCGTCTTTCTGGTGATTTCATCAGTCAGAATTTACGTGAATGTCTCTTCCATTTGGCCGAAATTGTAGG
>CAYXQT010000157.1:0-5479 GCA_964466445.1 uncultured Paraprevotella sp. | reverse complement strand
TCCGCGTTTTGTGCCAGCCCCCTTTCAATCAGAACCTGCAACTGCGGGTCGGTGAAGATTTCCCTCCATGCGAACGAGGCCAAGCCCAGGGAATCGCCTTGGGTGTCGTCGGCATCGTAAAGTCCGTCGGTCAGGATGTCGGACGGGCGTTCGTAGCTCTTGTACAGGCCGCAGCCGCTCAGCAGGGCGGCCGTGGCCATGGTGATGATTATCTTTTTCATTGTTTGTCTTTTTCGCTGTTAAATGCACTGCGTTCTTCCATGCTCCTTTCGCGTTCCGCCAGCACTTGGGCGTCTGCCTCCTCTTGCAAGGGCGGGCGAACCTTTTCCTGCAGGTACTGGAATATGATGAAGAATACGGGCGTGATGAAGAGTAACGCCAACGTCCCGATGAGCATGCCGCCGATGACGCCCGTGCCGAGGGATCTGTTGCCGTTGGCTCCCGCGCCCGTGGCGAACATCAGGGGCAACATGCCGAAAATCAGGGTAAGCACCGTCATCAGAATCGGGCGGAAGCGCACCTGAGCCGCGGAATAGGCCGCCTCTATGATGCCCATGCCCTTGCGCCGGCGCTCGGTGGCGTATTCCGTAATCAGGATGGCCGTCTTGGACAACAAGCCAATCAGCATGATGACGCCCGTCTGGAGGTAGATGTTGTTCTCCTGCCCGAAGAGCCTTGCGAAGAGGAACGACCCCATGAGGCCGCAGGGCACGGAGAGGATGACCGCCATCGGCACGATGAAGCTCTCGTACAGGCACGACAGGATGAGGAAGATGAGCACGATGCAGAACACGTAGATGTAAATCGTGTCGTTGGAGCCCGCCGTTTCCTTCTCCTCGCGCGAGATGCCGCCGTACTCATAGGCGTAGCGGTTGGGCATGACCTGCGAGAACACCTCCTCGACGGCCTGCATGGCCTGGCCGGAAGAATAGCCCGGCGCGGGGTTCACCTGACAGGTGATGGCGTCGAAGAGGTTGAAGCGGTTGGTGACCTGCGGCCCCATGCTCTTCTTGACGCTGAGGAACTGGCTCACGGGAGCCATCTCGCCGTTCACCCGCACGTAGATGTTGCCCAACGCCTCCTCGTCGAGCCTGTATTTCGGGTCGGCCTGTATCATGATGCGGTACACCTTCGAGAAGAGGTTGAAGTTGGAGGCGTAGATGCCGCCGCAGTAGCCGCCCAGCACGCCCAGCACTTCGGCCGGGGAGATGCCCGCACGCTTGCACTTCGCCGCGTCGACGTCGACGGAATATTGGGGGAAGTTCGGGTTGAAGCCCGTATATGCCATGGCGATTTCGGGACGCTGGTTCAGCGCGCCGAGGAGCTTCTGCGTGTTCTCGTAGAACAAGGTGAGGTCACCACCGACGCGGTCCTGGAGCTGCAGCTCGATGCTGTTCCCCATGCCGTATCCCGGAATCATGCCCGGCTGGAACGTGAAGGACTGCGCCTCCTTGACGCTCTGCAACATGTAGTTCAGCTTGTTCATGACGGACGTGGCATCCTGGTCTTTGCCCGTGCGCTCGCTCCAGTCTTTCATACGTATGATGAAAGTACCGTAGGACGTGCCTTGTCCGGCGATGAGGCCGTAGCCGGAAATCTTGGAATAGTGGTCTATCTCCGGAATCTGCTTGATAATCTTCTCCACCTTGGCCATCGTCTTGTCGGTGGTGGCCAGGCTGCTGCCCGGCGACATGCTGACGTTCACCATCATCACGCCCTGGTCTTCCTGCGGCACCAGCGCCGTCTTGGTAGTCCTCATGAAGTAGACCAGCAGCACGCACGAGACGACGAGCGAGCCCCACGAGAGCCAGCGGTTATGGATGAAGAACATGATGCCGTTCTTGTACTTGGCCATCATGGCGTTGAAAGAGGCCTCGTAAGCCACCTTCACTATCCGGTTGATGTTCATCTTACCCTGCTTGCCGCTCGCGGGGCGCATCCATATGGCGCACAGCGCGGGGCACAGCGTCAGGGCGTTCAGGCACGAGATGCCCACGGCCACGGCCATGGTCACGCCGAACTGCGTGTAGAAGATACCCGACGTGCCGCCCATGAACGTCACGGGGATGAACACGGCCATGAACACGAGGGTACAGGTGAGGACGGCCATGGTCACGTCCGACAGCGCGTCCTTGGTGGCCAAGTAAGGCGACTTGTATCCCACGTCGAACTTCGACTGCACGGCCTCCACCACCACGATGGAGTCGTCCACCACCGTACCGATGACCAGCACGAGCGCGAACAGCGTCAGGATGTTGATGCTGAAGCCCGCAATCTGCATGGCGGCGAACGTTCCCACGAGGGAGACGATGATGGAGATGGACGGGATGAGCGTGCTCTTGAAGTCCTGCAAGAAGAAGTACACCACGAGGATGACGAGGATGATGGCCATCACCAGCGTCTCTATCACCTTGTAGATGGAGGCGAACAGGAAGTCGTTGGAACTCATCATCGACATGAACGCCAGCCCTTCGGGCAGTTCCTTCTTGATTTCTTCAAGGAGCTGCGAGATCTTGGCGTTTACCGCCGTGGCGTTCGACCCGGCCACCTGGAACACCATGAAGGTACAGCTCGGATACCCGTCGACGTTGCTGTCGAAGGAGTACGACTGCGTGCCGAGCTCCACCCGCGCCACGTCCTTCACGCGCAGCACGTTGCCGTCGGGCAGGGAGCGGATCACGATGTTCTCGAACTGGCCGATGTCGGTCAGACGTCCCTTGTATTTCATGGTGAACTGGAACGTGTTGGACGAGTTCTCGCCCAAGGCGCCGGTAGGCGACTCCAAGTTCTGCTCTCCCAAGGCGGCCGTGATGTCGGACGGCACCAGACCGTATTGCGCCATGACATCGGGCTTCAGCCAGATGCGCATGCTGTACGTGTCGCCCATGGCCATCACGTCGCCCACGCCCTCTATGCGCTTGATGCGCGGCACGACGTTTATGTCGAGGTAGTTGGCGATGAACGTCTTGTCGTAGCGTCCGTTCGGGCTGTAGAGCGAGCTGATTTGCAGGAAGCTCGTCTGCCGCTTCAAGGTGGACACGCCGACCTGCGTCACCTCGGAGGGAAGCAATCCTTGCGCCCGGCTCACGCGGTTCTGCACGTTCACCGCCGCCATGTCGGGGTCAGTCCCTTGTTTGAAGTAGATGGATATGTCGGCCGATCCGGAGTTCGTGGCGGTGGACTGCATGTACGTCATGTTCTCCACGCCGTTGATGGCCTCCTCCAGAGGTTGGACTACGCCTTTCATCACGGCGTCCGCGCTGGCTCCCGTGTAAGTGGTCGAGACGCGCACGGTAGGCGGCGCGATGTCCGGATACTGCTCGATTGGCAGCGTGCCCAGTGAAATGAATCCCACGATAAGGATGAGGACGGAGATGGAAATTGCCATCACCGGGCGTTTTATGAATATGTTACCTTTCATTGTCTTCTGCTTGAATTTAAGGTTCACTTTTTAGCTTGCTCTTTCGTGCCTTGTGCCGTGCCGACGGGTGTCCCCTCGCGTATCAGGCCCGCGCCCTCGGCGACGATGACGTCGCCCACGTTCAGTCCGCTTGTCACGATGTATTCCGTGCCGTTGTTGTTGGGCGCGACTTCAATGTTCGCGCTCACGGCCTTCCCGTCGACGACCTTGTACACCAGCACCTTGTCCTGAAGCTCGAAAGTGGCGGTCTGCGGGATTACGATGACGTCGTTGTAGCTGACCGGCACTTCCACGTTGCCGTTGGCCCCGCTGTGGAGCAGGTGCGAAGTGTTGGGGAAGGCGGCACGCACCTGGGCGGTGCCCGTGCTGGTGTTGATTACGCCGCTGATGGACTCTATGTGCCCGCTTTCGGGGAATGCCGTGCCGTCGTTCAGTATCAGCTTCACTTCAGGCATCTTCTTGGCGGCTTCTTCCAAAGAGCCGTATTGGCGGGTCATGTTGAGCAAGTCGTCCTCCGTGACGGAGAAGTAGACGTAGAGTTCGCTGTTGTCCGACACGGTGGTCAGAGGCTGCGCCATGGTACTGCCCACGAGCGCGCCTTGGCGGTAAGGCAGTTGCCCCACCACGCCGTCGGACGGGCTTTTCACCACGGTGTAAGACAGGTTGTTACTTGCGTTGACCACTTGCGCCTTCATCTGCGCCACTGCGGCTTCCGCGCTTTGCAGGCTGTTCTTCGCCTTCTGCAGGTCGAAGTCGGAAACCACTTTCTGGTCGAACAGGCGTTGGGTGCTCTTGAAAGTCAGGTCGGCAGTGGCCGCGGCGGCCTCTGCGGCTTTCAGGTTGGCGTTGGCGGTGTTCAGCGCCGCCTGATAAGGCACCTGGTCGATGATGAAGAGCGTTTGCCCTTTCTTCACGCGGTCGCCTTCCTGCACGCACAAGCGTTGGAGCGTTCCGCCGACTTGCGGATAGATGTCCACGTCCTGACGCCCTTCAATTCTTGCGCTGTAATGCGATTGTAACACTCTGGAGCCGGTCTTCACAGTCATCGTCTTGTAAGAACCCGCGTCCGTTGCTTGCTGTTGCTCGTTGCAACCGGTTAACGTAACCAAGCAGCAAAATGCCGCCGTTACGACAGTCTTAATACCTCTATTCATAACAAACAAATAAAATAATAATCTCAAAAACGGTGCAAAAATACACAAACTGCGGGAGTTTACGCTTGTTAAAAGTACCTTTGTTTTGTTCATTTTGGGAAGTAACCTTGCATTTTAGGAATATTCTACTTAATTTTGTTTTTTATTAACGGGATAATCTCTGTATGGAAGAAGACGGACGCTCGTTGCCGGCGCAGGAATGTTTTTATTCCAGGACTTCCCTGAACCGGACGGTAGAGGATGCCCTGACCGTGGACAAGTGCTTGCTCGTGGTGGCGGAGAGGGGAAAGGCTTCGGTCGCCGTCGGGGAGAACGAGTACAATCTGGAGCGGAACCGCATACTCTTCATACGTCCCGAACTGCCGTTGAAGAAGTTGCGTTCCACGGCGGATTTCTCCGTCTCGCTGATGGCTTTCCCGATTTCCATGCTTCGGGACTGCACGGAACGCATGAATCCCCGTTTCCTGTTGCATTTGTTTACGCGGGTGGTTTGGGGATTGGACGCGGAAAGCCGGAAACTGGTGGAGCATTTCCGGGAATTGTTCCGCTTCGCGGTCGCGGACTACGGCCGGGGCTACACGCGCGAGCTGGTGCTGAACTTGGTGAACGGGCTGGTGTACGGGGCTTACGAAATGTGCGGGGGCGAGCGCATCGAAAACCTGTCCTTGGACTCTTCCCGTTCCCGGGAACTGTTCCACAGCTTCATGGAGCTGGTCCGCGAACACCTTACCCGCGAGCACGAAGTGCAGTTCTACGCCGGCAAGCTTTGCATCTCTTCCAAGTACCTTACCCAGATTTCGAAAAGAATGCTTGGGCGCACGCCCAAGCAAATCATCGACGAAACCCTCATGCACGACGCCATGAAGTTATTGGACAAGAACAAATCGAGCATACAAGACATCAG
>CAYXQT010000156.1:0-5525 GCA_964466445.1 uncultured Paraprevotella sp. | reverse complement strand
GTTATTTTGCCCATTGGAATTCTGCTGTGTATTGAATCCAGACTGTGCATTTCCTTGGTACATTTGCGCACTGGCGACCTGCCATGCCACATTCATTTCAGCGATAGCCGCATCAATGGCGGCGACATCGCCTGCCTTGTGGGCATCTTTCAATTTCTGCAAAGCACTTTCAATAGCAGGTTTCTTATCGACTGGAATCTTATCGCCCAACTCTTTCAATTGATTCTCCGTTTGGAAAATCATGGAGTCAGCTTGATTCATCTTATCCACTCTTTCACGCTCTTTCTTGTCGGCTTCTGCATTAGCTTCCGCCTCAGCTTTCATGCGGTCAATTTCTTCTTTACTCAAACCTGAAGAAGCCTCGATACGAATAGCCTGTTCCTTACCAGTAGCCTTATCCTTGGCAGACACTTTCAAAATACCATTGGCATCAATGTCGAAAGTCACCTCAATTTGTGGAACTCCACGACGTGCAGGTGCAATACCTGTCAAATTAAACTGGCCGATTGACTTATTCTGGGCGGCCATCGGACGTTCTCCCTGCAACACATGAATAGTCACTTCCGTCTGGTTATCAGCAGCCGTACTGAAGACCTCACTCTTGTTGCAAGGAATTGTCGTATTGGCTTCAATCAACTTCGTCATTACACCACCTAGGGTTTCGATACCCATAGATAACGGTGTCACATCCAACAAAACAATGTCCCCTACTCCACCCTCTTTATTCAAGATAGCCCCTTGAATAGAAGCACCCACAGCCACGACCTCATCTGGGTTTACCCCTTTAGACGGGGTCTTGCCGAAGAAATCTTCTACTAACTTCTGGATTACCGGAATACGGCTCGATCCGCCGACAAGAATCACTTCGTCTATGTCTGAATTACTCAACCCAGCATCTTGCATCGCTTTCTGGCAAGGTGCCTTACAAGCTTGAATCAATTTATCGGCCAGCTGTTCGAACTTGGCACGCGTCAACGTCTTTACCAGATGTTTAGGTACACCGCTTACAGCCGTGATATAAGGCAAATTGATTTCTGTAGTCGTAGAAGAAGATAATTCTATCTTGGCTTTCTCGGCAGCTTCTTTCAAACGTTGCAATGCCATCGGATCTTGTTTCAAATCTACCCCTTCGTCCGCCTTGAAATCAGTAGCCAACCAATCAATAATCACCTGATCGAAATCATCACCTCCAAGGTGAGTATCACCATTGGTAGAAAGGACTTCGAATACCCCACTTCCAAACTCCAAAATGGAAATATCGAATGTGCCACCTCCCAAGTCGAATACGGCAATTTTCATGTCCTTGTTGGATTTATCCACGCCGTAAGCCAAAGCCGCAGCTGTCGGCTCATTTACGATACGTTTCACCTCCAAACCTGCAATCTGTCCCGCCTCTTTCGTTGCTTGACGCTGAGAATCTGAAAAATAAGCTGGAACGGTAATCACTGCTTCCGTCACTTCCTGACCCAAATAGTCTTCGGCCGTTTTCTTCATCTTCTGGAGAATCATAGCGGAGATTTCCTGCGGAGTATAGAGACGACCTTCGATATCCACGCGCGGTGTGTTGTTATCTCCCCTTGTTACGGAATAAGGGACACGTGCGATTTCTTTTTGCACCTGATCGTAGGTCTCACCCATGAAACGCTTGATAGAGAAAACAGTATTCTTTGGGTTCGTAATTGCCTGGCGTTTGGCTGGGTCTCCTATTAGACGTTCGCCGTTTTTAAATGCTACGATAGAAGGGGTCGTGCGCTTGCCTTCGTTGTTGGCGATTACTACCGGTTCGTTTCCTTCAAATACGGAAACACAAGAGTTAGTAGTCCCCAAGTCAATGCCAATAATCTTTCCCATAATATATCTACTTTTTATTGTTAATTTGAAATGAATACATTTTTTTACGTCTGCCCCTTACATAAGCAACATACTACATATAGTAAAGAACAAAACATGTGCCAAACTATTCCACGTAGCAGAGAAACAATAAAAAGATTTATCGGAATCAATATCGCAGAGTCAACTGACAAACGCAAAATTAGAAGAAATGTTTGAAGAATTTGCATTTGGTGTTGAGAAATTGAATTTCTCCCTTGACCTTGCGTTTATTTTGGCCTGTACTTTTTTCTGGGAAGGAATTGCCCGAGTTGCCGAAGTCCGTGCCTTTTCGGTACGTATTGCCTTATGAGCTTGTTGGCGTTCTCTGGTGGCACCTTTCTGCCACGGACAGCAGGGGTCGGCGAAACGGACGGTGGTTCCCTTCATTGCTTCCGTGATTTTCCTTAGATTCGAATGAAATTTTCCTGGCACTGCACGCGCAGTTCTTCCAAAGTACAGGAACGCAACCCGATAGCCGTGCGGTATAGTAAATCCACGGGACGCGGGTCTTCGTCGCTTTCAAGGAAGAGGCGGTCGGGCGGGCAGAGCGTCAGGCTTTGCGGATGGTAACGGAAGCCGAAACTAAGGTAGAAACCCTTGTCTAACAGACTTTCTGCCAGTTGGGGCTTGCCCCGGAAGCCGTGGATGATGCAGGTGACGGTCGCCAGAATGTCTTTTCGTGCGGAGAACAGCTCGTCCCAGGCCTTGACGCAGTGGATGATGACGGGAAGCCGACGGGTCGCGGCAAGTTCCGCCTGGCGCATGAAAAGTTCACGCTGAAAGGAGAGTGGGGTCGGTACGCACTTGTCCAGTCCGATTTCGCCTATGGCTTTGCAGGAAGGAGAAGCGGCCAGACGTTCCAGTTCCTCCAGAGCTTCTTCGGGGCGCGCGGGGATATGCCAGGGGTGGATGCCGGCGGAAAAGGCTTCGCCGCGCCCGGCGACTTCACGCCCTGCGGAAGGCAGAGGAAGGACATAGTTGCGGATGACCGTTTCCGACGGAGAAGTTGCCGGACGATGGGCGTGGAGGTTCAGGAATGTTTCCATGGACTTACGGGACGGGGTCGTATCCACTCCCTCCCCAGGGATGGCAACGCAGGATGCGGCGCACTGTCAGGCACAAGCCTTTGAGCGGGCCGTGCTTGCGGATGGCCTCGATGGCGTATTGTGAACAAGTGGGCGTGAACCTGCATGAAGGGGGAGTCATGGGGGAAATCACGCGGCGGTAGAACTGGATGGGAGCTATCAACACGGCGGACAACAAACGGCGGAAACGGTCATGGCACTGGTGCATCGTCGGGAGATACCGGAAGTCGTTCGGAGATACGCACCAACAGGCGTTTCAGACAATCGTCCACTTCGGACGAAGCGTGCAACCGACTGGAAAGCCATAAGAAAGCCACGGCCAGCCTCTGCCCGGAGGAAGCGGAAAAAACGGATGTCAGTATGTATTTATTTTTGCGGTAAGCCTCGCGAATCTGCCGTTTCACCCGATTCCGTTTTACGGCTCTTTTGAAACGTCGTTTCGATACGGATACCAATATGGATACAGGAGAAGTTGGGACTTCCACGGAGACCGGCATGAAGACTACGCGGAGCGGAAAGGCCGACATGGACTTGCCTCCCGCGAACAAGGCATCTATGACGCGTTTGTTACGCAGACGCTCCGACTTGTGAAATGAAAAGTCCGGTTTCCCTTCCATTATAATATATGGTGTCATGGGATAAGGGGAAGAAGCTTTCCCCGTATCCTTTCTTGTCTGATGGATGTCAGCAGTTGCGCTTTTTCACGAAATCGTCCAACGCGGCCGTGATGGACGGATATTGCAACGTGGGAGCTTCCATGTCCAACCGCAGTCCCGCGTCTTTGACGGCTTGGGCGGTGGCCGACCCGAACGTGCCTATGGCGATGCCTTTCTGGTTGAAGTCGGGGAAGTTTTTCAGCAGAGCCTGTATGCCCGAAGGGCTGAAGAAAATCAGCATGTCATAGTCGAACTTCTCGCCGCTCTTGAAATCGTTGCTGACCGTGCGGTACATGACGACTTCCTTATGGGTGAGATTCTTGGAGTCCAACAAGTTGGTGATTTCGTCGTTGTGCACGTCCGACAACGGGACCAAGTACCTTTCCGTCTTATGCTTGACCATGGACGGGATCAGGTCGTCCACTTTGCCCGTGGCTCCGAAGAACACCTTGCGCTTGCGGTACTGCACATATTTCTGGATATACAGTGCGATGGTTTCCGTGATGCAGAAATACTTCATGTCTTCGGGTACTTTCACACGCAGTTCTTTGCATAACAAGAAAAAATGGTCGATGGCGTTACGCGAGGTGAATACCACGGCGGTATAGTCCGATATGGCGACTTTCTGTTGGCGGAACTCCTTGGCAGACAAACTTTCAACTTTGATAAACGGCCTGAAGACTACTTCCACACCATACTTGGAGGCAATCTCGAAATAAGGAGACTTCTCCGAGGTTGGTTTGGGTTGTGAAACCAGAATCTTCCTTATCATAAGTGTTCAATAATTTTGTAACAGTATGTCGTTCGTATATGTGAGTGCTCGCCACAGGCCGCAGATGGGCAACATTTCGAGGGTACAAAAGTACACAATTAAATGCAGGAAACCATAAAACTTCGGAAAAAATATGCAAAAAGTCTTATAAAAGAGCAGAACTCTGACGAAACCCCACAACAGGCACAGACATAATATCACGTCGCGGATTTGGAGACTGAAAAAGACAGCGGCCAAGGCAAGCGGGAAAAGCAACGCGCCCTCGGCCGAGACGAGAAACGAATATGACTTCATCCAGAACGTCCTGCGCTCTTTGTCAAAGAATATCCAATTGACAAACAAGTAAGACAGTTGCTTGAGTCCTAAGTAAACCCAGCAGACCACGGCATAGACACCCAACAGGACATATAGGGGAACGGGGGGCATGAAGAGATCCCGGGAGGCCTGCGTGTAGTCGAAGAAGAACAGTCCGGTCAGCAATCCGTTCTGCAGGTAAAGGAAAAAGGCGCGGCGCGTTTTGCAATCCGCCTCCATTGGAAAGAGTTTCTCTTTTTCCGTGCGGTTAAGGAAGAAGTCCCGCAGGCGTTGTTTGACGTATGTCTTGTCATTGGCGAAAACGGTCATGAGCACCAGGAAGCAACAGAGCAAGATGCCCGTGACCCAATCGTCGTTGCATAATATATAAGGTAGCGGCTCCGCGTCCATGCCAGTCGGGCGGATGCTTACTTCGGCATGGTAATAGGGGGAGGAACTGAAATAGTTCTCGTCGTACCACCGGATGTCCTGCGCGGAAAGGACAGCCTTGGACGACGGCACTTTCCATCCCGGGAGGTTCAGCGTGTCGGGACGTTCCGACCGCACCGTCGGACGTGGCGGCAACATCGCCTGAACGGCGGAATCTTGTTGCGCCGGAGTGGCACTGTCGGGTAGGCTTTCGATGATTTGCTTCGGACTGAACTCCTGCCGGACGGGATACGAAGCGTTCCCCCGCGCCGGGAGAGCCGTTTGAAGTGAGTCTTTCATGTTCAAATGGCTGCGAACTTGCGGATTCCCTTGTCCCATACGGGAGTGGAGTATAACAAGTCGACGGCTTCAGCAGGAGTGGAGGCCACTTTCCAGATGCCCAGATGGACGGGGCGC
>CAYXQT010000155.1:0-5613 GCA_964466445.1 uncultured Paraprevotella sp. | reverse complement strand
GTCCGTCGTCTTCCTCGGCTTGAACTTGTCCGTGAACGCCCCGTAGTCGAGGAACTTCTCCGCCCGCGACATCCTGCCGCATGCGGCCTCCGCCATGGCCCCGTCCCCGAACAGCGTCCCTTGCCGCCATTCCGTCCGCCTACTGCCGCTCATCGCCCGCCTCCCTTTCTCCCGCTTTCATAGAAGGGGTGCTTCTCCAGCATGTCGGCGAGCCAGGCCCTCACGTTCCTTTCGCTCGTGGAGGTGCACCTGTGCCTCCTGCCGCCCACCACGATTTCCGCCCGCCAGCGCATTTGCAGGTGTCTCCCCACGCCGCGCACGTAGCGCGCGTGGGCCCATTCGCAGTACACGCATCCTTTTCTCCTTTGCAGTCCCATGCCTCCGTCCTCCTACCGTTTGCGTGCCCCCGCGGGCTGGCATCCCAAACCGCCGATTCCTCCCTGCACGAAGTGTCGGCAGGAGGGCTTCGACGACCTCACGTGCAGGTATCCCCCGTCCTTTCCCCTGATCTTCCAGCATCCGCATATGCCGGCGTAGCATCCGCCGTCCCTCCGGGCGAGCCTGTAGTGGGCGCACTCCCCGCAGCGCGAGGAGGGGTCGTAGGGGCCGTAGTCCGGCGCGCGTCGGCGCGGGGCGGCTTCCGCGCGGGCTGTCCCGTCCTCCGGGTGCCGGGCATCCAAGGAGGCCGTCCGCGCCTCGCGCCTTATGCCGAGCAACGCCGCCTTCCGGGCTATCGCCGCCCACGACCGTCCGGGGAGCCCCGCCTCTATCCTCTCCCTCGTCCCGGCGGGGTACAGTTCCGCCAGCGCGTGGAACTCCTGCGGCTTCCACTTCGGCTCGCCGGGTGCGGGCGGTTCCTCCCCGCGCCCCTTCTTCAGCCACGCGGGGCGGACACCGTGCTTCCTGCGGATTCCCAGACGCGTCGCGCGGGCCGTTATCGACTTGTACGCGTGCCGCGGCAGCGCGGCGAGCACGTCCTCCCACGGCACCCGCGGGTAGGTTTCCGCGAGCTTCGCGAGCTCCTCCTCCGTCCATCTGTTCCCTGCCATTCCGTCGTCTCCTTTCCTTTAAAGTCGCTCCTCCCCTCAGAACGGGGTGTCCCCTCCTTCCGCGCGTTCTCCGGCGAGCGGCACCTCCCCGATGTCCCGGAAGGAGGCCGTCGCCCCGTCGAACCCCGCTATGAACTTCATCGTGCCGATGTTGCGCCCCTTGGCCACGTCGATCAGGGCGGTGTCCCTGACGGAGACGCGGCCGAAGGGCTCGGGATACCTCTCGCGCCCCTCCGCCCCCGGCCTGTAGACGAGAATCACCACGTCGGCGGCCTCCGCTATCTGACCGCTGGCCCTCAGCCGCGAGAGGCTGGGCACGGGGTCGGCCTTGTCCCGGCTGAGCTGCGAGACGGCGATTATCCACACGCCGAGGTCCTTGGCGAGGTTCTTGAGGCGGCACGCCGCCTCGCCCATCTGCTGCTCCCTGTTGGCCTCCCGCGCGTTGACGGAGAGTATCTGGAGGTAGTCCACCACGGCGCCCCGTATGCCGTGCCTCGCCCTCATCATGCGTATGGAGGCGAGTATGGATTCCAGCGTGGAGCCGGAGCGGTCGTCGAAGAAGACGGGCATGCCCTCCACCCCCGCCGTGGCCACGTCCACGGCCTTGAGCTGCGAGGCGGAGAGGGGCGAGTACAGGATGCGGTTCGAGGGCACGCCGGAACGCGCGGCTATCATCCGCGCGGCTATCTCCTCCTTGCGCATCTCCATGGAGTAGAACGCCACGGGGCATCCCGAGGCCGTCGCCATGGCCGTGGCGAGCACCGTCTTGCCGCTGGAGGTGTTCCCGGCGACCACGACGAGGTTCGCGGGCTGAAGCCCCCGCTCCTCGCGTCGAGCGCGGCGAACCCGGTGGCGCATCCCGTGAGCTCCCGCCCTCCGGCGAGGTTCCGGCTTATGCACTCGTGCACGCCGCGCGCGGCATCTCCCATCGTGCTCGTCCCGGCGGATTCGGGGAACGCGCCGTCCAGCCTCCGCCTCGCCTCCTCGCACACGTCCGCCACGTCCTCCGACTCGTTGAAGCAGTTGGACTGGAGGTAGCACGCCAGCTCGAAGAACTGCCTCCGCTTGTGCTTGTCGAAGCCGGCAGCGGCGTGCTGCGCCAGGTAGGGCGTGGTGCACCCCGCCAGCTCCGCCACCTCGTAGGGCTCCAGCGCGCTTCCCCTGCGCTCCAGCTCCCCCATGACGGCCACCAGGTCGGAGACCCCCGCGGTCGGCGACGGCGATGGCGGCGCGGTAGACCTCCCGGTGCTTGTCGAAGTAGAAGGCCTCCGCGGGCAGCAGGGAGCGCACGTAGGGGAGCGCGTCCCTCTCGTTCATCAGCGTCCCGATGACGAGCCTCTCGGCCTCCTCGGAGCGCGGCATCATCCTTTCTTCCATGCTTCCGTCCTTTCGTCCTGCCGGGAGGGGCCGTCCGCCGTCCTCTTCCCGTAGTCCCTTTCCAGCCACTTGCGGCAGGTGAGGTACGCGGACTTGTACCTGCGGCAGAGGTCGGCCTTGTTCTCCATGTCGGTGAGCACGTGCTCGAGCTCGTCGAAGCCGTAGAGGAGCCTCAGCCTCCCGAATTCCTCCTCGGTGAACGTCCTCTGCATCTTCAGCACGGAGGGCGCGTTGCGCCTCAGCCATTCCGTGAACGCGGCGAACCTCGGTGAGGGCGCGTCGGCGCGCGGCGGCGTCTCTTTGCCCCCTTTAGGGGGTTCTCTAAAAACATTTCTTCCTCCTTCTTATTATTTGTGTTGGAGGTGTGTTGCTTTTCCGCCCCGTTTCCGGCCACTTTTTCGGCAATCAGGCTGGCGAGGTGTGTTGCAAGTCTCTGCAACTCGCTGTCGTCCAGTCCGTTTGGTGTGTGGGGGTGTGTTGATGGGTGTGTTGATGGGTGTGTTGCAAGTTTCTGCAACTCGCTGTCGTCCAGCCCGTTTGGTGTGTTGACAGGTGTGTTGATGGGTGTGTTGGCGGGCGTGTCGTCCTTTCCGCGCCCCGCGACGGTGATCACGCACACGCCCTGCGAGTCGTCGGTGGAGATCCACCCCGCCCTCCTCATCTTGCCCAGAAAGGTCCTGACCCACTGCGGGGACCTTCCCCACTTCCTGGCGAGGAACCTTATGGATGCGGGGTACTGTCCGGGTCCCCAGATCACTTCGTAGCTCCCGATGCGCGACGCAGTCGGCGATGCCTCAAATCGTGCGGACTGCAACAAGTTCAGCCACGCTTCGCACTCGCTAAAAGCCCGGGCGGCCTGCCATATCTTGCTATCGAAGAAAGCCCTGGGTACCATCAGGAACCCCTTGTCCGTGCGTTCCATGTGTCCTGCCCCTCCTTACTCCATTTCCTTTTCCCTGCGTGCCCTTTCCGCGAGGAGGGGGAGGCCTCGTCCATGATGTTGGCGACGAGCCTCGGCTCCCGCCTCTCCTCCGTGACGGTGAAGACGACGCGCGGGTCGTCCCTGTCGACGAGCTTGCGTGCCCTTATCTCCACGCACCTCCTGTCGTCGCGTATCGCGCCGCACGCCTGGAGGCAGTCGAGCACGACCTTGAGCGCGTTGTCGAGGTCGGGGAGCATGCTCCGGAAGAACACGTCCGCGTCGAGCCGGAAGAACCCGTCCACGCCGGCGCCCCTCATGGGGCACTGGATGAAGAAGGCGTCCTCGTAGGCCTTGAGCCCCTTTCCCTTGGCTATGGCCCCGTGCCCGCGGAGGCTGACCACCCTGTAGGTGTTGCTCTTGGCGGGCGGTTGCCCGTGCACGGTGTACGGCCCGTGCGCCGTCTTTTCCCTTTCCATGCGGTTTCCTTTCCTTGTTTCCTTGTTTCCTTGTTTCCTTGTCTCAGACGAACTTCCCGGCCCGTTCCGCCTCGGCCTCCATCTGAAGGACGAGGCGGTGTTCGTCGGGGGAGGGGATGTAGATGCCCGCCTCCCCGGCGGCCCAGTTGCGGAAGCGTTCTATGGCGGCGGCCATCTCCGCGCTGTCGAGGTC
Source organism: uncultured Paraprevotella sp. (assembly GCA_964466445.1). Lineage (GTDB taxonomy): Bacteria > Bacteroidota > Bacteroidia > Bacteroidales > Bacteroidaceae > Paraprevotella. The sequence continues at coordinate 1,596 of CAYXQT010000155.1, read as the reverse complement.
CCTCGTGGAGCGCAGGTACCACGCCGTCTCCCCCGTGCCGGGGTCTTCGGCGCGGCGGAGGAAGATGTCGCGGTTGCACGCCAGCTTGAAGTGCCGCGCCTTGACGTCCTCCGCCCTCTCCCCCGTCTGGGAGGCGAAGTAGGCGAGGCAGGCGTGCAGGTAGGCGTTGGCGTTGGCGCTCCGCCTCGGCTTGCGTTCCGTGAGCTCGAACGCCTTGCCGTCCCGTATGAGCTTGTCCAGCCTCGCCCGCGCGGCGCGTGCCTGAAACAGGTTGTTCCCGTCGTAGAGCATGCCTCTCAGAATGGGAGTTCGTCCGCCGCCCGCGCGGCTTCCTCCACCGTCCGCCTCGCGGCTTCCGCCACCGTCCGCCTCGCCGCCTCCGTCTCCGCGTCCTCCGCGGGCCGGGGCGCGGGCCGCCTCGCGTAGGGTTCTATCCTGTACGCGGAGAGCGTGTTGAAGAACTTCACGTTGCCGTCCGCGTCCGTCCAGCGCCGCCCCCTCACGTCGAAGTGCACCTGCACGAGCTGCCCCGCCGCGAGCCCGTCGGCGAGCGCCGTCCGCTCCCCCGTGAGCTCGAAGGAGGGGTAGTTGTCCGCCAGCCTCTCCCCCGTCCACGCGTCGTGCCTCGACGCGTCCAGTACCACGGTGCGCTTCGCCAGTTCGCCGGCGCGCCCCCTTACCGTCTCCGTCCTGCCGGCGTCGTATATCCGGCCGATGATCGTGTTCGCCATTGTGTCGTTGGTTGTCAAAGGTTTGAAATGCTCATGTTTGAAGTCTCCGTCCCCGCGTCGCCGCCGGGCCCTTCCGCCACCACCAGCTCCGCGCCGTCCTCGTCGACCTCCGCGCTTCCGCGGAGCGTCTCGTACTCGTCCGCCCCCATCAGGAGGCTCACGCCGAGGAGCCTCCCGCTCCCCGTGACGTACATCTTCCTCAGCCTCATGCTTGTGAGATTTTGAGCGTCGTCCCGCCCCTGACGGCCTTGCGCGTCAGGTACTTCCCGTACAGCGCGGGGTGTTCCCGCGCGAACGCCTTCACGTCGAAGGCTTCCCTCTCGGAGTCGGCCTTGAGGGTGAAGGCCACGCGCGCGCCGGCCCACTTGCGGACGCCGGCGGCGGCCATCTCCGCGCCCACCCCCTCCATGAGCTCCCTGCGCCTTTCGGTCCAGTAGCGGCACTGCGCGTCGATTTCGGCTATGGCATCCTCCATGGCGGCGTACTTCGCCGGCAGCGGGAGCGCGTCCCCGCATGCCGCGGGCGGCCGCCGGAACTCCCTGTCCTCCGCGTCGCACGCCATGAGCTCCCTGACGTCGCCGTCGGGGACGCGCCCGACCTCCACGATCCTGGCCACGTCCCCCCCCGCAGCCATATGGCGAGGAGTCGCGCCGCCTTCGCGCCGGGGTTCTGCCCCTCGAAGAGGAGGGCGTAGACGGAGAGCTGCCAGCGCGCGTATTCCGTGTCCAGGGTCCTCGTGGTCTTGATGTCGGCGAGGGTGAACTCCGAGGCGGAGTTCCTGTATACCTTGTCGACGAAGCTGACGTACCTCCGCCCGTCCGTGACGAGGTACTCGCTCGCCTCGTGGACGAGCCCCTCCCGGTCG
>CAYXQT010000154.1:0-5641 GCA_964466445.1 uncultured Paraprevotella sp. | reverse complement strand
GATGCCCGTGCGCACCTGCCCGTCGGAGGCCGCGAGGGGAAACGGCCGTCCCCGTCCGCGCATTCCGCGGTCTCTTTTTGTTTTATTCAATGATTTGTACTACCTTTGCACATTGCAGGTCGTGGCTGCCTAAACGGTAAGGGATGGATACGCAGGGACAATTCGAGCAGATAATGGGGGAGTGCCGGGGGCTGTTTGCCGAAAAGCTGCATGATTACGGTGCGGCATGGCGCATCATGCGCCCCTCCTCGGTGACGGACCAGATATTCATCAAGGCCAGCCGCATCCGCAGCTTGGAGGTGAAGGGGGTCTCGTTAGTGGGCGAAGGCATCCGCCCGGACTTCATGGCCATCGTGAATTACAGCATCGTCGGCCTGATACAGTTGGAGCTGGGCTACGCGGACGCGGAAGACATGACTGCGGAGCGTGCCTTGGAATATTATGACAAATATGCGGGGATTTCGCTCGGCCTGATGTTGAAGAAGAACCACGACTACGATGAGGCGTGGCGCGGGATGCGCATCAGTTCTTATACCGACCTTATCCTGATGAAGCTTTACCGGACCAAGCAGATCGAGGCTTTGGCGGGGCGGACTTTGGTGTCGGAGGGGATAGACGCCAACTACATGGACATGATGAACTATGCCGTGTTCGGACTGATAAAATTGACTTTCGGTGAATAAGTCGGGATACAAGTTTCTTCGGGCCGCCGTGAATGTCAGCCGGCTGTTGCTGGCCGCCACTTTCGTCTTCTCCGGATTGGTGAAAGTGGTAGACCCGCGCGGCGTCCAATATAAGCTCGAAGACTATTTCCAGGCGTTCGGCTGGTCGGGATGGATACCCGACTTCTCGCCGCTTTGGTTAGGCGTCGTTTTGGCGGTATGCGAATTTTGCATGGGCATATACATGTTCTTCGGCATACGCCGTCGCATGACTTCGTGGCTTTTCCTGTTGTTCATGGGCGCGATGACGCCGCTGACGCTTTATGTAGCCTTGGCCAATCCCGTGTCGGATTGCGGCTGTTTCGGGGATGCCGTGTCGCTGACGAACTGGGAGACGTTCGGCAAGAACGTCGTGCTGTCGTGCTTGTCCGTGCTGGTATTCCGTTACCGCCGGTTGATGGTGCGCTTCGTCTCCGAGCGGAACCAGTGGATGATTTCCTTCTACTCCATATTCTTCGCCTTGTTCCTGGCCGGTTACTGCCTCTATTATCTTCCGGTCTTCGACTTCCGGCCTTACCATGTGGGGGCGAACCTGCCCGACGCGATGGCTGTCCCGGAGGGGGAGGAGGAGCCGGAATACCTCACGACGTTCCTGCTCGAAAGGGACGGGGCGAGGAAGGAGTTCACCGCGGAGGATTATCCGGAAGACACGGCGTGGCATTTCGTGGAAAGCCGGACGGTGCCGGTGAAGGAGGGGTACGTGCCCCCCGTGCATGACTTCTCGATCGCGACGTGGCCCGACGGCGAGGACATCACGGAGCGCGTCCTGTCGGACACCGGATACACCTTCCTGTTGATTTCCCCTTACGTGGAGCTCGCGGACGACAGCAACATAGACCGCATCAACGAGCTTTACGACTATTGCGGCGAACATGGCTATGCCTTTTACTGCCTGACGGCCTCCGGCGACGACGCGATCCGGCGGTGGCAGGACCTGACGGGGGCGGACTATCCTTTCGGCACGACGGACGAAAGCACGTTGAAAACCGTCGTGCGTTCCAATCCCGGGCTGGTGCTGTTGAAGGACGGCACGGTGTACAACAAGTGGAGTTGCAACAGTCTTCCGAAAGAAGAGGATTTGGACGCTCCGCTGGAAGACGGCGAACTGGGGCGCCTGCAGTCGGACTCGCGGATGACGGCGACGTTGCGCGTCGTCTTCTGGTTCGTTGTTCCCCTGCTCGTGTTGGTGCTTGCCGACCGGGCATGGGTGATGTATAGGCGAAAGAAAAACAAGAATAGGATTATCAACCGTTAAAAAAGAAAAGAAATGAGAAAGAAAATCGTTGCGGGTAACTGGAAGATGAACCTGAATTTGCAGGAAGGCGTAGCCTTGGCTACGGAGTTGAACGCGGCCTTGGCGGCCGACAAGCCGAATTGCGACGTGGTAATCTGCACGCCGTTCACTCACTTGGCTTCCATAGCCGCCGTGCTGGAGGGCGGGACTATCGGCCTGGGAGCGGAGAACTGTGCCGACAAGGAAAAGGGCGCATACACGGGCGAGGTTTCCGCCGCGATGGTGAAGTCCACCGGCGCGCGGTACGTCATCCTGGGACATTCGGAACGCCGCGCCTACTACGGCGAGACGGCGGAAATCCTGAAAGAGAAAGTGAAGTTGGCCTTGGCCCACGGCCTGAAAGTCATCTTCTGCATCGGCGAGGTCCTGGAAGAGCGCGAGGCGAACAGGCAGAACGAGGTGGTGAAGGCGCAATTGGCCGGTTCCTTGTTCGATTTGACGGCGGAGCAGTTCTCCGGCATCATTCTGGCATACGAGCCGGTGTGGGCCATCGGCACGGGGAAGACGGCTACGGCTGAACAGGCGGAAGAGATGCACGCTTTCATCCGCGCCACTGTCGCCGGGAAGTACGGCGCGGAGGCGGCCGAAGGTGTCTCCATCCTCTACGGGGGCAGTTGCAAGCCGTCCAATGCGAAGGAGATTTTCGCGAAGCCCGACGTGGACGGCGGCCTGATTGGCGGCGCCTCCTTGAAGTGCGCGGACTTCAAGGGCATCGTTGACGCATGGAAATCCTGACCGGCGAATGAACGGGGCGTTCCGGGGCGTTCTTCATGTCCCGGAACGGCTTCCTCCGTGGTTTCATATTCAAATGGATGTATGATGAAAAGGCTCTTCTTATCGTTGTTTTGGTGTGCCGCGAGTGCGCTTCAGGTTTCAGCACAGCAGAAGTTTGTGGACAAGTTGGTGAAGCCCGCGGACGGACAGGGGACGGTGCGTGTGTTCCAGGATGCCGGGATTACCCGCATGGTGAATGGGGGAGGGGCGGAGGACGAGGCTTCCACTTCGCTTTCAGACCCCGGACGTGCGTCGCGCCCGGCAACGGAAGACGCCAATTCGTCCGCAGGCACCGGCCCCGTGCGCAAGATGAAGGCCAAAGGCTACCGGATTCAGGTTTACGCCGGCGGAAATTCCAGGGCGGCCCGCCAGGAGGCACAACGGGCGGCGGGAAAGGTGAAGAGCTACTTCAGCGACATGGCCACTTACACGCATTTCCAGAGCCCGCACTGGATTTGCAGGGTGGGGGATTTCAGGACTTACGAGGAAGCCAACCAGGCCTTGCACGAATTGCGTGCCACCAAGCAATTCGACGAGGCGCTGATTGTGAAATCTGTAATTCAAATACCTTATTGAGCGGATGGCTTATGACGAGACGGTGCAACGGGAGTTGGAAGCCCATTACAGGGCTGTCCTGACTTTGCTGGGGGAGGATACCGAGCGCAAGGGATTGCAGAGGACGCCTTACAGGGTGGCCAAGGCGATGCAGGCGCTGACGCGGGGCTATGCCGAAGATCCGAAGGGAATCCTGAACTCGGCCAAGTTCAGGGAAGGCTACCGCCACATGGTGATAGTGAAGGACATAGACTTCTTCTCCTTGTGCGAGCACCACATGCTGCCTTTCTACGGGAAAGCGCACGTGGCTTACATACCCAACGGGTACATCACGGGGCTGAGCAAGATTGCCCGCGTGGTGGACAGCTTTTCCCACCGCCTCCAAGTACAGGAGAGGATGACACTCCAGATACGGGATTGCATACAAGAGGCGTTGAATCCGTTGGGCGTGATGGTCGTGGTGGAGGCGCGGCACATGTGCATGCAGATGCGTGGAGTGGAAAAGCAGAACTCGGTGACGACGACCAGTGACTTCACGGGGGCGTTCAACCAGGCCAAGACGCGAGAGGAGTTCCTCAACCTCATCCGCCGCGGCTCTCCATGAGAATCCGTAAAATTAAGAATAAATAGCAGAAATGATGATGAAACCGGACGTTTTGGCACTTTAGTTGTAAGTTGCCACAGTAAAGAGAAGTTGTTTAATTTTTAACCTATACGAAAATGATATCAGACAAATTGCAGAAAGCCATCAACGAACAAATCGTGGCGGAGATGTGGTCGGCCAACTTGTATTTATCGATGTCCTTCTATTTGCAGAAGGAAGGTTATGACGGTTGTGCCACATGGATGAAGAAACAGTCGCAGGAGGAGCTGGAGCATGCCTATGACATGGCGGACTACGTCATCAAGCGCGGCGGAGTGGCCAAGGTGGACAAGATAGACGTGGTTCCGCAGGAATGGGACGGCGTGCAGGGCGTTTTCGAGAACGTGTACGAGCATGAATGCCATGTGTCCAAGCTGATTGAGAACGTGGTGAAAGTGGCTTCCGAAGAGAAGGACATGGCCTCTCAGGATTTCTTGTGGGGATATGTGCGCGAGCAGGTGGAAGAAGAGGCTACGGCGCAAGGTATCTTGGAAAAGGTTCGCAAAGCCGACAAAGCCGCCTTGCTGTTCATCGACGACAAGTTGGGACAGCGGGCGTGATAAGGCCATTCAGGCATGGCGTTTCCTTTCGGGCGAAGCGTCTCATGCCTTTTTTGTATTTAAGGGTTATCCGCAAGTTGCCCGCCTGTAAGTTCTCGACCTGAAGTCGGCACCGCGGTTGACTTGTAACCGTCCGGGAAAGCCGCTTCCCGGTCTTTTTTTGATTGCGAGGTTTGCGGGGAAAGGGCGTTCTTGATTTGGACGGGAACAGGCGGTTCGTCTTGTTCCGGGATGCGGCGGACATTCGCGGGAGAACAGGCTGTCCGGACGGCACGACCCGCCGCATGAGGACTTCCGTCGGGCAAGGCAATGCAACCGACGGGGAAAAGGCGGCTTCACCGCTCCTTTCCCCGTCTAATCTTTCTGCCTGCACGACCCGCAAGGGTGCGGGAGGCGGTTCCCGTTTCGGGAAACATGCTCCCCTTTTACATGATTGTCCGCCCGGCAGCCGCCTTTTCAGACAAGCCCGACTTATGCAGACTACGACCGGCGGCGGTCAGACTTCACGGCGTTCGCGCGCCTGCGGTTACGCGCCACGGCACTTCCGGCCGCGCCCAAGAACGACAGCATCAGCACGACCAGCGACACTTTTGCCACCGTTTCCGTCACTTGCAGGCTCTTCGGGTCGAACTTGAAGTCCACCGTGTGTTTCCCCGGACTTACCTTGACGGCACGCAGGATGTAATCGGCACAGGCTATCCCGACCGGTCTGCCGTCCACCGTCGCCTGCCAGCCCGGGTAATAAATTTCCGAGAACACGACGACCCCGCCGCGCGAGGAGTTGACCTCATACGACAAGGCGTTCGCGTCGTAAGCCGTCAATGTTACCGTCCGTGTCGTGTCTTCGGGCTGGAGGCCTTCCGCCCCGCCGAGCACGTCCTTGTACTGCCGCGCCACCAATGCCACTTCCTTCGGGTTCACCCGGTGCAGGCCCAGTATTTCCTCGTCCGCGTTCGCCGCGTATCGCACGTCTTTCACGAACCATGCGTTCCCGTGGGCGTGGGGGTTGGGTATCGGGAAGGTCTGTCCGCCTTCCTGCCCCATGATGGCATATTTCACGTTCAGCATGTTGAGCACGGGGAAGATGGTGTCG
>CAYXQT010000153.1:1932-5661 GCA_964466445.1 uncultured Paraprevotella sp. | reverse complement strand
CGTGCCCAGGCGTATGCCGGAAGTCTGGAACGCGTTGCGGCTGTCGAACGGCACCATATTCTTGTTCACCGTGATGTCGGCGGCCACCAAGGCCGTTTCCGCCGCCTTGCCCGTCAGGCCGGGATATTTCCCCCGCAAGTCCACCAGCATGGAGTGGTTGTCCGTCCCGCCGCTCACGATGTCGAAGCCGCGCCTCGTCAGTTCGTCGGCCAGGACTTTGGCGTTCTTCCGCACCTGGCAGGCCCATTCCCTGAACTCGGGCTGCGACGCCTCGTGGAAAGCCACGGCCTTGGCGGCAATCACGTGTTCCAGCGGCCCGCCCTGGATGCCCGGGAAGACGGCGCTGTCGAGCAGCCGGCTCATCTTCTTCACCCCGCCTTTCGGGGTCGTCAGTCCCCACGGGTTGTCGAAGTCGCGCCCCATCAGGATGATGCCTCCGCGCGGCCCTCTCAATGTCTTGTGCGTGGTGGAGGTCACGACGTGCGCGTATTTCACCGGGTTTTCCAGCAACCCGGCGGCAATCAGTCCGGCCGGGTGCGCCATGTCCACCATGAAGATGGCACCCGCCTTGTCGGCAATCCCGCGCATGCGGGCGTAGTCCCACTCGCGGCTGTATGCCGAACCGCCGCCGATGATCATCTTCGGGCGGTGTTCGAGGGCCAGCCGCTCCATCCCGTCGTAGTCCACGCGGCCGGTCTCCCTGTCGAGGCTGTAACCCACGGCGCGGTAGAGGATGCCGGAAGTGTTCACCGGCGAGCCGTGGGAAAGATGGCCGCCGTGGTCGAGGTTCAGGCCCATGAACGTGTCGCCCGGCTTCAGGCAAGCCAGGAACACCGCGGCGTTGGCCTGCGCTCCCGAGTGGGGCTGCACGTTGGCGTAAGCGGCCCCGAAAAGCCTGCATGCCCTTTCCACGGCCAGGCTCTCCACTTCGTCCACCACCCCGCAGCCTCCGTAATATCTTCTGCCGGGATAACCTTCGGCATACTTGTTCGTCAGGCAGGAGCCCATGGCCTTCGTCACTTCGTCGCTCACGAAGTTCTCCGACGCGATGAGTTCCATGCCTCTGAGCTGCCGCCGGCGTTCCTTCCCGATCAGGTCAAATACTGTCGTGTCCGTCTTCATGTTCCGTGTCTTTTGATGATCCGTCATTCTTTCTTTTTCTCCACGCTCCATCCGAACTTGCCGATTTTCCCGCCCAGGCCGTAGTAAGCCCCGTGAAGGTAGACGAGCGGGCGGGCGGCGTCCAGGCTCCACTTTCCGGTCTGTCCGTCCGAATAGCGGTCGTCGGCCTTCACGTTCAGCACTTCCGCGATGAACATGTCGTGCGACCCCAACGACACAATCTCTTTCACCCGGCACTCGATGTTCAGCGGCGATTCCTCCACGATGGGGGCGGCCACCATGCGCGCCTTTCCCGGAGTGAGTTTCATTTCCTCGAACTTGCGGTAGTCGCGTCCCGAGCGCACGCCGCACCAGTCGGTGGCGAAGGCCATGTCCTCGGTGGTGAGGTTGAGGACGAACTCCATGTTCCGCCTGATGAGCCCGTGGGAATGCCGCTCCGGGCGCACGGAGATGTAACACATGGGCGGGTCGGAACATATCGTCCCCGCCCATGCCACGGTGAACAGGTTGTAATTCTCCGGAGTGTCGCCGCAACTTACCAGAAGTGCGGGCAGGGGATAAATCATGGTCCCCGGTTTCCAGTCTTGCTTCATGGCCGCGGGGTTCATGCCAGTCTGACGTGATCCAGGTCCGTTTCCCTGTCGCAATAGTGGCAGCGGAGCACGCCCTCCTTGCCCGGCACGGCGTGGAAAAGCGTCTTCATCGGTTCGTGGTTGGTGATGCACATGGGGTTGGCGCATTTCACGATGCCTTTCAGCTCGCCGGGCAGGACGACCTCCCTTTTCTCCACGACCTCGTAATCGCGGATGACGCACAGCGTCACGTTCGGGCTTACCACGGCCAGCTGGTCCAGCTCCTCGTCCGAGAAGAACTTGCCCGCGATCTTTATGATGCTCTTGTGCCCCATCTTCCTGCTCTTCAGGTTGTAGCCCACGGTGATGGAAGTCCTCATCCGTTCGAGGTGCAGCAGGTTGACCACTTCGAAGAGCTTGGCGGAGGGGATGTGGTCTATCACCGTGCCGCTTTCGAGCGCGGCTACCAGGAGTTCCTGTCTTTTCATTTCGTCTTGCCGTTTTTTTCAGTCGATGACCGTGCGGTCGTCCCTGACGTCGTCGAGCGTCAGCCCCAGCGCGTCGCATATCAGGGCTTGCCGCGCGAACAGCCCGTTGCGGGCCTGCTCGAAGTAATAGGCGTGCGGGTCGTCGTCGATGGCACGGTCGATTTCGTTCACGCGGGGAAGCGGATGGAGGATGCGCATGTTGTCCTTGGCGTTTTTCAGCATGGGGAGCTTGAGCAGGTAGAGGTCCTTCACCCTTTCGTACTCCATCAGGTCGGTGAAGCGTTCCTTCTGCACGCGCGTCATGTAGAGGATGTCCGCGCCGGCAATGGTCTCGGCCGTGAAGTCCGAGTGTTCCGCGTACCTTATGTGCCGCGCGTCGCAATACCGCTTGTACGCGTCGGGCATCCTCAACTCCTCCGGGGAGATGAAATGGAACGTGGGGTTGAAATGGCGCATGGCCGTCAGCAGGGAATGCACGGTGCGCCCGTATTTCAGGTCGCCCACCATGTAAATCTGCAGGCCCTCGAGCGTGCCCTGGGTCTTGTAGATGGAGTAAAGGTCGAGCATGGTCTGCGAAGGATGCTGGTTGGCCCCGTCGCCCGCGTTGATGACGGGAACCGGCGACACTTCGGAAGCGTAACGGGCCGCCCCTTCCAGGTAATGCCGCATGACTATCAGGTCGGCGTAGCCGCTTACCATCATGATGGTGTCCTTCAAAGTCTCGCCCTTGGCGGAACTGGTCGCTTTCGGGTCGGTGAAGCCGATGACGCGCGCCCCCAGGCGGTTGGCGGCCGTCTCGAAGCTCAGCCTCGTCCTCGTGGACGGCTCGAAGAACAAGGTCGCCACGACCTTGCCCTCCAGCAGTTTCCGGTTGGCATGTCTCTCGAACTCCCCGGTCATCCGGAGCAGGTACATGATTTTCTCCTTGGAACGGTCCGCGACGGTCACCAGGCTCCTGTTTTCCATTTCGGCTTCCCTTTGATGTATGGATTTTCTTCGGCGTCCAAAGTTACACAAAAAAGCGGAACGGAAGAGCGCCCGCGTGTCATTTCGTCAACTTTTCCATGAATGAACGGCATATTATGAAGTTTATTTGTAATTTTGCACCTTGTCGTTTCGGCAAACGAAAGGGAAAGACGTATGAGGAAAAAACTGATGGTTACCTTGTGGGTGCTCTTGTTCCTTTGCATCGGTGCGGCCTACCTCGCTTTCTACGCCGTCTGGCGCGGGTGGATTGGGTACATGCCGAACTTGTACCAGCTGGAAAATCCCGTCAACAAGTACGCCTCGCAGGCCGTGTCGGTCGACGGGAAGCTCCTCGGCACTTGGTCGTACAGCCGCGCCAACCGCATCTTCGTGGGCTTCGACGACCTTTCCCCGTGGCTGGTCAAGGCTCTGGTGGCCACGGAGGACGAACGGTTTTACGAGCATTCCGGCATCGACTACCGCGCTCTGGCGCGTGCCGTGGTGAAGCGCGGACTGCTCGGGCAGAGCAACGCCGGGGGAGGAAGCACCATCACGCAACAGCTGGCCAAGCAACTTTACAG
>CAYXQT010000153.1:0-1832 GCA_964466445.1 uncultured Paraprevotella sp. | reverse complement strand
GCAACGCCGGGGGAGGAAGCACCATCACGCAACAGCTGGCCAAGCAACTTTACAGCGGCGCGGCGCGCGGCACGATGGAGCGCGTCCTGCAGAAGCCCATGGAGTGGGTCATCGCGGTCAGGCTGGAGAGGTACTACACCAAGGAGGAAATCATCACCATGTACCTCAATTACTTCGACTTCCTGCACAACGCCGTGGGCGTCAAGACGGCATCACGCGCCTACTTCGGCAAGGAACCCCGGGACCTCTCGGTCTGCGAGGCGGCGACGCTCGTCGGCATGTGCAAGAACCCTTCCTATTTCAACCCCGTGCGCAAGCCGGAACGATGCCGCGAGCGGCGCAACGTCGTGCTCGACCAGATGGTCAGGGCCGGGTACCTGGGCAAGGCCGACGCCGGGGTGTACAAGATGGAGCCCCTCGGCCTGCGCTTCCGCCGCCCCGACCACAAGGAAGGGCCGGCCGCCTACCTGCGCGAGCGGCTCCGCGCGATGCTCATGGCCGAGGAACCGGAAAGGGGCGACTACGCCTCGTGGCAGGGGCAGAAATATTACGAGGACTCGCTGGCGTGGGCCACGGATCCCCTCTACGGGTGGTGCAACAAGAACCGGAAGAAGGACGGGACGCCTTACAATCTCTACACCGACGGCTTGAAAATCTACACCACCGTCGACTCGCGGATGCAGCGGTATGCCGAGGAGAGCGTGGAGAAGCACGTGGCGGGCTACCTGCAGCCCGTCTTCGACAAGGAGAAGAGCCGCCAAGCCACCCGCCCGTTCTCCGACCAACTGTCCGACGAGGAAGTGAGGCGGATTATGCGCCGTTCGATGGAGCAGAGCGAACGCTACATCGCCATGAAGAAGGGCGGGGCAAGCGAGGCCGACATCCTCAAGTCGTTCCGCACGCCGCAGGAGATGACCGTATTCTCCTACCACGGGGAAGTGGACACCGTCATGACGCCGATGGACTCCATACGTTATTACAAGGGCTTCCTCCGCGCCGGATTCATGTGCATGGACACGCGCACGGGACACGTGAAGGCATACGTCGGCGGGCCGGATTACCGCTACTTCCAGTACGACATGGCCGGGACGGGCCGCCGGCAGGTGGGGTCTACCATCAAGCCGTTCCTCTACACGCTGGCCATGGAGAACGGCATGTCGCCCTGCGACCTCGCCCCCAACGTCCGGCAGACCTACACCGTGGCCGGGAAGCCTTGGACCCCGCGCAACGCCAACCGCTCCCGATACGGGGAGATGGTGACCCTGAAATGGGCCCTCGCGCAGTCCAACAACTGGATTTCGGCCTACCTGATGAGCCGCCTCAGCCCCTCCGCCCTCGTCCGCCTCATGCACGACTTCGGCGTGCTCAACCGCGACATACACCCGTCCATGTCCCTGTGCCTCGGCCCCTGCGAGATTTCCGTGTCCGAGATGGCCGGCGCCTACACGGCGTTCGCCAACCGGGGCATCCGCGTCGCGCCCCTCCTCGTCTCGCGGATAGAGGACGGCGGGGGGAACGTGGTGGCGGAGTTCCAGCCCCGCATGACGGAAGTCATCAGCGAGGAGAGCGCCTACAAGATGATCGTCATGCTGCAAGGAGTGATGAACGGAGGCACCGGCAGCCGCATGCGCTTCCGCTACCACGTCTACGCCGACATGGGAGGCAAGACGGGGACGACCAACCGGAACTCCGACGGATGGTTCGTGTGCTTCACCCCCTCCCTTTCCGCCGCATGCTGGGTGGGAGGCGAGGACCGCGACATCCACTTCAACAGCATGGCTTACGGGCAGGGAGCCTCCGCCGCGCTCCCCGTCTGCGCTTATTTCTTGCAG
>CAYXQT010000152.1:0-5724 GCA_964466445.1 uncultured Paraprevotella sp. | reverse complement strand
GAACTACCATGAAATGGAAAATCAAGACAAGCCTGTGCGCGATGTCGCTCTGCTGCACGGCGATGGGGCAGACGGCGAGCTTCGACGCACTGTGGAAACAAGTGAAACAATACGAGCGGCAGGATTTGCCGAAGTCGGCGGGCGAGGTGGTGGCGCGCATCGCCGAGAAGGCGGAACGCGAACAGGCGAAAGGACAGCAGATGGCCGCCTTGCTCTACGGTTGCAAGTTGCGGCAGTCCGTCGTCCCCGACAGCTTCTACACCGACATCCTGAAATTGGAAAAGCTCAAGGAGCAGACCGGCGACGAGGTGCGCCGCGCCGTGCTGGCCTCCGTTCTCGGGGAGCTGTACTTGGACAATGCCAGGCGCAACCGGAACTACAGCGACTATGCGGAAGCATCCCCCGACAGCATTCGGGAATGGTCGTATGCCCAGTTCGTGAAGGCTTCGTCGGAAAACTTCGCCCTCTCCATGTCCCGGCCGGAACTGCTGGCGGATGCCAAGGCCGCCGACTACATGCCTTTCGTGGAGAAAGGCAAGGATGCCGCCTACTTCGGGGGCGACCTGCTGAACGTCATCGGCAGGCGGGCGATGCGCGTGCGGACGGACGAGTATGAGCCCGCGTACACGCCCCACGAGGTCTGCGCCAAGATGCTGGCCGTCTACCGCGCCCGGGGCAACCGCGAGGCGGAACTCCTCGTGACGCTCGACTCCATGGCTTTCGACGAAGCACCGTACTTCGCGGCGGCGGAGGTGCGCGACGGCGGGGACTCGCCCGAAGAAATCGAACGGAAGACGCTCCGGTCGCCCCTCTACAAGGCTTACGCCGACCTGCTCGCACGCTTCGGCGACCTGCCGCTGTCGGCGGAGGTCTACCTGCGCATGCTCGACCTGGATGTCACCCCGGCCACCAAGATGGCATGGATTGAGGAGGGCTACGGGAAGTGCAAGGCATATCCGCGCGCCAAGGAACTGCTGAACCGGAAGAAGTCGCTGGAAGCCCCTTACGTCTCCCTCGACTTCCCCGAAGAGGTCTACCCCGGCATCGAGAGGGAGTATGTCGTGAGGCACCGCAACGCGGCGGGCATGACGCTGCGCTGGTACCTGCTCCCCGACGGCGAGCCGGCATCCGGACAGCTGAAAAAGGAATACGACAAGAACATGGCCGCCTATGCGCGGAAGCACGGCGTGCTGAAGAAAACAGACCGTTTAGACTGGGCCGCGCTTCCGCCCTACCAAGAAGCCAAGGACACTTTCCGGCTGGCCTGTCCCGGCGTAGGCTTCTTCGTCGTGACGGGAAAGGTGGACGGCTTGGCCGCGTCCGCCGACCTGAAAGCCGCCCTCCACGCCACGCGCTTCGAAGTGGTGGCGGGGGACTTGCCGGACAGCACGAGCCTCTGCACCGTGGTGGACGCGCAATCGGGCAGTCCGGTGCCGGACGTCACCGTGGAATGGTACGACCATGACGGCGTGCTCTTCTCGGCGGAGACCGACGGCGAGGGGAAAGCCCGGTGGGATTTTTCCCGTTATGCCCGGGACAACCGTAGCGGCTACGTCTCGATACGGGTGCGGAAAGGCGACGACCGGTACAAGGAGCAGAACGGCAGCCGACTCCGGGCGACGTTCTGGGAAGACGGTGAAACATACGGCGAAGTCCGTCTCTACACCGACCGCGCCGTCTACCGTCCCGGCCAGACGGTCTACGTGGGGGGCTTGTGCTGGGACAGGAAGCGCGACGAGGAAAAAGTTGCGGAAGGCCGCGAGGTGAGATTGGAACTGCGCGACCCGAACTGGAAGACCATAGGGGAACAGACGGTGAGGTGCGACGACATGGGGACGTTCTCCGCCACGTTCGTCCTGCCGGCGAAAGGCTTGTCGGGGCGTTACTCCGTGTGGACAGGGCAGGCCAACGTGCCGTTCTCCGTGGAGGAATACAAGCGGCCCACCTTCGAGGTCGGCATGGACGAGGTGGCGGAACATTACCGCGCCGGCGACACCCTGCACCTGACGGGAACGGCCATGGGATACAACGGCGTGCCGGTGCGGCACGCCCGTGTCACGGCGGTCTCTTCCGTATACAGTTGGTTCCGCGGGAACGTTTCCGCGAAAGGGGAAGCCCCGATAGACACCGTATATACCGACGACGAGGGGCATTTCACGCTGTGCGTCACGGTAATCGATATCAAGGGGCGGGACTTGGGCTTCGGTGTCCGCCAGGCGGTGGATGTCTCGGTCACGTCGGCTTCCGGCGAGACGCAGACCGCCCGTGCTTCTTTCCCTTTGAGCAAGGAGGGGTTGCAACTGTCGTTGGATGCCGGGGAGAATTGGGACAAGGACAGTCTGCCCTCCGTCACGGCGCGGTTGCGGACGGCGGCGGGAGCGGATGTCCGCGACGCGGCGGAAGTGTCGGGCGATGTCTACCGGAGGCGCGACGGGAAACGGGCGGAACGGGTGCTGTCCGGCCTCGTCCTGCCGGCCAACAAGGCGGTGCGCCTGACGCAACTGGCAGACCTGCCGTCCGGCAGCTACGAACTTGCGTTGCATGCCGAGGTGAAGGGCGACACGGCGGAATGCACCCGCCCCTTCATCCTTTTCAGCCTGACGGACACTCGTCCCGCGGAGGGGGAGACCCTCTGGTTCCATTGCGTCGGCGACACCGTCGCGCCCGACAGCCCCGCGCGGCTGATGGTGGGCAGCGCGGCGCAGGACGTGTCGCTCTTCTACATGCTTTTCTGCCGCGACCGCGTGTTGGAGGAGAAAGTGTTCCACTTCTCCGACTCCATCCTGAACTTCACGTACCCGGAAGTACCCGACGGGGCGGACGGGCTTCAGGCCGTGTTCTACTTGGTCAAGGACGGACGGTATTACGGCAAGAGCCAGAGCATCGTCCGGAAACGCCCCGACCGCGGGCTTCGTCTGGCATGGACTTCTTTCCGCGACCGTCTGCTTCCCGGGAGTGAGGAGACGTGGCGGTTGCGCGTCACCCTGCCCGACGGAAGACCCGCACCGGCGCAATTGATGGCGACGCTCTACGATGCCTCGCTCGACGGCATCCTGCCGCACGCGTGGGTTCTGTCCCACGGCCTCCCGTTCTTCCTGCCGCACGTGGCCATGCGGCCGGTTTGGGCCGACGGAAGTTGTAGCATGTCGTTCCACGCGCCGGTGCAGTATTATCCCGTCAAGTCCCTGAGTTTCGACGTATTCGACCCGTCCATGCTGGTTTGGAGGAGAATATACGTCCGGGGAGGGGGTCGGGTGCAATATTCCATCGCTTCGAAGCCGGAAGCCGCCTTTGGGGAAAAGAAAGCGGAAGCGTTCATGAACATTGAAGATTACGAGGAAGAGGTGACGGGTTCAGTCGCGATGGATGTCACGGCGGAAGGGGGAGAAGTCCCGGCGGAGGACGGCGGCACGGCCACGCGGGTGAAAGTGCGCGAGAACCTGAACGAGACGGCTTTCTTCTATCCGCGCCTGACGGCGGACACGAGCGGCGTGGCCACCTTGAGTTTCACTCTGCCCGAAAGCCTGACGACGTGGAAGTTCATGGCCTTGGCGCACACGCGCGACATGATGACGGGCATGCTGACCGACGAGGTGGTGGCCGCCAAGGACGTGATGGCACAGCTCGCCCTGCCGCGCTTCGTGCGGACGGGCGACCGCGCCACGCTCTCCGCCACGCTGTTCAACCTGACGGACAATCCCGTGGAGGGCAAGGTCACGATGGAGGTGTTCGACCCCGCCACGGACGGATGCCTTTGGAGGGAGACGAAAGAGGTGAAACTGGAAGCCGGGGCGGACACGGTGGCATCGTTCGTCTTCACGCCGACGGGCGAGGTGTCGCTTCCGGCTTGCCGCGTGCTCTTCGAGGCGGGGGAGCATACCGACGGCGAACAGCGTTACCTCCCCGTGCTGGAAGACAAGGAATGGCTGACGCAGACGCTGCCCTTCGTGGTGTCGCAGAAAGGAGAGACGGAAGTCCGGCTTGACGGGCTCTTCCAAGGAAACCATGCCGACGCACGGCACCGCCGCCTCACGGTGGAATACACGGCCAACCCGCTGTGGTACGCCGTGCAGGCCCTGCCCTCCGTGCTGGAGCCGGGTTCGGAAGACGTGCTTTCGCTCGCCGCATGTTATTATGCCTCCAAACTGTCCTCCACTCTGGCCGCGCAGTACCCGCAGGCCAAGACGGCAGTGGAAGCGTGGGGGCGCGAGGCGGGCGACGAGTTGAAAAGCCCGCTGTCGACGCAGGAAGACCTTACCGGCATCGTGACGGAAGAAACGCCCTGGGTGGCGGATGCCGAGTGGCAGACGCGGCAGATGGCATCCCTGCAACAGTTGTTCGACGCGAACCGGCAGGCCGACTTGTGCCGACGGTTCGCCGAGGCTTTGGGCAAACTGCAACGCCCCGACGGCTCGTTCAGCTGGTTCGAGGGGATGCCCGGCAGCGAGTGGCTGACGGGCGGGGCGGCCTGCCTGCTCCTTTGGAGCGGTGCCGGCACGAAGCCCGACAGCGTTCTGGCGCAGCATGTGGACGTGAGGAAGATGATGACTTTCCTGGCGGGAAAGGCGCACGAACAAATCGACAAGGACAAGGAACACCTGCGCAAGCACAAGACGCATCTGTACGGCGGCTCTTATTGGTTGTCCATGCTCTACCTGTCTACCCTGAGCGATGTCGCGTGGTTCGACGAGACTGCACGCAAGGACTTGGGGTACATGCAGGGGCGGCTTCTCGACGTGGTGGCCGCGCGAAAGGCCGAGGCCGGCGACAAGAAAGCCGGGAGCGAGGACAGGCTGTCGCTGGCGGAGACCGCCACGGCCGTCGTGGTGTTGCGCCACATGGGCAAGCCCGATGCCGCCGCCGACTTGTCGCGCTCGTTGCGCGAACATCTGGTGGACGGGGCGGACGGCCTGCATCTGGAATATCCTTCCAACGGGTTCGTGGAATCCTCCCGAAAGATAGCGCACCAGATAATGCTGATGGAAGCGTTGTGCGTCCCCGAAGAATCGAACCGCGACGAGCGGGACGGGCTCTGCCGTTGGCTCTTGTCGCAGAAACGCTTGCAGGCGTGGGGCACGACGGTGGGCACCATGGAAGCCGTGCACGCCCTGATGCGGATGCAAAAGGAAGACCTGACGTTGCGCTCGGACGACGTGGTGCGGTGGGAAGACCCGAAAGGCGGGACGCTGGCCGTGCTGAAGTCGGCTGAAAGCAAGTGGGCAGGCCTGGGCTCGGTGTCGGCCGCGGTGGAAGGCCGCGAGCTGTCGGAAGGAGCCGGCACGCTGAAAGTGGAAAAGAAGACGGACGGCACGCCGGCCTGGGGCGCGGCTTACGCGCAATACAGCCTGCCGCTGTCGGAAGTGGGCAGCTCCGCGGCGGGGATGCGCGTCCGTTGCGAGGTAAGCGACGACCGCCCGAAAGTGGGCGACCGCGTGACGCTCCGTTACGTCATAACGTCCGATGCCGACTATGAATACGTCCGCTTGAAAGCGGGTCGCGCGGCGTGCCTGGAACCGGCGGAGACCCTTTCGGGTTACGAGTTCCGGAACGGACTGGGATATTATAAAGAGGTGAAGGATGCCTCGACGAACTTCTTCTTCGAGCGGTTGCCCAAGGGTACCTACGTGCTGGAGACGGAGTGCTACGTGGAGCGTGCGGGACGTTACTCCCTCGGCGCGACGAAGCTCAACGGCGTGTATGCGCCGGAGTTCAGTGCCTACGGGC
>CAYXQT010000151.1:0-5745 GCA_964466445.1 uncultured Paraprevotella sp. | reverse complement strand
TGGTATAGCCGATGCGGCGGATTGTGCGGCGTGCTATTTCTTGCAGGTCGACGTAAGCCTCCGACTTCACCTCTCCGGCGACGACTACCTGCCCCGTCGTCACCAACGTTTCACATGCGACTTTCGAATTGGGGTCGAAAGCCAGCAACTCGTCCAATACAGCGTCGGAAATCTGGTCCGCCACCTTGTCCGGATGTCCTTCGGACACCGACTCTGAAGTAAATAAGTAACCCATTCTACGTGGTTGAATTTAATAAATTATTGAGAGAATGAGCTTCATTGGGGAAGTGCGCCCGGTTTCAAAACCGTGATTTAGCATTTTTTACCGTGGTTGCAAGCCGCCCAAATCCGTCCACATTCGCGTTCACGCCTGCAAAGTTAGGGAAAAACGGAATATCTTCCACTATTTATTTGGATTTTTATTAGGTTTGAAGTCCGGATTTAATTATTTTTGCCCAAGGATGCCGACGTATCTTAAGCTAAAAACATCAATCTTTATATTTCCATGAGATGAAAGACAAGTCTTTTTTCAGGAGGATGGCGGCCGTCGCGTGTGGCGGGATGTGTGCGGCCTTTTCCGCGGCGCAGGTCACGCTGAATATCGACGCGGGCCAGCGCGGAGCTTCCATCGGCACGCGGCACTACGGAATCTTTTTCGAGGAAATCAACCATGCCGGCGACGGCGGGCTTTATGCCGAACTGATTCACAACCGTTCCTTCGAGGACAACGCGGCGAACCCTGACAAGTGGTGGGCCGTGGGGAACGCCCGCATGGCCGTGACCACCGACGGGATGCTGAACGAGGCGCAGGGGCATGCGCTCGAACTGGAATTCAAAGGCGCGGGCGACGGCGTGCGCAACGAGGGCTTCTGGGGCATCGACGTGGTGAACGGGCGCACTTACAAGCTGTCTTTCTGGCTGAAAGGCAAGCCTTCGTACAAGGGGACGATAACGGCGGAACTACAGAACCGCGACGGGGCTTCGCTGGGCAGCCGCGAGATGACAGTGGATGTCGGCCCGGGTTGGACGAAGATGACCGCGGAAATCACGGCCACGGGAGAGGCCCGCGACGGATGGTTCGCCCTGAAAGGCTCCGCGCCCGGCACGGTCGTGCTGGACGTGGTGAGCCTTTTCCCGCCCACCTACAAGGGGCGCGACAACGGTTGCCGCGTCGACTTGGCGGAAAAGCTGGCAGCCATGAAACCGGCGTTCGTGCGTTTTCCCGGTGGCTGTTACGTGGAGGGATTTTATGCCAACGGGATGAAAAACCGTTTCGAGTGGAAGAAGACCGTCGGCCCTATCGAGGAACGCCCCGGACACATGAACCAGAATTGGGGATACAGGGTGTCGGACGGCTTCGGCTTCCATGAAATGCTGCAGCTCACCGAGGACTTGGGCGCGGAACCTTTGTTCGTGGTCAACATAGGCATGGGACACGCGTGGGTGGAGGACTATACCCGGATAGACGAGTACATCCAGGAAGCTCTTGACGCGATAGAGTATTGCAACGGCGACGCCCGGACTACGACGTGGGGCGCGTTGCGGGCAAAGAACGGCCATCCCGAACCTTTCAACCTCCGCCTGATGGAAATCGGGAACGAGAACTACAATTTCCATTCGGAAAACAACAATGACCAAAGCGACCATTACGCCGAACGTTACGAGCAGTTCCGCAAGGCCATCAAGGCCAAGTACCCGGAAGTGACGCTGATTGGCAACGTGGAATCATGGGGAACGGACAGCCCAAGCTGGCGCAACCCGTATCCGGTGGATGCCGTGGACGAGCACTATTACCGCAACCCGTCATGGTTCGTCGGCCAATACGGCAAATACGACACGTATAGCCGCGCAAACCACAAAATCTACGTGGGAGAGTATGCCGTGACAGACGGCTACGGCACCAACGGCAACCTGAACGCGGCGTTGGGGGAGGCCGTCTTCATGTTAGGAATGGAGAACAACTCCGACGTATGCGTCATGAACAGCTACGCCCCGATATTCGTCAACGAAAACAATTACAACTGGAAGCCGGACATGATTCGCTTCGACAGCCATACGAGTTACGGCACGCCGTCGTACCACGTACAGCGGCTCTTCCCCAACAACGTGGGGAAACAGAACGTGAAGTGGACGGAAGAGAACAATCTGTCCGGACAGTCCGGCTCCATCGGCCTGAGCACGTGGAGCACGAGCGCTGTTTTCGACAACGTGAAAGTGACGGCCGGCGACGGAACGGTGGTCTTCGACGACGACTTCTCCTCCAAGAAGCCTGAATGGGAGGACGGCGGAGGAAGGTGGAGCGTTTCGGGCGGCGTCCTGAGACAGACGGACGAGTCCATGCAAGGCAAACTCTACGTGTGCAAGATACAGCCGGGACAGGACTACACGTATGAAGTGGAAGCCACGAAGACCGGCGGGGCGGAGGGCTTCCTCATCGCTTTCAACTATGGCGACGCGGACAATTACTGCTGGTGGAACCTCGGCGGATGGGGCAACACGCAACACGCGGTCGAGGTCTGCAAGGACGGGGCGAAGACAACGGTGGCTCCCGTGAACGGCTCTTTGGAAACAGGACGGACTTACCATATCAAGGTCGAAGTGAACGGCACTCGCGTCAAATGCTATCTGGACGGCACGCTCATGCACGACTTCTCCTTGTCGGCGAGCCGCAAAATCTACGTTTCTTCCAACATCGACGACGAGGAGGGCGTGCTGTACGTGAAGATGGTGAACACCGGGGCGGAGGCGCAAACTGCCATCCTCAACCTGGCTCACGCAACGGTGGAGGGCGGCTCCGTGACGGTGCTGGCCTCGGCCGACGGAAAAGACGAGAACGACAAGGGAAATCCCGACCGCGTGTCGCCGAAAGAGCGCGCGCTCGACGTGTCGGGCAACCGGCTCACTTACGAACTGCCCGCCTATTCGCTGAATATCCTGCGCTTGAAGGTAAGCGGCGTGGAAATCGTGCCGGAGGAAAAGCCGGAACTCCCCGAACCAATCGTGCGGTATTCCTTCGACGGGGGACAAGCGGCTGACGACGAGGGGAAATTCACGGGAGAACTGCATGGAGGGGCTTCCATCGTGACGATGAACGACGGGAACAAGGCTCTTTATACCGGCAGCAACGAAGAACAAGGTTATTTTGATTTGGGCGCGGACATGGCCCGCCGGACTTTTTCCGGGTTAAGCGGCGACTACACCGTGTCGGTCGACATCGCCTTGCCGGGTGTCGGGGCGTTGGGGCAATATTGCTGGGCGTATAGCTTTTCTGCGGGAACGGAGCGTTACATGGGGCTGGTGAACAGCCCGAACAACACGAACTGGTACTATACCGTCAAGGATGGGGCGAGCACGGACGTCTCTTCCGGCGGAGGCCTGGCTTACGGCGTGTGGCATAACATCGCCTACGTGCAGGACGGCGACGCGGGGCGGCTCTACGTGGACGGACGTCTGGCGGGCGAACAGCAAGTGTCCCAAAGGCCGGCAGGCGTGGCCGGGGGACTGACGACGGCCTGTCTCGGCCGTTCCCCCTTCGCGAGCGATGCCATGATGACCGGGGCTTACTTCGACAATCTCCGCGTGTATGGCGCGGCATTGAGCGAGGGGCAGGTGCGGGAACTTTATGCGCAAGTGGAAGCGAGGCCGGTCGGGTCCGACGAAGTGGAGTTCCGGACGGACAAGGAAGAGCTTGCCTCCTTGATGAAGAAGTTCAATTACCTGCACGCCACGACGGAACTGCCCGCACGGACGACGGGAGGGACGCTCGTGAAATGGTCGCTGGAAACGGATGCGGAAGGCTATGTCACGCTGGACGGAAATGGAAGCAGGCTGACGGTAAACCGCTTGCCGCAGGGCACGAAGCCGGTCAGGGCGGGCGTGCTGACCGCCACGCTGGGGGACGACACCGGCAAGGCCGTCTTGAACCAGCCCGTGGTGCTGGCACCGGACGATGACCGCTACGGCTACTTGTACTGCTTCATGAATTCCGGCGAGGAGATTACCAATTTCGCGCTCGGCACGAAAGAGGACAAGGGCCGCGTGTTCAACGTGCTGATAAACGGGGAGGAAATCTTCGACACGGAGAGGATTGCAGAGATAGAACACGGCACGCGCGACGCTTACGTCGGGCGCGGCGAAGCGTCGGACGGCTACTTCATCACGACTACCGACATGAGGCAGCACACTTCCCACGTGTGGAACAACCACGGCATCAACTTGGTGCGTTCCAAGGACTTGATACATTGGGAAAGCACGACGTTCGACTTCAACCGCGGAAAATCCATTTTCTCCGACCCTGACGCCACGACGGACGCTTACGCCACCGACGGGGAATATGCCCGCATCAACCGCGTGTGGGCGCCGCAGTTCATCTGGGACAAGGACTACCAAGGCGGGAAAGGCGGGTATCTGGTCTACTACTCCTTGTGGTCTACCAACGAGGGCGACTCGCACGACCGCATTTTCTACTCCTACACCGACCGCGAGTTCAAGACCCTGACCCAGCCGCGAGTCTTCTTCGACCCCGGCATCTCGGTCATCGACGCGGACATCGTGTACAACCCCTACGACAGCCTTTATCACATGTACTACAAGCGCGAGGGGGCTTCGGGCGCGGAGCGCGGCATCTACGAGGCCACGTGCGAGAAGCTCACGGGCGGCACATGGAAAGAGGTGATGCACGTGACGAACGAAGGCTCGGAGCAGGTGGAGGGTTCCAGCACGGTGCGCCGCATCAACGAGGACGTGTACAACCTGTATTACATGCGTTACTCCGGCGGCAACGCCTACAAGTATTGCGAGACCGACCACCTGGGACTGAACGTCTCGCCGTCCGCCAACTTGGAGGGGACGGGCGCTTTCCAGCACGGCTCCGTCATGACGCTCACGGAAGAGGAATACCGCATGTTGCAGGCGTGGAGCGACGTGCGCCTGTATTTGCGGCGCGTGCAGGCCGTGAAGGAACAGAGCGGCAGCGGAGCGTTCGACGACGCCGTCCGGCAAGCCGAGGAAGCGCTGGCGCAGACTTCCGTGTCCACCCTTGCCACGGCCTTGCCTGCCGCCTACGAGGCGTTGAAAGCGGCGATGGAGGCCTATACGGAAGCGTTGTGCAACGGTTTGGAGGGAGGGCAGACGCCCGACCTCACCTACCTCTTAATCAACCCCGACTTTTCGGACGGGGGCGAGGGCTGGGAAGGCACGACGTTCACGGCGGCCTCCTCCGGCGTGGCCGAGTTTTACGACAAGACGTACGACGCCTACCAGGTGCTGAAGAACATGCCTGCCGGCACGTACCGTCTCGTCGCGCAGGGCTTCTACCGCTACGGCGACGTGAAGGAAGCCTACGATGCGCACCGTGACGGTTCGGAACGGCTTCTGGCGGGGCTGTACCTCAACGACAGCCGTCAGGCGTTCATGTCTCTGTTCGACGGTTCCGCCCCGTACACTTACGAGCCCTATACTTATCCCGACGACGTGCGGACAGCCGGCGAGGCATTCAACGGCGACGGGGAATATCAGGCCAACGAAGTGGAATACGTGCTGCGGGTGAAGGGAGATTTGCGTGTGGGCATAGACAAGACCGAATATAAATACCACGACTGGAACTGTTTCGACAACTTCAAGTTGCTGTACGTAGGCAAGCCGGATGCCATACACGAAGTGACGGACTTGGCCGCGTCTCCGGTAGACGTGTACACCGTGAGCGGCGTGAAGGTGCGCAGCGCGGTCCTGCCGCAGGAAGCCGTG
>CAYXQT010000150.1:0-5750 GCA_964466445.1 uncultured Paraprevotella sp. | reverse complement strand
CGATAAGCTCCATCTCCCAGTCACTGGACTTCTTCCCGTCGGTTGCGGCGGGACGTTCGCCGGTGCCGATTTTCGGTGTTGAATCTACACTTGCCAGTTGACTGCATAAACATGAAAATAGGAAGCAAACACCAATGATATTAGTGTTTACTTCCTACTCGATTAGCCCCGTTCAGAAAGCTATGCTAACATTAGCATCTTTTCCACTGCTTTCCTCAGAAAGAGGCTTTAGTTCTCATCGTAGGAAAAGGCGTTAACCGTTGACTTGCTTCATGTGGGCAATCAGTTCCAACACCTTGTTGGAATAGCCGATTTCATTGTCGTACCACGAAACCACCTTGACAAAAGTATCGGTCAGGGCAATGCCGGCTTTCGCGTCGAAGATGGAAGTGCGGGTGTCGCCCAAGAAGTCGGAAGAAACCACTGCATCCTCGGTGTAGCCCAGAACGCCTTTCAGTTCGCCTTCGGAAGCGGCTTTCATGGCGGCGCAAATCTCGGAGTACTTGGCCGGCTTGGCCAGATTGACAGTCAGGTCGACTACGGAGACATCCAACGTCGGGACACGCATCGACATGCCCGTAAGTTTGCCGTTCAGCTCGGGGATGACCTTGCCCACAGCTTTGGCGGCACCCGTGGACGACGGGATGATGTTGCCCGAAGCGGCGCGACCGCCACGCCAATCCTTCATCGAAGGACCGTCGACGGTCTTCTGGGTGGCGGTGGTGGAGTGGACGGTCGTCATCAAACCATCGGTAATGCCCCAGTTGTCGTGCAACACTTTGGCGATGGGAGCCAAGCAGTTCGTCGTGCAAGAAGCGTTCGAAACGAACTGAGTTCCTTTCACGTACTTGTCGAAGTTCACGCCGCAAACGAACATCGGGGTAGCATCCTTCGACGGAGCGGACATGATGACATACTTGGCACCCGCATCGAGATGAGCCTTGGCCTTCTCCTGCGTCAGGAACAAGCCGGTAGATTCAACCACGTATTCCGCACCCACTTCGTCCCATTTCAGGTCGGCCGGATTGCGCTCTGCCGTCACGCGGATTTCCTTGCCGTTCACAATCAGCTTGCTGTGCTCCACGTCGGCTTCGATAGTGCCTTGGAAAGCACCGTGCATGGTGTCGTACTGCAACATGTAACCCAGATAATCCACCGGGCACAAGTCGTTGATGCCCACGATTTCGATGTCGCTCCTATTCTGAGCGGCGCGGAAAACGAAACGTCCGATACGGCCGAAGCCATTGATACCTACTTTAATCATTTCTTTGTCTTAAATTTAAGGGTTCAAATATAAGTTATCTAACTCTTTTCTCCTCCTACGTGTACGGCTCTTGATGCCCGCACCCTCTGTCGCAAATTTACAAAAAAACTTTCTAAAGAAAAGCATGTCGCAGGCAAAAAATCAAAAAGATTTAAAATACAACATCGAATTGCCCGAACGAAGCAGCATGTGGTCGCCGTCGAGCCGCACGACCTCGAAAGTCACTTCTTCGGAAGGTATGCCGAAAACTTTCAGGTATTCCTCGCCAGCCGGTCTGAAATCGTGCATGCGCAGCGTCGCTTTTCCCTCGTCGTATTCATACCGGCATATCAGCATCTCTCCTCCTTCACTTCCGTAATCGTTGAGTTGCGACACTCCGAGCTGGAACGCCCAGTAGAGGCGGTCGCACTCCTCGGACTTGCCTGTGGACACGTCCTCTATCCTTTCTTCCTTCCAGAAGCCCTCCAAATCGGGGTGTTCCGGTGCCTTGTCCGTGCACGACGGACAGAAGACGGCCGCCAGGCAGACACAAACCGATGCGGCAAACAGATTTCTTAGCGTATGCATATTCCCTCCTTCCTTATAGTTACCATGGCGCCGCCGCTGTTGCCGAGGTAATCGCCGTGATCCACGGCCCCGGCCAAGGTGAAATGCCAGCCGGCCCATGACTTCGGCGAGTAAGTCACCTCGTAAAGCGAACTGAATTGCTTGCATATCTTATCCAAAGGATTGCTGTATGTTCCCCAATGCAGCACGTATGACATCAACACGCGGTAATCCCATTCGTCCGAGGGCGTTCCGCTGAAAGCCCAATGGTTGGCACGCACGCGGTTGCTCCGGAAGAGCAAGCTCCCGTCGCCGTTGTATATCGGCCCGGGCAACAAGGGGTTTCCCATGCCCAATCCGAAATGTTGCCACGACTGGTAAAAGAAGTTGTTGTAGTAATTGTCGCGGGCGCTCACCTGCACTCCCTGGAATGCCGCGCCAGGGAAGCGGTCGTCGCCGTCGTAGAGGATGGGGCCCGACTGGTCTTTCGTGGCAAGCCCTTCCCACAGCAACGTGCCCACCCAGCGGTTCTGCGGCAATGTTATCTCGATGCCCAGATGGCCGTCCTTCCAACGCCCGTATTGCAGGAACATTTGCGAATGGTCGTCGAAGAGGTGTTCGTAGTAGGCGCGGAACTTCCAATCGCGCCAATAGTAATTCAGGGCGAAGTTCCAGCTGCCCAAGTGGTTGCCTTCCACGTTCACTTGGTCGCCCCACGGCGTGCCCTCCCCTCCCGCCTTGGCCAGAAAGACCTTTGCGTAATTTTTTAGTCCGTGCGGCATCTCTTCCACCGTCTCCGTCCAACTGCCGTCGTCCGCACGGGTAAAACTATGACGTTTCCCTCCGAACTGAGCCGACATAAGCATGCCCAACTCTGCTTCCACGGGGAACTTCTCCTTGTTTCCCACTTTCAGCATCAGTTCCTTGCTGTGGTAGAGGACATCTTCCAGATAGTCCTGATGATTGTCGCGGGCGAAGTCGCGTTGCCACCGGTCGTCGGCGAAACGCCCGTAAGCGATGTAGCCCTTGAAGGCGAACCATCCTTTCGTGCCGGGTACGGTGTAATAGTCCGCTATCTCAGCCCTCACCTGCGGGACGGGACGCGCGTTGTTTCCCTCCACCATGCCGCCACTGCTCAACAGAGGGTTCTTCCCCAACGGGCTGCGTGCCTTGCTCCCGACACTCAGGTTGAGTACTCTCCACGAGATGTCGGCGTAAGCCTGCCGGACGATGAACGTAGAAGGGCTGTTCGCCGCTACACCTAAGTCCACTCCCGCTCCGATATGCCAGCCGTGGTTGAGCGACTTGCCGTAGGTGAGCCCCGCATGCACGTTCGCGCTGTTAGGCTTCTGGCTCGACAAGCCGTAGCGGTTGGCCGTGAACCACAACGGAGCGAAATCCCCCGAGCCGACGTTCGCCGAGGTCTCGACGCTATATGTCAACGTCGTGTCGGTCTGCGCCCCGGCGGTCAAGGCCGACGACGCACACCACAATAACATTCTTATGCTTAACCTGTTCATTCTGGTAATGCCTTTCCATTCCGTTCCGGCTTCGTCAAGACGCCTTTGCGAGCCGGAAGTGTTCCTTCTGATTTTCCCTTTTCCCTGATTCGTCCCGGTAGCCGCCGACTTGAAGGGCGGCACGAAACCGTCATTCCCATTCTATCGTCGAGGGCGGCTTGGAAGAAATGTCGTAACATACGCGGTTCACTCCTCTTACCTTATTTATTATATCATTGCTCACTTTCGCCAAGAAGTCGTAAGGCAAACGCGCCCAGTCGGCTGTCATCGCGTCCGTGCTCGTTACGGCCCGCAAGGCTACGGCACGTTCATACGTGCGTTCGTCCCCCATCACGCCCACGCTCTTCACGGGCAAAAGGATTGCCCCGGCCTGCCAGACTTGGTCATACAACCCCCAGTCTCTCAGCCCTTGGATGAAGATGTCGTCGGCTTCCTGCAACATCCGCACCTTTTCCGGCGTAACATCCCCCGGAATGCGCACGGCAAGCCCCGGCCCGGGAAACGGATGGCGCGTAATCAGATGCTCCGGCATTCCCAACTGGCGCCCCACGCGGCGCACCTCGTCCTTGAACAGCCATTTCAGCGGTTCGCAGAGCCGCAGGTTCATCTCCCGTGGCAACCCTCCCACGTTGTGGTGGCTCTTGATGGTCTTTCCCGTGATGTTCAGGCTTTCTATGCGGTCGGGGTAAATCGTTCCCTGCGCCAGCCATTTGACGCCGGCTATCTTCCGCGCCTCATCCTCGAACACTTTCACGAAGTCGCGGCCTATCGTCTTGCGCTTCTGCTCCGCGTCGGTCATGCCCTCCAAGTCCTTGAAGAATTTCGCGCCGGCGTCCACGCCGACCACGTTCAACCCCAGGCATTCGTAGTCGTGCAGTACATCCCTGAACTCGTTTTTGCGCAACATCCCGTGATCCACGAAGATGCAAGTCAGGTTCCTGCCGACGGCCTTGTTCAGCAACACGGCGGCCACGGAAGAATCCACGCCGCCGCTCAACCCGAGAATCACGCGGTCGTCTCCTATCTGCGCCTGGAGTTCCTTTACCGTGACATCCACGAAAGAAGCGGCGTTCCAGTCCTGACGGCTGTGGCAGATGTCCACCACAAAGTTTTTCAGCAACAGCGTGCCTTGCACGGAATGGGACACCTCCGGGTGGAACTGCACTCCCCAAAGCGGCTCGCCTTCGGCCTGATAAGCGGCGTTCGCGACCTTGTCGGTAGAAGCTATCACCTTGAAATTCCCCGGCAATCTGGTGATAGTGTCGCCATGGCTCATCCACACTTGCGAGCGTTCCTCAAATCCTTTGAACAAAGGGTTTCCCTTGTCGAACGAAACCAGATGGGCTCGTCCGTATTCGCGCGTTCCGGCCGGTTCCACGCCGCCGCCCAAAGCATAACTCATGAACTGAGCCCCATAGCAGATGCCCAATATCGGATATTTCCCGCGGATTTCGCCCAAGTCAATCTTGAACGCCTCCTTGTCGTACACGCTGAAAGGCGAACCGCTCAAAATCACGCCGATGACCGACGGATCCGCTTTCGGGAACTTGTCATAAGGCAATATCTCGCAGAAAGTGTCCAATTCCCGGACGCGCCGCCCGATAAGTTGTGTGGTCTGTGACCCGAAATCGAGAATGATGATTTTCTGCTGCATGAAAAGTTTCCATCTGATTTTATGCGCAAAAGTACGACAAACAATCGAGATTAACAACACTCTCCCGTCAAGAAACAAGGCAACGGCATCGAAATTCAGGGCAAAGGGTTGGATTCAAAATCGAAGTGCGAAAATCCAAGCTCTCCCCGCCGCCTTGAAGCGCAACGGAAAGGCGGCAGGGAGGGTTGCCGCCAAGAGCAACTGGCAATGCAAAAAGGAAAAGAGGGGTTCGCTCCGCGCACGGGAAAACCATGGAAGCAACGAAAGGGACCGCCGTCTGTTTCGCCGCCCCCTGCTGTTTCTGGCAGGAAGGCATCATCGGGAACGCCGGCAGGCTCATAAGGCGATACTACCGAGGGCACGGACTTCAGAGCAACCCGGGCAATTCCTTCCCCAAAAAGTACAGGCCGGATAAGCGCAAGGCTGAGGGAGAAACTCAATTTCCCGATGCCGAAAAGCGAGTTCTTCTAACGTTCTCTCTGATTTTGCACTTGCCAGATGGTTCTGCGCAACAAAATATTCCAAAAAAAAATCCAACCTTTTTTTTTTTCAAAGAAAAACTCTATCTTTGTGTTCGCAAAACGGAAAGTAGCGCAGTTGGCAGCGCACTACGTTCGGGACGTAGGGGTCGGGCGTTCGAGTCGCCTCTTTCCGACAGGAAAGCTTGACTTTGTGTGAATAAAGTTTTATGATTATCCGCAATTCCCTGATTAAGAATCACAGGAATTGCAGAACATGCTTGCCTTTTCATGAATTTTTATAGAAG
>CAYXQT010000149.1:0-5759 GCA_964466445.1 uncultured Paraprevotella sp. | reverse complement strand
ACGGGACGTTCTTCGGGTTTCGAGCAAATAAATCGGCAATCTTTCATACAAAAAAGCGTATTTCCGCGTTATTTGAAGAGCGTAAGTAGACGGACAAGAAGTGAAGACGAGACTTTTCAAGACCCTATTCTGCCTTCTCCTGCCGGTTCTCGCGGCCTTGAACGCCTCGGCACAAGACAAGGTAAGTCTGTCGGGGAGCGTCGTCGACGAGGAACAGAACCCCGTGATTTTCGCCGGGGTGAACGTCGAGGGGCAAGGAGCGGGCACCACTACCGACTTGCAGGGGCGTTACCGGCTGGATTTCTCCACGGCCGACACCGTCACCGTGTCTTTCAGCATGATAGGCTACGAGACCAAGAAGAAGACGCTGGTGCGCCCCAAAGGAAGTCTGCGGCTCAACGTCACCATGCAGACCCAAAGCATCGACATGGGAGAGGTGACGGTAAAGGAGATGCGGCGGCAGATGGGCTCGACGCAACAGCTGAACGCCGAGAACCTGAAGCGGATGCCGTCCACCACGGGGAATGCCGTGGAAGAGCTGGTGGCCACGCAGGCGGGGGTCAGCACGCACAACGAACTGAGCTCGCAATACAACGTGCGGGGCGGGAGTTTCGACGAGAACAGCGTGTACATCAACGGAGTGGAGGTGTACCGCCCCATGCTCGTCAGTTCCGGCCAGCAAGAGGGGCTGAGCGTCATCAACAGCGACATGGTGGAGAGCATCAACTTCTCGGCGGGGGGCTTCGAGGCCAAATACGGCGACAAGATGTCGTCGGTGCTGGACATCGCCTACAAGAAACCCAAGAAGTTCGAGGCTTCGGCTTCGGCCGACCTTCTGGGCGCGGGCATACACGTCGGTTATGCCAAGGGGAACCTCAGCATGGCTCACGGTGTCCGTTACAAGACGAACCAGTACATGCTGGGGTCGTTAGAGACCAAGGGGGAGTACAGTCCGCGCTTTCTCGACTACCAGACTTACGTCAGCTGGTCGCCCAACAGGCGGTGGAGCTTGGACTTCATCGGGAACATATCGCAGAACAAGTACGACTTCCTGCCGACGAACCGGCAAACCAACTTCGGCACGATGCAGGATGTCAAGTCGTTCCGCGTCTACTTCGACGGCAAGGAGAAAGACCTCTTCCGCACGCTCTTCGGGACGCTGAGCCTGTCGCACGACTTTACCGACCGCACGCGGCTCTCCCTCCTCGCGTCGGCGTTCGCCACCAAGGAGCAGGAGACTTACGACATACAGGGGCAGTACTGGCTCGACGAGACCAACACGACCGAGCAACTGGGCGTGGGCACTTACATGGAACACGCCCGCAACTACTTAGACGCGAACATGAAGAGCCTGAAAGTCTTGTTCACGCACAAGCCGAAAGGACACGACTTGCAGGCCGGCCTCACGTGGAAGCACGAAATCATCAAGGAGAACGCCCGCGAATGGGAGATGCGCGACTCCGCCGGGTACTCCATCCCGCACACGGGCGACCGCCTGGACTTGGTCTACAACCTGAAGTCCACGAACCGCGTCAGCAGCGACCGTATAGAAATCTTCGGGCAGGACACCTGGCACTTCACCAACAGCCACGGCATCTTCTCCCTTAACTACGGGATGCGGCTGAGCTATTGGAACTGGAACAAGGAATGGCTGTTCAGCCCGCGCGTCTCGCTCGGCATCATCCCCGCCTTCAACGAGGATTTCACGTTCCGCGTCGCCACGGGACTGTATTATCAGGCTCCTTTCTACAAGGAGCTTCGGGACACCGTCGCCACAGGAGTTTCCACCGGCGTGCGACTGAACCGCGGCATCAAGTCGCAACGCTCGTTCCAAGTCGTGCTGGGCGGCGACTACAATTTCAAGCTCATGAACCGTCCCTTCAAGTTTACCACGGAAGTCTATTACAAAGCCTTGAGCAACCTGATTCCGTACAACGTAGAGAACGTGAGAATCGTGTACTACGGCGGCAACATCGCGTCGGGATATACTGCGGGTGTCGACTTCAAGCTCTTCGGGGAATTCGTGGAGGGCACGGATTCCTGGATTAGTTTCAGCCTGATGAAGGCGCAACAGAAAGTGGACGGCGCAAGTTTCCCGCAAGCCACCGACCAACGTTACAACCTGAATTTTTTCTTCAGCGACTTCTTCCCCGGTTCCACGCGGTGGAAAATGACGCTGAAAGCCAGCGTGGCCGACGGGTTGCCTTTCGGCCCGCCCCACACGGGCCTGGAACGCATGGTGTTCCGCGCCCCGGCCTACAAGCGCGTGGACATCGGCATGAGTTACCGCCTGTTGGACAACGAGGACGGGAGCAAACAAAGGAAGTTCGTCCGCTACCTGCGCAACGTCTGGTTGGGCGTGGACTGCTTCAACTTGTTCGACATCAGCAACGTGAGTTCCTACTATTGGGTGACGGACGTGACCAACCAACAATATGCCGTGCCCAACTACCTGACCGGGCGGCAAATCAACGCCCGCATCCTGATAGAATTGTAGTATTTTCGCAGTAACCGTCCGAAAAAGCCGCCTTTCGCATGTCGTTCTGATTGCGAAATTTGCGGTCAAAAAAGCCGTGTTTGATTTGAACGGGAACAACCGTCCCGTCATGTCGCGGAATCCTACGGACATGCGTCCAGGCATAGAGCCCGTGCGGCAGGGTTGAATCAATCGTCCCGGAAGATACCGGGAACGGGGATGCGCATGTGTCCGCGAGGAGAAGCCGCAAGGTGATGAAGACACTGCATCGGAAGTCCGGCGACATACAAACTTGCCCAAGAGTACGTCAAGGTTCGTAATCTTGGGCAAGATTTTATAAATCTTTATTTGGAGTTGATTTAGAAGTCAGCCTCCATGTATAAAAAGAGCATTTCCCCTCGCGACGCGAATTCGCCTCGGAATCCATGAAAAAAGAGATTTATACCAAAGCCATGGTGTCCTTGGCAATCATCATTTCCTCATCGGTCGGGATGACACACACCGTCACTTTGCTGTCCGGCGTGGAGATGACGGCTTCTTCACCGCGTATGGTATTGTTCTTGTCTTTGTCGAGCAACACGCCCAGATAGTCCATGCCCTCGCAGAAAAGCTCGCGCATGTCGGCCTGATTCTCCCCCACCCCGCCGGTGAAGAGGATGATATCCACCCCGTTCATGGCGGCGGCGTAAGCGCCGATATACTTCTTCACGCGGTAGGAATACATCTCGAGAGCCAGGCGGCAACGCCGCTTGCCTTCGTGAGACCCCGCGATGACCTCGCGCATGTCCGAGGAAATCCCCGCGATGCCGACCACGCCGGACTTCTTGTTCAGTAGGTCAGACATTTCGGAGGGGGTGAGTCCTTCCTTGTCCATGATGAACGTTACCGCTCCGCCGTCCACGTCGCCGGAACGGGTGCCCATCATCAGACCCTCCAAGGGTGTCAGTCCCATGGAAGTGTCAACGCATTTGCCGTCTTTTATGGCCGAAATCGAACCGCCGTTGCCCACGTGGCAAGTGATGATACGTTTGCCGACGGGGTCGACACCGAGGTATTCACAGACACGTCGGGACACATAACGGTGGGACGTGCCGTGGAAGCCGTAGCGTCGGATGCCGTATTTTTCATACATCTCGTAGGGCAGGGCATACATGTAGGCATAGTCGGGCATCGTCTGGTGGAAGGCGGTGTCGAACACGCCGACCTGAGGAATCGAAGGCAGAAGAGCCGATACGGCATTCACGCCTTTCAGGTTGGCGGGATTATGTAACGGAGCCAAGTCGTTGCAGGCTGTAAAGGCTTCCAGTACTTCGGGAGTGAGCAACACGCTTTGGTTGAATTTCTCCCCTCCGTGTACCATGCGGTGTCCCACGGCATCAATCTCTCCCAGCGATTTCAAGACACCGAGTTCCGGGTCAGTCAGTATCCGGGAAATGAATTGTACGCCTTTGGTGTGTTCGGGTATGTCTTCCTCGATGATTTTTTTCGTTCCGTCCGGCAAGGTCATTTTCAAGAAAGAACCGGGCAAGCCTATCTTTTCTATGCCGCCTTGCGCCATGACGGAATTGTCGTCCATGTCGTATAATTTGTATTTGATGGAAGAACTTCCGCAGTTTAACACTAAAATCTTCATATTATATAGGTGTGATTTCAAAGCTTTCGTTCAGTTTTGTTCTTTTGCTGCTATGGCCTGGTTGGCCGTGACGGCTATCATGGTGTAAACATCTTCGACGGAACATCCGCGGGAAAGGTCATTGACCGGACGTGCTATGCCTTGGAGGATGGGACCGATGGCTTCGGCATGTCCCAGACGTTGCACCAGTTTATAGGAAATGTTGCCGACCTCAAGGTTGGGGACAATCAGAACGTTGGCATGTCCGGCGATTTCAGAACCTGGAGCTTTGCTCTCACCCACACTCGGTACAAGCGCGGCATCGGCCTGAAGTTCGCCGTCAATGCTGAGATCCGGAGCCATTTCGCGAGCCAGTTTGGTGGCCTCCACGACTTTGTCTACAACTTCGTGTTTCGCGGAGCCTTTGGTGGAGAAACTCAGCATGGCGACTTTCGGGTCGATTCCGGCCACGGCTTTGGCCGTGCGGGCGGTACAAACGGCTATCTGAGCCAGCTGCTCCGCGTCGGGCATCGGGGTGACGGCTACGTCCCCCATGACTAAAACGCCGTTTTTGCCGTAGTTGGGTGCCTTGGTGAGCAACAGCATCGCCCCGGAAACGCAGGTGATGTCTGGAACGGTCTTAATGATTTGAAGGGCGGGACGCAATACGTTGCTGGTCGTGTTGCGTGCGCCCGCCAACTGTCCATCGGCATCATCGGTCTTAATCATCAGGCAACCGTAGAACAAAGGGTCCAGGACTTTCTGACAGGCCTCTTCCATCGTCATGCCTTTTTTCTTACGCAATTCGAAAAGCAACCGGGCGTATCTTTCTTTTTCCGGACTGGTAGCCGGGTCGATGATAGTGGCCTTGTATATGTTTCCCAATCCCCATTTTTTTGCCGCTTCTTCTATCTCTGAACGGTTTCCTAATAAAATCAAGTCGGCTACTTCGTCTGTAAGAATCTGGTTGGCGGCCTTTAATGTACGTTCTTCCGTGCCTTCGGGTAGAACGATACGCTGTTTGTTGGCTTGAGCACGCGAGACAATTTCTTTGAGTAAGTCCATATTAAAAATCTATAAATTGATAATTCTACATTGCGATTTGTAAGATTGTGCAAAGGTACATAAAAAACGTGATTATTTATGCCCGGTAAATAAGAAAGTCAAGGCCGAGGCTATCTTTTGTGGGTGAAAAGAAATCTTCAGGTAAGACAGCCTGCGGCCTTGGCGTACACAAAGACAGCGTTTTTCTGCCGTATAACGTGCATTGACGGACGGAAAATCCAACACAAGTTCGGTGTATTGACCGGAGAACTCGCAACACTGCATGATTTGATGAGCAGTGAGGGCGTTGAAGAGTGTGCGATAGAGGGCATGAGTATCTGCTACGCGGGTTCAGGATAATCTTTCGCGCCCTCAGATTCAAAACCGAAGTGCAAAAATCCCCAAGTCCTCCCCGCCAAGAGCAACTGGCAATACAAAAAAGAAAAAGAGGAAGCCGCCCCTCTGAAATTACTGATTTTGTATTGTCATGCACTACCGTCAAGTAACTTCGGAACATAAAGCCCAAATTCTTGTACCGTCGCAAGAGAAGACGGCAAGAAAAGAAATCGCCTCGTCAACGGGCGTAAGTCAGTCAACCCTCTCTCGCGAGCTCAAGCGCGACAGGAC
>CAYXQT010000148.1:0-5770 GCA_964466445.1 uncultured Paraprevotella sp. | reverse complement strand
CTTTTTCCCCGGAAGTTCCGCGGTTGCGAAAAATCCCGCGCGGATGGACGGGGGAGGCGGCGAGGTTTAACGGGGGGCGCCCCCTCTTGAAAAAAGGCCCCCGGCCTCGCCGTCACTCCCCGCCGAAGAACCTCTCCGATGCCTGCCGCACCTGCCCGCCTCCGTGTGCGTCCTCACGTGGCAGTCGTGGCACAGCGCCCGTAGGTTGTGCGGGCCGCACGTGGTGCACCTCCGCGGACGGAGTCAGCACGCCCTCCGCCTCGCACCTCTGGCACAGAGGGTGCCACGTCAGCGTGTCGCGCCGCAGGCGCAGCCACCTTGCCGTGTGTATCAGCCTGTTGTAGTCCCTGTCCTTTGCCATGTCATCGATGCCCCTATATAATATGCCGCGCCTTTCGCCTCACTGGTACCACGCCGTCCCGCTTCTCGGCGTTGCCCAGCTCCTCGAACATGCCGTCGATGTAGCGCCAGTCGTCCTCCGACAGGTTGGGCGACCTCCCGCCCTCCGGATCCAGGCGGCCCATCAGTATGTGCGCCATCGCGGTCAGCAACTCGCAAGGGCTGCCGAACCCGTATTCCCGCTGTATCTTGTGCAGCCGGTCGTAGCTTGCGGAATCCAGCGACAGGTTCACGCGCCTCCTGTCACTCACGGTGCTTGCGTATCAGGTAGTCGGGGCCTTCCATGAATAAAGTTCCGGACGCATTGCCTTCCCACTTTTCGTAACTCTCTTGCGCTTCCATAAGTATCGTGTCCGCCGCTATTGCAGCAAGCCAAAAGTCCCCGGCAAAAAATAATATCGGGATAAACTTGTCTTTGCTGTCATAATGACGGACACAAATCGTGTTCAAGCCGTCATCGCGGAAACAGATGCTGTCCCGCTGTTTGAACTCCGACCCAGGCATCTCGCCGCGTTCCATTCCCATTTCGCCGCAAAGCCGCCATGCTTCCCTTACTTGTGCCGTTATTCTTCCGCACAATTCCTTGAACAAGTCGTTCGCTTTCTGTTCCATGTCTCAACGTTTTTTCTTTATCTTCAACTTCCCGTGCTTGCGGTACAAAATGTTAAACTCATGGTCACAATATACCGTGTCGTACACCTGCTCGTAGGTGTATTCCGGGAATTGCTCAGCTATCGCGGGCAACGTCATATCCAGTTCTATGAGCTTTTTCAGCTTTGCCCTGTCAATGTCCCTTACGACATCATATTCGCCGTCCTTGTAGGATGTAGGAGGCGGGGCGTTGTCCAGCCTTTCGATGAACTTGCTTTTCTTCACGCCCCACCTGTGCAACCAACGAATTATGGTATTTCTGTCCACGCCGAAGTTTTGCGCAAGCCTCCTTTCGGGTACGCCCCAGTTGTACTGCTCCTATCACTTTCTCCTTGTTCGCGGACAAGTCGCCTATCGGCTCGTCGAGAACCGTCATCGGTGGGCGGCCAAGAATCACGCCCATCTTCATGCGCAACCTTAGCCCCTCCCGCGTCCTCTGCCGTATCATCTGCCTTTCTATCTCCGCGGAAAGTCCGAAAGCGAATGCAAGGACTTTGCTCTGTATGTCGTCGCCAAGCGTGAACCTGTCCTTTACCGTATGGATGACGCAACCTCGCTCCATGCAGAAGTGCAATATGTCCATAACCATGTATAAGTCACGTCCAAGGCGGCTAATCTCCGAACAGATTATCACGTCGCCCTCATGTACTAGTTTGAGCAAAGGCCTCAAGTTGCGCTTGTCGGGGTCTTTCCCTCCGGAAACTCCCTCGTCCGTGATGTACTTGTCAATCGTCCACCCCTTGTCGGCGGCAAACTTCTCCACCCCTGCTTCTGCGAGTTCACGTCCTGCTCGTCGCTACTCACCCTCAAATACCCGTAAATCATAACAGCTCCTCAATCAGTTGCACGGCTTTTGCGCCGTAATGTTTCCTTATAATCTCTTTCGTCGAAAGTGTCCCGGCCTCGTCGGGGTACATCTTCTCGAGTATGTCGTCCAGCTTGACGGGGTCTATCGAAAGTCTGCCCGTCAATGCCGTGTACCACCCGTCATGGATTTCGGAAACGGGGATGCCGGGCATCAGCCGGTTGAACCTGTATTTGACCTCTCCCCACTCATGCGGCTTGTATCCGTTTCCCATGTCAGTAATCCTCCTCCTTGTCTTCCATGTCCTTGTCTTTGCTCTTTTTTACCTGCTTCCCTTTGAAGGTACTACAGGATGAAGTCGTTTAGCCCCGCCCTTTCCGGTACTTCTCCGGCACGAACCGGCGCAGGTCGGGGCGGTGGACGCGCACGAAATGCATCCACGCCTCCCACCTCTTCCCCTCCGTGTCCCTTGTCGGCTGGGAGCAGACCTGCCCGTGGCACGTCCCGTTCCTGCCCTCCGCCCGGCACTTCTCGCAACAGCGGGGGCATTCGCTCGAGAGGTGGCACATGACGCAGGCCATTTCGCGCGTCACGCCGTAGTCCATCCGCAGTTCGAGCTGCATGCCCCTGTTCATGCCTCCTCCTTTCCGAAGTCCAGCTTCCCCTGCAGGAACTCGTCGGCGTAGAACTCCCTGAACGGTGCCGCTTGTCCACCACCTGAAACCCGTCTCCGCGTCGGGGAAGTCGTGGCCCCAGCCGTTGTCGACGAGCCACCGGATGGTCTTGAGCCAGTTCCTCCTGACGTGCGGCCACCTCCGGATGTCCGCCGCCTTGGCCTTGCGGCTCGACATGGGGCAGAGGATGTAGCCTATGCGCCGCCTCCCCTCGTCGTAGAGGTGGCAGTGGGGGATGCCGTTCCCGTTGAGGAATTCCCACACGTCGCAGTCGCCCCACTCCAAGAGGGGCAATATGATATCTTGTCCTTCCCGCCCGCGCACGCCACCATCCGATCCCCGTGTTCGGAGAACTGGTCGAAAGTGCCGGAGAACTTGTGGCCGGACAACTCAGCCTCGTTCCGCCTTGCCCGCCGCGCGCTCTCGGCGCGGCATATGCCCGTCAGCGTCACCTTCCCCGCGCCGTGCGCCTCCTTGAACTCGGCGCAACACCACCGCAGTCTCATGGTCGGCAGGATGTGCTTCCTCCTCGCCATCTCATACATGGAAGCCCTGGGCTTTTCGAACCCCACGTCCGGGTAGTTCTCCCTGATGAAGCGGACGACCTCCGGCGGGTCTACTGTCGTGGGCGAGAAGTGCACCTTGAACTTCACGCCCGCCATCCTCGCGAGGTGGTACAGGCACTGGCTGTACTTTCCGCCCGAGAACGCGAGGTAGTACCCGTCCTCCGGGTCGAGGCGCAGGGCGAGCTTCTCCGCCTTGCGCAACAGGCCCATGCTGTAATCTATCTTCCTTTGCAGTCCGTCCCTCATGTCAGCCCCCCAATTCCGCCACGATTCTCTTCTCCTTCGTGCTGAGCTCCACCACCGTGGCGGTTCTTTCCGCCATCCGTTCCGACATCAGCACCCCGCCGCCGTACAAGCCCGCGCGGTGATTGTCCAACCCCGCGACGAACGCGCCCTCCCCGCGGGGGCACTCGAAGTCCACGCCGCGCATCGCGATTTTCATCAGCTGCGCCGCGGTCGCCACTTCCGGCGGGAAGCGCAACGCCGCCCTCTCCTTGGGCTTCCCCTTCGCCGCCGCCTCGATTTCCCCGGTCAGCGTCCCGGACACCGCGAAGAGGGGATGCCCCGGCCACAGGTCGGTGGCGAACGACGTGCGCACGACCGCCCCGTTCTCGTAGGTCACCGACGCGCCGCACACCACCGCCGTCGTCCTCTCCGTGCCTCTCAGTATGCCGAACAGCGTCAGCGACGGGGCGAAGAGGAAGAACGGGACGCGCCGCGCCTCGTAGAAGCGGACTATCCTCGCGAATATCGAGAACGGAGGGTTGTCCACCACCACGCACCCCTCCGGGTACTCCTCCGCCTCGTAGTCCCCGCCCGGACGGAACGGGCGCACGACCTCGCGCCCCGCCAGCGGCGCCAGCCGCCGGTCCACGAAGCGCACGACGGCCTCGTAGACGGCGGGAGGCGTGTAGCAGTCGTCCGTCGTCTTCCTCGGCTTGAACTTGTCCGTGAACGCCCTGTAGTCGAGGAACTTCTCCGCCCGCGACTTCCCGCCGCGCGCGGCCTCCGTCATGGTCCCGTCCCCGAACAGCGTCCCTTGCCGCCATTCCGTCCTCCTACTGCCGCTCATGCCCGCCTCCCTTTCTCCCGCTTTCATAGAAGGGGTGCTTCTCCAGCATGTCGGCGAGCCAGGCCCTCACGTTCCTTTCGCTCGTGGAGGTGCACCTGTGCCTCCTGCCGCCCACCACGATTTCCGCCCGCCAGCGCATTTGCAGGTGTCTCCCCACGCCGCGCACGTAGCGCGCGTGGGCCCATTCGCAGTACACGCATCCTTTTCTCCTTTGCAGTCCCATGCCTCCGTCCTCCTACCGTTTGCGTGCCCCCGCGGGCTGGCATCCCAAACCGCCGATTCCTCCCTGCACGAAGTGTCGGCAGGAGGGCTTCGACGACCTCACGTGCAGGTATCCCCCGTCCTTTCCCCTGATCTTCCAGCATCCGCATATGCCGGCGTAGCATCCGCCGTCCCTCCGGGCGAGCCTGTAGTGGGCGCACTCCCCGTAGCGCGAGGAGGGGCCGTAGTCCGGCACGCGGCGGCGCGGGGCGGCTTCCGCGCGGGCTGTCCCGTCCTCCGGGTGCCGGGCGTCCAAGGAGGCCGTCCGCGCCTCGCGCCTTATGCCGAGCAGCTCCGCCTTCCGGGTTATCGCCGCCCAGGACCGTCCGGGGAGTCCCGCCTCTATCCTCTCCCTCGTCCCGGCGGGGTACAGTTCCGCCAGCGCGTGGAACTCCTGCGGCTTCCACTTCGGCTCGCCGGGTGCGGGCGGTTCCTCCCCGCGCCCCTTCTTCAGCCACGCGGGGCGGACACCGTGCTTCCTGCGGATTCCCAGACGCGTCGCGCGGGCCGTTATCGACTTGTACGCGTGCCGCGGCAGCGCGGCGAGCACGTCCTCCCACGGCACCCGCGGGTAGGTTTCCGCGAGCTTCGCGAGCTCCTCCTCCGTCCATCTGTTCCCTGCCATTCCGTCGTCTCCTTTCCTTTAAAGTCGCTCCTCCCCTCAGAACGGGGTGTCCCCTCCTTCCGCGCGTTCTCCGGCGAGCGGCACCTCCCCGATGTCCCGGAAGGAGGCCGTCGCCCCGTCGAACCCCGCTATGAACTTCATCGTGCCGATGTTGCGCCCCTTGGCCACGTCGATCAGGGCGGTGTCCCTGACGGAGACGCGGCCGAAGGGCTCGGGATACCTCTCGCGCCCCTCCGCCCCCGGCCTGTAGACGAGAATCACCACGTCGGCGGCCTCCGCTATCTGACCGCTGGCCCTCAGCCGCGAGAGGCTGGGCACGGGGTCGGCCTTGTCCCGGCTGAGCTGCGAGACGGCGATTATCCACACGCCGAGGTCCTTGGCGAGGTTCTTGAGGCGGCACGCCGCCTCGCCCATCTGCTGCTCCCTGTTGGCCTCCCGCGCGTTGACGGAGAGTATCTGGAGGTAGTCCACCACGGCATCCCGTATGCCGTGCCTCGCCCTCATCGTGCGTATGGAGGCGAGTATGGATTCCAGCGTGGAGCCTGAGCGGTCGTCGAAGAAAACGGGCATGCCCTCCACCCCCGCCGTGGCCACGTCCACGGCCTTGAGCCGGGAGGCGGAGAGGGTGAGTACAGGATGCGGTTCGAGGGCACGCTGGAGCACGCGGCTATCTCCTCCTTGCGCATCTCCATGGAGTAGAACGCCACGGGGCATCCC
>CAYXQT010000147.1:0-5778 GCA_964466445.1 uncultured Paraprevotella sp. | reverse complement strand
TCCGGAACCTTTATCGTGCGCCTGATAGGACTCGAACCTACAAGCCGCGAGGCACCAGATCCTAAGTCTGGCGTGTCTACCGATTTCACCACAGGCGCGGCAAGACCGGTGCAAAGATATGAAGATTTGCCGGCCTGTCCAAATTATCGTTTCAGAAATTCCCGGGCGGCCTCTATCATCGTGTCCTTGTCGCGGGCGAGGTCTTCCTGCGTGAGCGACACGCTGATGTCCGGTTCTATGCCGAACTCTATCTGGTTCATCCGGGCGTCGTACATCGGGCACGCGGAGAAGCGGACGGCCCACCCGTTGGGGAGTTCCGACGAGAAGGGGAGGCCGGAGCCGCCGCCCGTGCGGTCGCCCATGACGGTGACCGACGGGCATTCTTTCATGTCGCGCACGAAAATGTTGGTGGCGCTGTAGCACGAGCGGTTGGTCAGCACGACGGCTTTCTTTTGCCAGCGTATGCCTTTCGACGGCTCGATGTATTCGGCTTCCGGGGAGGAGAAGTCGCCGTGCCCCGTCCCCGTCTTGTGCGCGATGTAGCCCACCAGCCGCTTTTCGTTGGTGAAGCGTTCGGCCAGCCGCTCGGCGTGTGTCAGCGTGCCGCCCGAGTTGTCGCGCACGTCCACGATCAGCCCGTTGCACAGGCGCAGGTAGTGCATGACTTCGTCCAAGTTGCCCTCGCCGATGCCGGCACTGAAACTGCCATAATACAGGTAACCGATGTTGTCGTCGAGTATCTTGTAATAGATTCCGGCGGCGATGCGGTAGTCCGTACCCAAGTAAACCCGGTGGACACTGTCGTTGAAGTTGCGCGGGTAGTCCTCGTACCAACTCCAGTAACGGCCCATGTCGGCGGCGGAATAGAGGTTGACGTGCCCGTCGCGGAGTTCGGACAGCATGTCGCACAGCACCTCGAAGAGCTGTGCGGAAGTCATGCCGTCCTGCACGCGCGGACGGTACTTTGCGTATGCCTCGTCCCACGGCAGGCATCCCTCCTGCACCTTGTAGTCGTGGAAGCAATATTGGGTGTCGATGATGCGCCAGAGAGCCTCGAAGTTGTTGGCCGGGGTGTCGTCCGGCTTTTCCTCGCGAATGCAGCCTGTGCAGAAAAGCGAGGCGGCGCATAATATGATAAAGGTATAAGGTCTCATGCCGAGGAGAGTTACAGGATGAACGGGCGGTGTTGCGGCTCCCTGCGCTTGACGAAGCTGAAATGCTTGACGTAGCCTATCATGAAACTGTGGTTCCAGACGTGGCTGCGCAGTCCGTTCACGCGGCTTTGCCGGATGTCGCACAAATAACCGGCCCGGAACGTGAATCCCGCCACGGGGAAGTCCAGCGTCAGGAAATGGCGCATGGACGGCGCGTTGCCCGGGTAGGTGAAGCACACGTTGTGGTCGTAGTTGCCTAACGACATCTCATAGTAAGACTGCCCGTAGCGCGGGGAGAACATGGCGCCGGCGAGGGGCAGGCCGGTCTGGTAGCGGGCGGTGAAAGGCACTTTCCTGATGTGGAACGGGCAGACGGCCATCAGCGAGGCGGCAAGGTCGACGTCCGCCTTCGCCTGCACGGGATTGTTGCCGTTGCGGTCGTTGTAAATCGCGCCTAACCCCACATGGACTTCCCCTCCCGCCATGAGCCGCAGCCGTCCGCCCACGACCCAGTTGTAGTGCCAGCCGACGGAGTAGTTCACCTTGCCGCCCCATTCGTCGGCGTTGTCGGCACGGTTGGAGGTATGGCAGAAAAAGCCGTCGAGGATGCTTTGCGTCGTAACCCGCCCGTCCGCCCAGTGAGTTTTGCGGAGTGTCTCGTGGAGGACGCTCACGTGGGGACCCGTGTAAGTGACGGGCGACAGGTAGGTCTCGTACAGGCTCGTGCGTCCCGTGCCGAAGAGCGTGGCGTGCGTCGTGTGGCGGTTTGGGTTTCGTCCGGCACGGGTCGCGCCCCGGAAAGGCTCGGGCGGACCCGGCTTTTCTTCCGGCCTGCGCCGCATTTCCGGAGAATCCGCGACATCCTGTGCCCGGCAAACCGTCGTGTCCGTGATGCCGCCTGCCGTCGCAAGCATGAGGAAGATGAACCGTAAGGCACGCATGAGTTACTCGTCTTCAAAAAGTTCCATCTGCCCCGCCAGCTCGTCCGCGACGTCGTTCCTCCCCTTGCCGGTGTCCGTTTCCGGCTCTTCCCTTTCCGTTTCCGCCTTTCCCGTCCCGCCGGTTTCGGCTTCTCCGGTTTCCGGTTCTTCCGGGCGGCGCAAGGGTTCCAGTTCCGTGATGGCTTCCGTCTCGTATGTCGTGAGCCGCTTGCCCTTGGCCTTGAAGCCCTTTACGCCGATGAAGCTTTCCGCGTCGATTTCCAACGGGTCGCGGAAGCTGTCGCGGCCTCCGAAGGTCACCTGCAGCCTCGGGCAGGGCTCGTCGGTGAGCAGGACGAAACGGCTGTCCTTGTTGTCGCCGATGAAACTCGACGGCTTGGCGGCGGGCTCGAAAGCGAAGCGCTTGACGTAGGGGTAGCCTTGCTGGTCGGCGTCGTAGAGCACGGCACACCAGATTTTCCCCGGCGAGAATTTCTCGATGCGGAGAATGCCCGGCTCGTAATGGTTGTTCACGTCGAAATTGGTGGTGTAGAACTCACCGCTTTTCAGGACGACCAAAATCAGGTCTTCGCTGTGGAACTCGCCCAGATATTCTCCCCGCTCGTCGTAATTCAGGCGGTTGACATCATGGTCGAACCACACCTTGCGTCCGCCCAAGGTGGAACCGCCGCGGGCTTTCAGCCCGATGCGCTGTATCTCGTTTTTGCTCAAGACGTTGCCCCTGCTTTGGCGGCCTTTGATGGCCACGGTGCTGAAGTCCTTTTCCACGAATATCCTTTTGAGCTTCAGCGTGGGCTTCAGGGTGATTTTGACGACTTCCGCCTCGCCGTTCGGGTTGGCCGTGAAATAGGCGACGCGGGAAAACGGCTTGCCTTGCGTCAGGTCGTAATCGCGGTCGCGGGTGATGGAGGTCACGTTGAAACGCTTGATGTAGTAGAAGCCGTCCTTGCCGTCGCGGTAGATGACGTTGTAAATCGTGCGCTTGTCGTTGCGCCTGAAGACGGCGGCATGTATGATTTCGACTTTCCTGCCTTCCGCCTTGCTCCGTTCCGTCTCGCCCACGAACGTCTTGTCGCCGATGCGGATGACCTTGTAAGTGCCGTCGCGGTAGAAGAGGATGGCATCGTCGATGTCGGAGCAGTTCGCGATGAACTCGTCCTTCTTGAGCGACGTGCCGATGAAGCCCTCCTCGCGGTT
This sequence comes from uncultured Paraprevotella sp., assembly GCA_964466445.1. Classification (GTDB taxonomy): domain Bacteria; phylum Bacteroidota; class Bacteroidia; order Bacteroidales; family Bacteroidaceae; genus Paraprevotella. The sequence goes on along the minus strand of CAYXQT010000147.1, from coordinate 2,486 downwards.
GATGTACAGCTTCTCGTTGGCTTCCGCCACCTTGGTGGCCACGATGGTGTCGAAGTTGCGCAGTTCGGTGCGCCGGGGATGTTCCTTTCCGTATTTGGCCTTCAGCATGCGGAACCAGTTGCACGCCACTTCCACCATGTTGCTCAGGTCGCGGTCTATCTGCGCGATGTCGCCTTTCATCCGCGCGATGGCTTCGTCGGCCTTGTCCTTGTTGAACCGCAGGATGCGGGCCATCTTGATTTCCATGAGCCTGAGTATGTCGTCGCGCGTCACTTCCCGTATCATCTGCGGGTAGAAGGGCGTGAGGCGTTCGTCGACGTGCGTGCACGCCGCCTCCATGTCCTTGGCCTGCTCGAAGCCGCGATCCTTGTATATGCGTTCCTCTATGAATATCCTCTCGAGCGTGGCGAAGTGCAGGCTCTCCAAGAGTTCGCCCTTCCGGATGAGCAGTTCCTTGCGGAGCAGGCCGAGGGTGTTGTCCACGGAACGTCCCAGCACCCTGCTCACGCTCATGAAGCACGGCTTCCGCTCGTCGATGACGCAACAGTTGGGCGAGATGCTAATCTCGCAGTCGGTGAAGGCATAGAGAGCGTCGAGAGCCTTGTCGGAGCTGACGCCCGGTGTCAGGTGGACGAGGATTTCCACTTCCGCCGCCGTGTTGTCCTCCACCTTGCGCACTTTGATTTTGCCTTTCTCGATGGCTTTCAGGATGGAATCTATCAGCGTCGTGGTGGTCTTCCCGTAAGGTATCTCGCGGATGGCCAGCGTCTTGCTGTCTATCTTGGTGATTTTGGCGCGCACCTTCACCATGCCGCCCCGCGCCCCGTCGTTGTACTTGCTCACGTCGATGCTCCCTCCCGTCAGGAAGTCGGGGAAGAGCCGGAACGGCTTGCCGTGCAGGTAGTCCACGGCGGCGTCGCATATCTCGTTCAGGTTGTGCGGCAGGATTTTGGACGACAGTCCCACGGCGATGCCCTCCACGCCCTGCGCCAGGAGCAGAGGGAACTTGACCGGAAGCGTGACGGGCTCCTTGTTGCGCCCGTCGTACGACAGCTTCCACTCCGTGGTCTTCGGGTTGAACGCCACGTCGAGGGCGAACTTCGAGAGGCGGGCCTCGATGTACCGCGGAGCCGCCGCCGAGTCCCCCGTGAGGATGTTCCCCCAGTTGCCTTGGCAGTCGATGAGCAATTCCTTCTGTCCCAGTTGCACCAGCGCGTCGCCGATGGACGCGTCGCCGTGCGGGTGGAACTGCATGGTATGCCCCACGATGTTGGCCACCTTGTTGTAGCGTCCGTCGTCCATGCGCTTCATGGAATGCAGGATGCGGCGCTGCACCGGCTTGAAGCCGTCGTTGATGTGCGGCACGGCCCGTTCCAGAATCACGTAGGAGGCGTAGTCCAAGAACCAGTTCTGGTACATCCCGCTCAGGTGGTGCGTGACGCCGTCGCGCGTCCCCGCGTCCGGACGGTAGGAGGAGTGCCGCGCGTCGGCTTCCTCCTCCGGGCTTCCCGCGGCCAAGCCCTCCGGCCCGTCTTTGTCTTCGCTCATATTTGTGTCGCTCATATATCTATTTTAACGCAAAAATAGCATATTAATGAAAAAAAAGGCGTACTTTTGCGAAAGATTTCTCAATATTTCACGAAAAGGAAACATGAATCGGGAAGATGTGTTCAAGAAGATAGTGTCGCACTGCAAGGAATACGGCTTCGTGTTCCCGTCGAGCGACATCTACGACGGGCTGGGCGCGGTCTACGACTACGGGCAGAACGGCGTGGAGCTGAAAAACAACATCAAGCAATACTGGTGGCAGAGCATGGTGCTGCTCCACGAGAACATCGTGGGCATCGACGCGGCCATCTTCATGCATCCCGCCACGTGGAAAGCCAGCGGGCACGTGGACGCGTTCAACGACCCCCTGATAGACAACCGCGACAGCAAGAAGCGCTACCGCGCCGACGTGCTGATTGAAGAACGGATAGCCGACTACGACGAGAAAACGGACAAGGAGGTGGCCAAGGCGGCCAAGAGGTTCGGCGACAACTTCGACGAGGAGATGTTCCGCCGGACGAACCCGCGCGTGCTGGAACTGCGGCGGAAGCGCGACGACCTCCACGGCAGGTACAGCGAGGCGATGAACGCGGGCGACTTGGACGCGCTGAAGCAGATTATTCTGGACGAGGGCATCGTGTGCCCCGTGAGCGGCACGCGCAACTGGACTGACGTGCGCCGGTTCAACCTGATGTTCAAGACGGAAGTCGGCTCCACCGCCGAAGGCGCTTCCACCATATACCTCCGCCCCGAAACCGCCCAAGGCATCTTCGTGAACTACCTCAACGTGCAGAAGACGGGGCGCATGAAGCTGCCTTTCGGCATCGCCCAGATAGGAAAGGCGTTCCGCAACGAAATCGTCGCCCGGCAGTTCATCTTCCGCATGCGCGAGTTCGAGCAGATGGAGATGCAGTTCTTCGTCAAGCCCGGCACGGAGC
>CAYXQT010000146.1:0-5864 GCA_964466445.1 uncultured Paraprevotella sp. | reverse complement strand
AATACGTTCACCATCGTGGCAATCATCGTGGCGATGGAAGCCGTGGACGTGCCGATGGTCATCATCTCCGCGGTGCTCATCCTTGCCTTCTGCGGCTTCGAAGGCACTACGATTTCACAGCCCGGTTGGATGGACTTGGAGGAGCGGCGGCCGAGCTGTTCCACCGCGCCGTTCATGTAAATCGCATAAACGCGGGACTTGTGGGCGCGGTCGGCATACCCGCCGGCACGCTTGATGTAATATTTCAAGGACTTGCCCTTCTCGTAGTTGATGGAAATCGGGTACATCACATCGCCGCTGATTTTCACGGTGTTGGAGAACTGCGGGACTTGCAGTTCGTCGCCCTCGCGCAAAAGCACATCGTCCGTGCTTCCGGGATTTTGCAAGGCTTTCTCAAGGTTGATGGCCACGGAATAGGTGTTTCCCAAATCCAGTTTCAGGTTCTGCACGGAGTCGGCCTTCTCCATGTTGAACGCCTTCTCGGAACGCATGCTCTCCTCGAACAATTGGATTTGCGCGGTCTTCAACGCCACTTCCCTCTGTTTCTTCTCCTCGTCCGTCAGCCTGCGCTGCAGTCGCGCCCCCCTCGCGTAAGCGAGAGAAGACAAGCCTCCGGCCGCCTTCACCAGGTCGCTCAGCCGGTAATTCTTGCTCTCCATCGCGTAGCTCCCGGAGAAGTTCACCTCGCCGCTTATCTTCACGTTGCGCTGTTCGGAGTAGGCCGGACTCTTGCGCACCACCACCTCGTCGAAAGGCTGGAGGCGGAAGTCCTGCCCCTCGCCCGTCACGAGGCCTCCGCTGAGCGAGAAACTGTAAGTCTCCGCCAGCTTTTCGTCGTCGGTCGCCGCGTCGGGGTTCTTGATGCGGCGGAACACGTTGACTTTCGCCGTGGACGCGGCCTCGGTGAGGCCCCCCGCCTGAAGCACGAGGTCTTCCACGGTCGTGTTGTCGGCATACCGGTAAACGCCGGGGAAGTTGACCTCGCCGTCGATGGTCAGCGTCTGTTCCCCCTTCATGTCCACCATGCTCGGTATGAACAGGATGTCGTTCTTGCGCAAGGGGATGTCGGCGACCGTCCCGTCCATGATGCCCTCCACGTCCACCGACAAGGCTTCCATGGTGAGGTCTTCCTTCTGGCGGTGCATCACGGCGTGCTTGACGAAAGCGTCCTCGCGCAGTCCGTCGGCGGCCTTAATCAGTTGCCGCACGGTCTTGATGTCCCCGTCCATCTGGTATTGTCCGGGATGGAACACGGCACCGCGCACCTCCGCCATGTTGGAGAAACGCGGGATGACGGAATCGACGAACAGCGAATCGCCGTCCTTCAGCAGGAAGCCGTTCATCTCGAACTCGCCCACCGTGTGGACGGAATACTCGCGCCCGCTCTTGCGTATCAGCCGCACGTTGTCGGTGTAGGCGTCGCCCGCGAACCCTCCGGCATAGTCCAAGATGCTTGAGACGCTCTCGGATTCCTTCATCTCGTAGAACATGGGGCGTTTCACCTTTCCCTGTATGTTCACCAGGCATTCGTAGGGACCCACCACAATCACGTCGTTGTCCGCCAGACGGACATCCCCCTTCGTGTTCCCGTTCAGGATGTAGTCGTAGACATCGATGGTCGAGATCACGCGCCCCCCGCGGAACACCTTTATGTCGCGCAACGTGCCGACCTCGCTGATGCCTCCCGCGGCGTACAAGGCGTTGAACGCCGACGAGAGGGCGCTCAGCGTGTACGTGCCGGGCACCGTCACCTCGCCCATCACCTGCACCTGTATCGAGCGGGTCTCCCCGACGGTCAGGGTGATGCTCGAATTGGAATAGAAACGCCCGAGCTGCCCTTTCACGTATTCGTTGGCCTCCTTGACGGTCTTGCCGGACAAGGAGAGCGGCCCCACGCCCTCTATCGTCACCGTGCCGTCGGGCGACACCGTCCCCTCGAACGTGGTCTGCGAAGCCCCCCACACGTCGATAATCACGTTGTCTCCCGCCCCCAACCGGTAGTCGGACGGGGTCGGCATGTTCATGTCCGGCTCGAATGTCAGCATCTCGTTGTTGAAGATGTTGCGCCCGAACACGCGGCGGCCGTCCTCCTCGAAATAGTTGCGGTAATAAATGAGGGAGTCTATGTCCATGAACCCTATCTCCTCGTCTATCAGCCCGCGCTGCACCGTCTTGTCGTCCTCCTCGTCCCTTTCGCGCCGGGAGCGTATCATGTGCCCGTTGCGCTTCTGCCGCTCGTCGCGCTCCTTCTCCCTGTCAGTCCTCAGGCGCGAAGTCCCCGTTCTGGGTTTCGTGACACCCGTCAAGTCCAAGGCTCCGGGCTGGTTCTGCTCCGCCTCGTACTTCTTCCGTATGCGCCGCAACTGCTCCACCGTCACGCCCCTCCGCAGCAGTTGGGAGACGATGTACTGCTGGTTTCTCCCCTTCTCCTGCTGTTCCGTGACGTAACGCACCACCTCTTCGTCCGTCATCGACTGGGAGAAGGCGAGCTGGAAGCAAAGGCACGCCGCGACGGCCAGCAATATTCTCCTTATACGCATCAGAATTTCTTTCCTTTCAAAATAAAGAACACCGTAACAAGAATTATCTTCATGTCGAGCCACAGCGAACGCCGTTGCAGGTATTCCAAGTCCATCCGCAAGCGAATCAGCATCTTCTGCATCGTGTCGGTGTAGCCGTTGTACAGGGTGGCCTCGGACGTGAGGCCGGGGCGCATCAGGAACAGGTAGTCGTAATCGGGATTTTCCCTCCTTATCAGCTCGATGAAGTAACGGCGCTCGGGGCGCGGCCCGACGAAGGACATCTCGCCCACGAGGACGTTCCACAGCTGGGGCAGCTCGTCGAGGTGGTGCTCGCGCAGGAAACGTCCCACGCTCGTCAACCTTTCGTCGTCCACCTCCGCCAGCTGCGGCTGCCCGTCGCATTCCGCGTCCATCCTCATCGTGCGAAACTTAAGAATGAAAAAGGGGCGACCCTTGTACCCTATCCGTTCCTGCCTGAACAAGACAGACCCACCTTCCTTGCATTTCAATAATATACAGACCAACAAAAAAACCGGCGACAAGACACACAGACTCACCAAGGCAAATATGGTGTCAAGCCCCCTTTTTACGGTTTGTTCCACGACATTCATGCCATCACAAATCTCCATATCGACACACGCCTCTCATTCAACCTCCTCTATCCGGATTGCGGATTACCTAATATAAACTCAAAAAAAGTGAATTTATTGCAAAGTAACGACTTTTTTTGCAAAGTAACGACTTTTTTTCTTTCCCGCAAACGAAGATATGTCGTGCGCGAAAATAGATTCAACAACCTGAACAACGCCTTCTTGAAAAGGTACAAGCCAAAATAAACGCAAGGCCAAGGGAAAGCCCAAATATTCAACACCGAAACGCGAGTTCTTCAAACATTCCTCTAATTTTGCACTTGTCAGTTGACTCTGCAAGGGTTTTTCAAAGGAAAAATCAGGCTCTATTCCCGCACGAAAAGGCGGCAAAGCCAATCTTTTTTCGTATCTTTGCACCAAGGAAAAAAGGAATCATGACAATGAAGGCCAAGAAAATCTTATTCGTCACGCAAGAGATGACGCCTTACGTTCCCGAGACGGAACTGGCCGCTATGGGGAGGAGGCTTCCTCAGGAAATACAAGAGAAAGGACGGGAAATCAGGACTTTCCTACCCAAATGGGGAAACATCAACGAGCGGCGCAACCAGCTCCACGAGGTAATCCGCCTCTCCGGCATGAACCTGATTATTAACGACTCAGACCACCTGCTCATCATCAAAGTGGCTTCCATACAGGCCGCCCGAATGCAAGTATATTTCATAGACAACGACGATTACTTCCTGAAACGCCTCATAGCCCGCGACGAGAACGGCGAAGAGTACGGCGACAACGGGGAGCGCGCCGTGTTCTACGCCCGGGGTGTGCTGGAAACCGTAAGGAAACTGCGTTGGATGCCCGATGTCATCCACTGCCAAGGATGGATGTCGGCTCTGATTCCCCTCTATATCAAGACCGCCTACAAGGAAGAACCTTCGTTCAGGGACAGCAAGGTGGTGTATTCCATGTCTTCCGAGGGATTGCAAAAGCCGATGGGCGAGAACTTTGGCAGATACGTGGCGTTCCGTACCGTGGACACGTCGGTATTCGAAAAGTTCAGCCCGGAAATGACATTCGAAGAGTTGAACAAGCTGGCCGTCTGCTATTCCGACGGGATTACCGTGCCCGACACGGAAAAGTTCAAGGCTTTCTGCGAATACGCGCAAGAAAGGAACATACCGGTGAGGGGAAACATCGGTGCCGCCGACTCCGACGCTTTCGCCGACTTCTTCGACGAGGTGTGGAGCCAAGGCAAGGAAGAAGAAGAATAAAAACACTTATCATTCCCAGAAAAATGAAAATCATAACCTCATTCGTCGCGCTCGTCGGGTTGTGTTGCGTGGCGTGCGACAACACCACCGAAGATATCGGCATCTTCACGGACTCCGACGACATCAACGCCTCCTATTCGGTGTTCGAAGCCGAGATGCGTTCCCTTCCCGTCGATTCCGTCCTGAGCAACAGCACCGTGCCTTATCTGGGACGCGTGACCGACCCTGAAACGGGAATGCACGTCAAGGCCGAATTCCTGGCACAGTTCAACACGCTGGAAGATTACAGACTCCCGGACTACGAACTGATGGTCAAGAACGAACAGGGCGAAGTGGAGGCCGACTCCATCGAAATAAGGCTGTATTACGAAAAGTTCTACGGCGATGACAACAACCCGATGAAGACCGATGTCTTCGAACTGGACACCGCGAACGCCGTGCGCGAGGACACCACGTATTACAGCAACACCGACTTCGACCGCTACTTCAACCGCCATGCCGCAGGCCCAATCGCGCGGAAGGTGTTCACGACAAGAGACTTCACGCTGGAAGACGACGGTTCGGGAAGCAATTCCTACGTTTCGAACATACGCATCATGTTGCCCAAGGAATACGGCACGTTCATCCTGCGGAAGTACTACGAGAACAACGACTTCTTCCGGAATTCATACAACTTCATCCGCCATGTATGCCCCGGATTTTATTTCAGACTGGCGGACGGAGACGGCACGATGGTCAAGATGAGAGTGGGAACGATGAACCTCTACTTCAAATACAAGGACACTGAAAAGGACACGATTTATGTGGGGATGAGCCGCTTCGCGGCGACACCCGAAGTCTTGCAGAACACTTACGTGGAGAACGGCGGGCCGGCGGGACTGTTAGAGAACGACACCCGCTACGTTTACCTGAAGACTCCCGCCGGGTCGTTCGCGGAAATCACGTTGCCTATAAGTGAAATCTACCAAGGTCACTCCAACGACAGCATCAGCCAAACGCAATTCTCCTTATACCGTTACAACGCCACAGAGTCGGAAACGCCGTTTGAAGTGCCACAGACCGTACTGCTGGTACGCAAGCAAGATATGCACTCCTTCTTCGAAGAGGGCAGGCTTCCCGATGGGAAGACGAGCTACGTAACGACTTTTAACAGTAACTACAACACTTATACCTTCAACAACATCAACAACCTCGTGTCGTTCTGCAACAAGGAAAGGAACGAGGGAGCCGTCCGAGCCGGGGTGACGGCGGAGGACTGGGAACGCTTGCACGAGGACTGGAACAAGGTGGTGATAATCCCCATAGAAATCAGCAGGAACAACAGCGACAATATCGTCAGCGTGACGCACGACATGGGGTTGGGAAGTGCCAGACTGGTGGGCGGCGCGACGGACAAACTTAAAATCCAAGTGATTTACAGTACTTTCGATTGACGCATCTGCTTGTCGGACTTCCGGAAAGACACGGAAAGGGCGGCGGAGAAT
>CAYXQT010000145.1:0-5869 GCA_964466445.1 uncultured Paraprevotella sp. | reverse complement strand
GATTTGCGGAACGGCGATCGCTCTCTTACTAAGAGAGCGATCGCCAACGGGTTGAAAATGAGAAAATGCGGCAAACAAAAGGGATGTAAATCGCGTTTTTGTCCGTCACGCTGTTCACGGATAAAGCCGTTTCCTTATTGATGTCGTCCGGATGCCGCCGCGGTAGGATTTTTCCCGCGAAGCTTTTGCCGTCTCCTTTCTTTGTCGTACCTTTGCGGGCGCGTCCCTTGCGGGGACGTGCGACGAGTGCTTGTAAACCTCTTTAAAACAAGATTCTATGAAAGAAAAGGCGTTCAGCGTTTCCTTCTTTCTGCTGGGAGTGCTGTTTTGCGTGTGCCTCATCTCCGCCAACCTCTTGGCCACGAAGCAAATCATGTTCGGCTCGTTCAATGTCACGGCGGGGCTTCTGGTCTTTCCCGTTTCTTACGTCGTGAACGACTGCATCGTGGAGGTGTGGGGCTTCAACAGAGCCAAATTGCTGATATGGACGGGCTTCGCGATGAACTTCCTGTTCGTGCTCTTCGGCTACGTGGCGGATGTCATCCCCGGCGCGCCCTACTGGGACAACCAGGACGGATTCCACCGCCTGTTCGGTCTCGCCCCGCGCATGGCGGCCGCCTCGTTCCTGGCGTTCCTTGCAGGCTCGTTCCTCAACGCTTACGTGATGAGCGTGATGAAAGTGACTTCGCGCGGGCGGCGTTTCCCGTTGCGAGCCATCCTCTCCACAGTGGCGGGGGAGGCGGCGGACTCCCTGGTGTTTTTTCCGATGGCTCTCGGCGGAATCGTGCCTTGGGGCAACCTGTGGCTCGTGGCGGCGTGGGAGGCGGCTCTCAAGACGCTCTTCGAGGTGCTGGTGTTGCCCGTCACCGCACGAGCGGTGTGCCGCCTGAAACGGGAAGAGGGCGTGGACGTGTACGACGAGGGCATATCCTACAATATAATATAATAAGGTATAGCGGACATGATGAAAGACGGAAAAGAACCGGCGATGCCGGGTGGCGGCCGTCGCCCCGCCTGCAAGCTCCGCGACGACGGCTTGCGCGGGTATCCGGACGGAAAGGAAGCCCCGACGGGCAGGAAGGAGGCGGCGGAGCCATGAGCGGAGGAAGGGAAAAGGAAGGACTGCGGTCGTTGGGCAACCGCACGGAGTACAGGAAGGACTACGCCCCGGAAGTGTTGGAGACGTTCGAGAACCGGCACGTCGGCCACGACTATTGGGTTCGCTTCAACTGCCCCGAATTCACGAGCCTGTGTCCCGTGACGGGGCAACCCGACTTCGCCGAGATACGCATCTGCTACGTGCCGGATCGCCGCATGGTGGAAAGCAAGAGCCTGAAACTTTACCTTTTCAGCTTCCGCAACCACGGCGGTTTCCATGAAGACTGCGTGAACGTCATCATGGAAGACCTCATCCGGCTGACAGACCCGAAGTACATCGAGGTGACGGGCTTCTTCACTCCGCGCGGCGGCATTTCCATTTATCCGTTCGCCAACTACGGGCGGAAAGGCACGAAGTACGAGAAGATGGCGGAGTTCCGCATGATGCGCCACGATTTGGAATAGGAGACGCGCGGGAGTCACGCCAGTTCCAGCCCGAACGCCTCCTTCAGTTTCTGCAACGCGGGGTTCCGCTGGATCATGACCCGGTATTGCTCGGATTTGCCGATGACAGGGGGGATTTCCTTCGGTTCGGCGACGCGCACGGTCATGGAGACGTTCCGGTTGCGGAGTTGCTTGCGCATGTACGTTTCCGCGCGCCGGGCGATTTGTTCCATGTAGATTTTCACCTGCTCGTTGTCCACCAGCACTTCAAACGTCGCGTCCCGTAGCAATTTGGGGCGGATGACCCTCATCCTTTGCGCGATGGCGGTTTCTTCCTGCGGGAGGAGGTTGGCGAACTCAAGCCAGCATAAGGAAATGCCGTCTTCCGTGACGGGACAGTTCTCTTCTTCCGGTACCGGTGCGGCCGCCGTCGCGGCGGGGTTCCCCGACAGGCGGGAGGCATCGGCGGGATTTCCCAGTTTTTGTTTGAGCCGGCTGATGGAGGGACCGAAAGAATCGAGTCTGACCTTGGGCGGCTTGCGTCCCGTGTCATCAATGGCCGGAAGGGGGGATTTGCGCGTTTCATACGGTGTCTCCCCGTCCCGGACGGTGGAGGCGACCTTTTCCGCAGGAACCGGAGGCTTCTGCGAGCCGGTCGGGGTAGCGGCGGGGCGTGCCGTTCCGGCAGGTTGGTTGAACAGGGGTTTCAGCGTCTTCTCAGGGCTGCGCCCCGAACTGCCGTCGTCTTCGTCCAAAGAGAGCTGCGACAGTTGTATCAGGGTGATTTCCACCAACAGCCGCTTGTTCCCGGAGACCCGGTAGTTCAAGTGGCAGTCGCTGCACAGCTTGACGGCGCGGAAGAGGAATTTGGGCGTGCACCGTTGCGCCTGTTCCCGGTAGCGCTCGCGTATGTTTCCGCTCACTTCTAAAAGGGGGAGCGTGACGGGGTCGCGGCTCACGAGCAGGTCGCGCAGGTGCGATGCCAGCCCGGCGATGAAGTGGCCGCCCTCGAAACCTTTCTCCAAGATTTCGTTGAATACCAGCAGGCACTGCGCCGTCTCGTTTTTCAGGAAATGATCCGTCAGGCGGAAATAGTATTCATAGTCCAACACGTTCAGGTTCTCTATCACCTTTTCATACGTCAGGTTCCCGCCCGTGAAGCTTGCCGCCTGATCGAAGATGGAGAGCGCGTCGCGCATCCCGCCGTCCGCCTTTTGGGCGATGACGTTCAACGCCTCCTGCTCATAGGCGTACCCCTCCCTGTCCGCCACGGACTTCAGGTGGTCGACGATGGTTTGCACGCCCATGCGGTTGAAGTCGTACACCTGGCAACGGCTCAATATGGTGGGAAGGATTTTGTGCTTCTCCGTGGTGGCGAGGATGAAGATGACATACGACGGCGGCTCCTCCAGCGTCTTGAGGAAAGCGTTGAAGGCGGCCGTGGAGAGCATGTGCACCTCGTCGATGATGAACACCTTGTAGCGTCCCACCTGCGGGGGGATGCGCACTTTCTCTATCAGGGCGCGGATTTCCTCCACCGAGTTGTTGGAGGCGGCATCCAGCTCGTGGATGTTGAGCGAGCGTTGCTCGTTGAAAGCCTTGCACGACTCGCATTCGCCGCACGCCTCCCCCTTGTCGGACGGGTGCAGGCAGTTGATGGTTTTGGCGAAAATGCGGGCGCAAGTCGTCTTCCCCACGCCGCGCGGCCCGCAGAACAGGTAGGCGTGCGCCAGCTTCCCGGTCGCGATGGCGTTCTTCAGGGTCGTGGTGAGCACTTCCTGCCCCACTACGGCATCGAACGCCGCGGGGCGGTATTTCCGTGCCGATACGATGTATTCTCCCATTGGCGGATTGATGAATTAAGACCTCTTGCCGCAAAATTAGGAAAAAAAACGGGCGCATCCTCTGTTTTAGTCGATTTTGTCGTATCTTTGCCCCGTAAACAAGTCGGGTTATGGGTAGGCTTCATGCTTTTTGGAACACTTTCCGCCGTCACAAGTATGCTTTCGTCGTCGGGCTTTTCGCCCTGCTGATGGGATTCGTGGACGAGAACAGTCTGTGGAACCGTTACCGCCGCAGAGTCGAGCTGGCGGGGTTGCGCTCCGAAATCCGGAAGTACACGGAGATGTACGAACATGACACCCGTTGCTTGGAGGAAATGAACGCCGACCCCGACGTGCTGACCGAAATCGCACGCGAGCGGTATTACATGAAGACCGACGACGAGGATGTTTTCGTCATGCAGGAGACAAGTGCGGATGAGAAAGCTGAATAAGGTGCAGAATCTGGTATTCAGGGCGGGAGCCGTGCTGACGCTGGTCGGAGCCGCCGCTTTCCTTACCGGTCGGCCTTTTGCCTTGTATCTTTATGCGGTGGGTGCGTGCGCCTTCGCGTCGATGCAGTTGCGTGCCGGGTACGAGGGGGACAATTTCGTCATCCGCCGCTTGCGGGTGCAGCAAGTCGTCGGCGCACTCCTGCTGGTCTGCACGGCTTTCTTCATGGCCATGCGCGTCTTTGGTTTCGGTTTTGCCCGTCGGCAGGAGTGGGTGGTGTGTCTGGCCGTCGCCTGCGTGCTGGAACTGTACACGGCCTTCCGCATTCCGGCCGAATTGGAGAAGGAAGAAACCCGGAAAAACCGACAATAAATCATAAAACGGGAAAGACAAGTTTAAATAGTGATAAAACGCTTTATCCTTCGGCGATTAAGGCTTATCTTTGTACCCTTGGAAGTACGGAATAACAAAGGATGGGATGAAAAGTCTTTTTTGGACATTGGCGGGTCTCTTGGCACTGTCCTCTTGCCGCCAGACGGAGTACATGGTGGAGGGGAACTCCACGATACAGACTTTGGACGGGAAGAAGCTGTACCTGAAGGCTTATAAGGAAGACGACTTGGCGGACATAGACTCCAGCGACGTGGTGCACGGGAAGTTCAACTTCGCGGGTTCGCTGGATTCCGTCATGATGGTCAGCCTTTTCATCGACAACGAGTGCATGATGCCGTTAGTCCTCGGTCCGGAAGAACTGTCGATACACATCAGCGTGGCCGACCAATACGTGACGGGCAGCGCGCTGAACGACACCTTGTACAACTTCATCCGCCGCAAGGCGCGGTTGGACAGCCAGATAGCGGACTTGCCGCACAAGGAAAGCCGGATGATTATGGACGGCGTGGATGAAAATGTCATCATGGTGCGCCTGAACGACGAAGCCAACCGTCTGGCGTTGCAGAACGACCGCCTGATTACCAACTTCATCACGTCCAATTTCGACAACGTGCTGGGGGCGGGCGTATTCATGATAATGACAAGCAACTATCCCTATCCGGTCATGACACCGCAGATAGAGGAAATCATGGCCAAGGCCACTCCTTATTTCAAGAACGACGTATATGTGAGGAAGTACATCAAGGCGGCCAAGGAGAACATGACGCAAATGGGCTACGGCTACGACGAGACCCTGCCGGAGGATTCCCTGACGGCCTTGCCGGGAACTGCGAGAACGGATTCCTTGAAGTAATTTGTGCGGGACAGGCAATCAATCATCATGTATTCCATGTCTTCTCCCCTTTAGAACTCCCGTTTCCAACGGTTTCTTGGCGGTTCCCTGCCGCATTTTTCTGCAAATTCCCTGCGTTTTTCGGAATGCCCTAAGCGATACGCCACGAAAGGAGATTGAACTGACTTGGCTCAGTGCTAAGGTAGCGAAATCCCGGACGGACGGCAAACAAACACCCGTCAAAAGAGTTGTCGTCCATTTCTTTTCTTACGGTTTTCCGAGGGCGAAAGAGGAGGAAGTGACATTCTTTTCCCGGACGGCAGAACTGACGAAGTCCGCTTCGTGGTGGCTACCGTCATTCTCATTGTCCACGCGGATGCTTCCCTTAAAAACAAGCCCAACACCTCTTTCACCGGTACGGTTTCGAGAACGCGCCAGCCCCGGAAGAGGTACATGGCGTGGCAGGAGTCAACTCCTGCATGTCGAAAAAGTACTGATGACAATCATTTTCGCCCAATTGTCCCACAACGGATTTGTCAGACAGATTCCGAAGATGTCCGAGGATTGGGCGAGCCGCACGTCAGACAGTCCGACTTACCGGGCCGATTATTTCCCAGACAACATAAAGGAAGGAAACCCTTGTCGAATCCAGCCCAATCTGTCTTGTCCGCCAATTTGTAAAGCGGATGGAATTGCCCATCACCGTTGCCGGCTCCGCCGGAATCAGCAGACCTCGGAGCCGGGCTTCACCTCGCGGTCTGTGGTGACGACGCCCAGCGAACCGTCGCAATCCGACGCGGAGAGTATCATGCCCTGGCTTTCGATGCCT
>CAYXQT010000144.1:0-5899 GCA_964466445.1 uncultured Paraprevotella sp. | reverse complement strand
AATGAGCGTAAAAACGGAAAAGCGGATGCGGACTATATGGGCGGCATCCCGTGTCCCTGCCCGGTGACGGCATCGCGGGCGAGGCAGACCGCAGGGGCACTTGCGCGTGTGGCGGTGGAATAAGGATACACAAGCAAGACGGTCGGCATGTCATTTGCTCCAGCAAGGCGGCTTGTTTCGGGCGGTCACGGAAAGCACGTTTTTCTCTATTTGAAAGGAAAAGGCACACGAAATCCCAGTGTTGTTTTGTTAGGCGGAATACTCCTTGGACTTGTGCGTCCTCCCGTCCGAAAGCACGGGAAGTTACTTTCCGCCGTGCTTTTGAAAACGGAAATTCCTTTCTGGCTGACATTCCGCTTTCCCGTGACGGTGTGAGAATCGCGTATCTCCTCCCCCGCCTCGGCAAGGTGTGCGAAAAAGCGAGCCACGTGAGGCCGGAATCGACGTTTTTACAAAACGATGGCCGATGGGAAGTGCATCTCCGGACTGTGTCCGGCAAGTATTCGGACGATTATTCGAGGGCAACTTGTGGAAGACGACTTTTTTCAGATGCTTACGGAAATCCGCCAGATTCCCAGGGAGAAATTTCACGTGTCGTGCCGAAGGCAACGGTACGTTTGTCAGACGTGGAAAAGCCCGTCGACTAAATCACGATCCAATACGCCCCTGACTTCTCCCTTTCCGGGTGCATCTCCTCCTCGCCGTGGGGCGGATGCATGCTTTCTCGCCCGCGGCGGATGACTCTCAACTGAACACGCCCGCCATGTAGTTGCGCGTCAGCTCGTGAACCGGGGCGTGGAAGACTTGCCGCGCCTCGCCTGCCTCCACCACCTCACCCATGTACACGAAGACCACGTAATCGGCGATGCGCAAGGCCTGGCGCAGGGTGTGAGTGACCATGACGATGGAATAGCGCGACTTCAACTTGACGAAAAGGTCTTCTATTGTCTTGCTCGCCGCGGGATCCAAGGCGGAAGTGGCTTCGTCGGCGAGGATGAACTCGGGCTTCACGGCCAGACTGCGTGCCAGACACAGGCGTTGTTGCTGGCCGACGGACAAGCGGCTCGCGGGCGAACGCAGGCGATCCTTCACCTCTTCCCACAGACCCGCTTCCGACAGGTAGAACCGCACCGTTTCCTCTATCTCCCTGCGCCCACGTATGCCGTGGATGCGGCAACCGTAGGCCACGTTCTCGAAGATGGACATCGGCAACGTGCAGGGCCGCTGGGGAACCAGCCCGATGCGCCGCCGCAACTCTATCAGCTCGCTTCCCTTGCAATGAACGATGTCCGTGTCGCCCAAACGGATGCTCCCCTTGATTTCCACGCCCTCCACGGTATCTATCAGCCGGTTGAATGTCTTAAGCAGGGTAGACTTGCCGCACCCCGACGGACCGATGATGCAAGTTATCAGGTTGTTCGGGATGCTCACGTTGATATCTTTCAATATCGGGCGGCCGTCAATGGAGAGGGACAGGCCTTCCACTTCCAGATGGAACTTCGCGTCCGCGTGGTGGAACTTCGCGTCGGGACGGAACGTCCGGGAGCCACCGTCCTTGCGGTGAAAGAGCTTGTCTTGCAGTTTCTGTAACATTGGGTCTGTTCCTTATCTTTTTGTGAAACGGTTCGTGATGAAACGCCCCAGTATGCTGATGACCAATACTATGACGGTAAGCACCAAGGCGGCGGCGTAAGCACGGTCTTGCACCTCGGCCTGAGGGGCACTCAACTGGAAGAAGATGGAAAGGGGCAACGTGGCGGCGGGCTGGGTGAGCGACGTAGGTATGGAATCGGAGAAGCCCGCCGTGAACATGACCGCCGCGGCATCGCCGATGGCCCGCCCCACGGAGAGGAGGGTGGCCGTAACAATGCCCGGCGCAATCTGCCTCATGGCGACGGAGACGGTCTCCAATCGCGTGAAGCCCAATGCGTACGAAGTCTCCAGAAGTTCGCGCGGAAGGTTCTTCGCCACTTCGTCCATCGAACGTATCATGATAGGAATAATCAGCAACGTAGTGACCAGTATCCCGCCCAAGAGGGAGGTGCGCCAGCCGAACAGAATCATCAGCGTGAAGGCGAACGCACCGTAGACGATAGAGGGAATGCCGAACAGCACGTCGAAAGCCAGCCGCGCCGCGCCGGCGAACTTGGATCCGGAACGCAGGAACACGTTCAGGTAGAAGACGACCGGCACGCTCACGAGCAGGCCCAGAACGGTGGACGCGCCGACGATGTAGACCGATCCCACTATGGCGTTGAGGAAGCCGCCCTCCTTGCCTATGTAAAAGCCCCCGCCAGGGAGCGAGGTCACCATCTCCCACGTGATGCACGACCAGCCTTTATGCAGGATGGTGAAGATAATTCCCAGCGTGAAGCCGAAAACCGCCAACAGCGAGAAAAACATCAGGACACGCACCGCGAATTCTTCTATCTGCTTCGATTTCATGTCAAAGACTTCTTTAATCTTATGCGGTAAAGGATGATGCGGGAGAGCAGGTTGAAGACCAACACGACGACGAAGAGTATGAGCGCAGCGAACATCAGCGCGGCTTCGTAGAGTGGCAACGACAGCATCTCTCCGTAATTGTTAGCTATCAAGGCGGGGATGGGGTAGCAGGCGTCCAACAGCGAGTGCGGCACCACGGGCAGGTTGCCGCAGACCATCAGCACGGCGATAGTCTCCCCCATGGCGCGGGACAAGGCCAACACCACGGCGGCAAAGAGCCCCGGCAAGCACCGCCGCATCACCACTTTCTTCACCGTCTGCCAGCGGGTGGCACCAAGTGCCTGTGACGCTTCGCGCATCTCGCCGGGAACGGTGGAGAAAATCTCGATGAAGAGACTTACTAAAAGGGGCAACACCATGACGCTCAGCACTATGCCGCTCGCCAAAACGGTATAGCCCGACGAGTATTCCACGAAAAGAGGAGCCAGCCGCCTTGATATCCACGGGACGATGAGCAACGTCCCCCACACGCCGTAAATCACGGAAGGGAGCGCGGCCAGGATGTCTAAAAAGGGATATACCCACTTCTTCACCCACGACCGCGCGTATTCCGTCAGGTAAATCGCCGTGAACAGCGACACCGGCAGGGCGAACAGCAGGGAGATGGCCGTCACCCAAAGCGTTCCCATGAGGAAAGGGAAGAAGCCGAACTGGTTCTTGAAAGGCTTCCACTCGCTTGCCGAAAGCAGTTGCCACAAAGAGTATTCGTCGAAGAGCGAGGACGACTTCATATAAAGTCCCGCGCCCATCACCACGACGAGCAACAGGGAGACGACCGTCAGGGAGCACATGAAGCCTCCCGCCAACTTCTCCTTGGCAACCCTTCCGCCGGCAATCATCAGCTATTCCTCTTGTCCCGATTCCAGAAGTTCCAGCTCCTTGTCTGTCTTGTCTTTCGACATTTCGATGTATCCCGCCACGGCGTTCAGCTTCTGCCCATCGGTCAGGACGTATTTGAGGAATGCCGTCAGCACGGGACTGGTGGGCTTGCCTTTCGTGACGAAGTACAAGTCGCGTGCCGGCGGCGACGGGTATTTGCCTTCGGCTATGGCGTGCACTAACGAGTCTTTCGTCGCGTAAAACGATTCATCCTCCGAAATCACGCCGTCTCCGTCCGTGTCTATCGGCAGAGGCAACAGGCCGGGGTTCGGCTTGCGCGTCTTTTCGTCGTACACGAAGCCTATGTTGTTCAATCCTATCCCGTAGACATCCTTTTGGACGGCAGAGGCTACGCCGGGGTCGCCGAACACGGCGGTTCCTCCCAAGTCCTCCTGCTTCTTGCCGAGCCAAAGCGCCCACGTCTCAGCCGCCCCGCAGGCATCGGAACGCGTGTAGACGTGCACGGGGAGGGAGTTGTCCGTGCCGAGCAGGTCGCCCCACTTGTTCACGTTTCCCTTAATCCAGACGCGGATGGCTTCCTCCTGCGAAATCCCATGCGACAACAGTTCCTTTATCGCCGGGTTGCCGGCGTTCACAACCGCGACGACGGCATCTTTCGCCACTGCGAAGCTCACCGCGCCTTTCTCCTCTTCCTGCGGATATACTTCGCGCGACACCATGCCGATGTCCACCACGTTCGACAGCACGTCGGTCATTCCCTTTCCCGCGCCGCCCGCGGAGATGTCCACTTTCACGCCGGGGTGTTGCTTCTGAAATTCCTCGACCCACTTCACGGCCAGAGGGTAAAGCGCGAAAGCTCCCGACAGGGACAGTTCGCCGCTCAATTCGCCCTCTTCAGCTTTCTGCGACTTCCCGCAGGAAGACAGCCCCATACATATCGCTCCCGCCAAGGCCAAGGCCGTCGCCTTGACAGCCTTATTCATGAATTTTCCCATAACTTCTCCTATTACATTATTATATTATATATGATTAAAACCTTGCGAAGAATTGCACCGCCACGTAGTTCACGTCCTTGCCTTCCTTCTTCGCCTTGTAGACGTAGTTGGCTTGCAGTCTCAAGCATTTGAAAGGGAAGTAGTTCACACCCACGAGATAGTCGCTCTCCTGCGTGTCGTCCACCGACTTGTCCCGCGCGAAATAGTCGTATTTCAGCACGGCCTGCACTTTGGGGTGGACGTAGCGGGCGGCCACCGCGTAAGCACCTTCGCTTTTCGTCCCTCCCGTGTCGCCGCAAATGTATTCGCTCCTAAGCAGTGTCGTGCCATCGTCCCACTTCACGCCCACTCCTCCCCGCTGGCGTTTGAGGTCTCCCTTCTCGGTTTCGTATTTTCCTCTATAGTAAGAACCCATGACGGACAGGTTGCGCAGGGGGTGCAAGGCCAACGTGCCCGAGAAGTCCTTTGCCTTGTTGTTGTCCTTCACGTTGATGCCGTTGCCGTTGAACAGTCCGAAGGAATAGTCCGCGAGGTCGAAGTCGCCATGCTTGAAGAGGTTTCCTTTGAGGCATATCCCCACGTCGCGCCCGTTGGCCGACACCCCGCTCAGGTCGGAATAATTGCACAGATACGTGACCGCCATCGAGTTGTCCACCGTCTCCAAATCGGTCGGGCTATATTGGTTTTCGAGCGTGAAAGGGATTTTGAACTCGCCCGCTTGGACGGCTATTTCGGGCATGAACTTGTAAGAAGCGTAAGCATCCAGGATTTTGGGGGAGTTGGCGAACTCCACCTGAATACGGTAGTCCAACTTCTCGCATGCCGTCCCCCGGAAGTCGAGCCGCGCCCTGCGCACGTCAAGGCTACTCGCGTCCCCGTCGTTCTCGTACCGCATGTTTATGAAACCCGACATTTTCGGCAATTTGGATATTATCGCTTCAAGTTTGGACACGCGTTCCTCCACCGGATCGCTCCCAGCGTTCCCGTTTCCGCCGCAGTACGCCGCCGGGGGGCATGCGAACGCCAGAACCAAGACCGAACAAAACGAGCCAATCCGCCTCATACTCCCTATTTTCTTTTCCCTTAATGAATTGCAAAGATACGCATATAAACGCGACAAACAATCCGACAACCCACATTTTGACATTATATAACAGTAGCGGATGCGCAAGCCGACTGTGTCCGCCGCCGTGTCGGCATCGGGAACACCGTGAAAAACGACGGGGCGAGCATCCGCCGCCGGGTCTGTCCGCCCCGCTTGCTCTTGTCCCGCATGAAGCTGTAAAGCCCTGAAGTGCAGTCTTGTCCTGTCCATGATGTTTCTGTCTTTAAGTTCTTAAACTGTTTCTTGTTTCTTGTCTTGGTGCGGCAAAGTTACGGGTTTTGGAATAATCGGACAAGAAATGGAACGAATACGGGAAAAACACCTATATTTGCATCCGGGAACAGAACGTATGACCTAATCCAAGAGGGCTACTGCCCCGTTTATGGATGTTTTTTCTATGGGAAGTTTAGACCTTACCGACCTGAAATCCTGCGTGCCGTGCAGGACAACGCCC
>CAYXQT010000143.1:0-5992 GCA_964466445.1 uncultured Paraprevotella sp. | reverse complement strand
TCTGCCACGAAGAGCAGGGGGCGGCGAAACGGATGGCGGTTCCCTTTATTGCTTCCGTGATTTTCCCGTGCGCGGAGAACCCGCCGCCGTTGTCCGCCGTCATGGTTTTCACCCCATCTCCCTTGTACGGTAACGACATCCTGATTGCGGTTTTCGCCGCATGTGCGGGTCTTCCTGCCGTGCCCGGGTTTCTCATCTAAGCACTCCTTTTCCCGCCTGTGCTTTCCCTTTCAGGGGGTTGCCTTTGCGGCTTCCCTCCCGACAGGAGCCGGACGTGCCGGAGAGTTGTTTCGGTGCCGTCGGCGGGGACGGGCGGTTAGTTGTGCACCAGAGTCCCGACATCCTCCCCTTCCATCACCCTTTTCAGGTTGCCGCGCACGTCCATGTTGAACACATAGACGGGCAGGTTGTTCTCCTTGCACATCGTCGTAGCGGTGAGGTCCATTACTTTCAGCCTCCTTTCGTAGATTTCGTCGTATGTGATTTCGCTGAATTTCGTAGCCGCAGGGTCTTTTTCCGGGTCAGCCGTGTACACCCCGTCCACGCGCGTCCCTTTAAGCATCACGTCCGCCTCGATTTCGATGCCGCGCAACGATGCCCCGGTGTCGGTGGTGAAGTAAGGATTTCCCGTTCCGCCGCTCATGATGACCACCTCGCCGGCTTCCATATATTCGACTGCCTTCCGCTTGCTGTAAAATTCGCCCACAGGCTCCATGCGGATAGCAGTCAGCACGCGGCTTCTCACGCCGACGGCTTTCAACGCGTCGCTCAGCCCGAGCGAGTTGATGACCGTGGCGCACATGCCCATCTGGTCGCCCGTGACGCGGTCGAATCCCTTTCCCGCACCGCTTAGGCCGCGGAAGATGTTTCCGCCGCCGATGACGATGCCGATTTGCACGCCCATGCCGTGCACTTCCTTGATTTGCTCCGCGTATTCGGCCAGACGTTTCTCATCGATGCCGTAGCGTTGTTCTCCCATGAGGCTTTCGCCGCTCAGTTTGAGGAGTATCCTTTTGAATTTAGCCATGATTAAAAAATATATAGGTTTGTCAAAGTTCGAGTGGGGCGGACGGAGCCGTGTCCGAAGGTATCAGGTGCCGCACTTCCTTGAAGGCGTATCTTCGCACGGTGCCGTCCCTGCCGACCAAAACCAGATGCCCGGTGGGTTCCACGTCCCGGATTTCAGCTTCGAAAACGCCGCCTGCGTCTTTATAAAGGTAGAAGCCATCGCGGCGGTAAAGCCGTTCGCGGTATCCGCGGGCGATGTCCTCCGCCTCGCCTTCCCGTATTTTCCGGTAATAGTCCTTGAAGTGCTTGACAATGCCGGTCAGGATGAGTGTCGGTTCTTGTTCTTTCCCCGTGATTTGCAGGAGCGAGACCGGATTGGGAGCATTGCTTCTGAACGTTTGCTGGTTTATGTTGATGCCGGCTCCTATGATGCAGCTTTCGATGCGCCGTCCCGCCAAAGTGTTCTCGATGAGCATGCCGCAGATTTTCCGGTTTTCCCAGTAGATGTCGTTCGGCCATTTGATGCGGATGTGTTCGGCATGGGCGGACAATGTTTCGCAGATGGCCAATGCCGCGGCTTGAGACAGGATGAACTGTCGGTTGGCCTCCACTCCGCAGGGGTGGAAAAGCAGGCCGAAGAGAAGGTTCTTGCCAGCTTCCGACTCCCAGGAACTGCCGGCCTGCCCGCGCCCGGCCGTCTGGAAGTCCGCCGTGACCAAGGTCATGCCTTTCGGAGAAGCAGGACGATGATGCTTCAAGAAATCGATTGTGGAGTCCGTCGAACGAAGCCGTATCCATTCAAGCCCCGCCAAGTCGTCTGGTATGTGAAGCGGATGTGCCATGTCCAAAATCTTTTAATCGCTTTGCGGATTAGCCAGCGGAGGGTAAAAGGCATCTTCTATATGCTTCAGCCGAGACTTCCCGTTTTCTTCCGTCACGACAGTGATAAGGTCGAATCGTACCGGGAGGTCGACGGCGTATTGGCGCATGTAGGCATCCGCCGAACTGACGATGCGCCGTATCTTTCCGTTCGTGACGGCATTTTCCGGACATCCGAACAAGATGCCTTTTCTGGTTTTCACTTCCACGAAGACCAGTGTGCCGTCTTTCTCGGCCACGATGTCCAACTCCTTGTGCCCATGCCTCCAATTCCTGTCGCGGATGACGTAGCCCTCCGATTGCAGGTGGTTTGCAGCCAGAAGTTCCCCTTCTTTTCCCAGTTCGTTGTGCGCGGCCATGTCGGTTTGCTTGGATTTCCGTGTTGCAAATTTATTAAAAACATTGATGACTTCTCGCGGAAATCTTATTTTTGCGTATGTTAAATCGTGAAGCCATGGCAGACGACACTTTTTACATGAAAAAAGCACTGGAAGAAGCGCGGCGTGCATACGAAGAAGGCGAAATACCGGTGGGAGTCGTCGTGGTATGCGGCGGACGCATCTTGGCACGTGCGCATAACTTGACGGAAAAGCTGACGGACGTGACCGCGCACGCCGAGATGCAGGCGGTTACGGCTGCCGCCAACGCCTTGGGCGGTAAATACTTGGATGAGTGCACGGTTTATGTGACCCTGGAACCGTGCGCGATGTGCGCGGGAGCCATGGGATGGGCGCAGGTGAAACGTCTGGTCTACGGAGCGGCGGACGAAAAGAAAGGATACAGGATATTCGCGCCGCAGGCCTTACACCCGCGGACGGAAGTGGCGGACGGCGTGATGGCGGATGAATCCGCCGCTTTGCTAAAAGACTTTTTCAAGCGGAAACGGTAGGCTTCCCTTACCGGATTTCTTCGTAGTCCACGTATTCTCCCTCGTTGTCGTCGAATATCTTGCGCGAGCCGCGGGGTGAGTTGCGGGCTTGGCCAGAGGACGTAGTCCGCCCTGCGGTATTGTCGGAAGAAGCCTTCCCGCGTTTCTTCGGAGAAAAAGAACGGATGATGTCCCGCACCCTGCCGACTATGTTGAGGACAGCAACGAACAAGATTGCCAGAAAGGCGAAAAATAAACCGAACAAACATCCGAAAGGACTTGCCATAAGCATGAGTTTTATGATTTGTTGACGGTATTGAAGACAAGAATCATGCCGGAATCAGTGTGCTCTCCGCCGCGAAGTCAGGATGGAAAGAAGAACGTACCATGCGACGATGGCCGCGAGGGAGCTGAGACCCAAGAAGATAATCATGGGAATGCAAGTCAGGATGAAAACGAACCTTATTTTATTGTCCTGCCGGGAAAGGTTTCTGAATTTGAGTGAAAACATGGGAATTTCCGCTACCAGAAGGAAACAGGACATCAGCACGAGCATGAAAAGGAAGAGAGCATTGAACTTTTCCGAGGATAGAAACCCGCAGTTGCCCGCAATCAACGAAGCCCAGAACAGGGCGTTCGCGGGGGTCGGCAAACCGAGGAAAGACGACGTTTGCCTGACATCCAGATTGAACTTGGCTAACCTAACGGCTGAGAACGCCGCCATGAGGAACGCCGCGTAGGGAATCACGTCGCGCAAGGGGCTTATGAATCCGGGGTAGGCCACTTGACGGAACAGACAGAACACCATGGACGAGGGCGCCACCCCGAAAGTCACGATGTCTGCCAACGAATCCATTTCCTTTCCTATAGGGGAGGATACTTGCAACACGCGAGCCGACATTCCGTCGAAGAAGTCGAACAAGGCTCCTATGGCGATGAGCAGGAGTGCCCGACTGTAATCGCCGTGGAAGGCGAAGCCGGTGGCCATGCAACCGGAAATCAGATTGCAACACGTAATGCCGGTTGGGAACTGCCGGGTGATGATGTTTGCCATACGATGCCTTGTTACAATCTGGCGATGACGGTTTCGTTACCCACCGTCTTTTGTCCCAATTTGACGTTGACTTTCGTGCCGGGCGGAAGGAAAAGGTCGACTCTGGAACCGAACTTGATGAATCCCATGTGTTCGTCAATGTAGCAGTCCTCGTCTTCGCGGGCGTAAGTCACGATGCGCCGCGCCATCGCTCCGGCAATCTGCCGCGCCATGATGAAGACTCCGTCCGGCGTTTCGATGACGATAGTGGAACGTTCGTTCTCGATGCTGGCCTTGGGCAACCACGCTTTATGGAAATTCCCGCCGTGGTGTTCCACCAGCCTTACGGTACCATCCACCGGAATCCAGTTGGCGTGTACGTTGGTCAGACTCATGAAGATGGAAACCATTAGCCGACGGTCATGAAAATACTCGTTCTCGTCCACTTCCTCTATCACGACGATTTTGCCGTCTGCCGGAGCCACGACGACGTTTTCCGTGTCCCCCTCGAAGCGTCTGACCGGGCATCGGAAGAAATTGACCACGACGAGATAAAGGACGGTACATGCGGTCGCGGAAATGTAGAACGGGAGCTTGTATTCGAAAGCATAGTAAAGGCAGGCGTTGAACAGCAACAGCACCCCTGCGCCCGCGACGAGCGTGCGCGTTCCTTCCCAATGTATTCTGATTTTCTTTAACTTGTTCAAGTTGCGTCCCATGGAACTCCGCCCCGTATTATCGGACAAAGGTAGTTATATTCCGTTAAAATGCAAAATTTTCCACTTCCTTTTTCAAAGGCCGCTCCCTAAAAAACATAGATTCAAAATCGAAGTGCAAAAATCCAAGCCCTCCCCGCCGCCTTAAAGCGTAGCGGAAAGGTAGCGGGGAGGGCTACCGCCAAGAGCAACTGGTAATACAAAAAAAGGAAAAGAGGGAGTGCTCCTCTGAAATTACTGGCTTTGTGTTGTCATGCACTACCATCAAGTAATTTCGGAACAAAGGCCGCGAATTTTTTGTGCCGTTGCAGAAGAAGACGGCAAGAAAAGAAATTGCCCTGTTAGTGGGTGCAAGTCAGTTGACCCTCTCCCGCGAGCTCGGGCGCAACAAGATTAGAAGCGGAAGTACCTGCGGAACAAAGCCGTGGAACGGCCATGGCGCGGCGCAGGCGCACCACGGAGAACAGCCGCAAGGACGGTGTAGTCGTGTGGGAGATGCTGGAGCATGTGAGGCGGGACGACCGATCGACGACGCAGGTCGTGGGGAATATGAAGAGGGAAGGCAAGCCCATGTTGCACGGACTAACATGCTGGTACGTGCGAGCGGACGGAAGCGGGAAACCGGCGGGGCATTACCGCCACGGCATGAAGTACGGCAGGCCGGACTGCACGGTCAAGGCGGGGAACGTGTCCGTTAAGGAACTTCATGGCAAGGTCTTTGTTGATAGGGGATACATTAGGCGGGAACTCTTCGAGGTTTTTTATGGTTCAAGACAACTTTAGGAAGATATTATCTTTGTAAGTTGTTATTGGGCAATGAAAAAACAAGTATAAAAAAGCACGCACATTTCTGAGCGAAAAACGAGGGCTATAATCCGCTGTTTCAGCCTCAAATCGAGGATAGGAAAACGGCTGAGTTTACGGGCGTTTCCCGCCAGACAAGCCAACAATTTCTACGCCTTGTTCCGAGAACGCATATACGGGCTGTGCGAGACAGAGAGTCCGTTTGAGAACGGGGATAGAGCTGGACGAAAGTTACTTCGGGGCAAGACGCGTGCGTGGCAAAAGAGGTCGCGGAGCCTTGGGGAAGACACCGGTGTTCGGGATGCCGAAGTGAGGCGACAAGGTGTATACTCAAATAATCAGGCATTGTTCAGTCAAGGAGTTGCTTCCTATTATCAGGGGTAGTGCCGACAGCGGTTCGGTAATCTACAGTGATGGATATAAAGTCTACGATGGACTTGTGAACTATGGCTATAAGAAGCATTACAGAGTGCAACATTCGGAGAATGAGTTCGCGGACGGACATAACCACATCAACGGCATCGAGAATTTCTGGGTATTATGCGGGGTTCGTCTTGCCAAATTCAGGGGCGTACATAAACATTCATTCGTCCTGCACATTAAGGAGTGCGAGTTCAGGTACAATCGCAGGGGTGCGTAAAATAAACTGTGTCAAGCTCTGTTCTCGTTCAAACTCATCGGTCG
>CAYXQT010000142.1:0-6009 GCA_964466445.1 uncultured Paraprevotella sp. | reverse complement strand
CGCTTCAATGCTTGATTTCGATTTCTTCCTTCATGTCTATTTCCTGCCCGTTCCTGTCGTAGAACTCATATTGCAGGAAGCCCAGTTTCTGGCTGGGAATGACCTTAAGCCCGAACCCGTATTTGACTTGCCACTTGCGTTTCAGGGAGACGATGCCCTGGTTGATGTAGGCCGCTACGTAGGGGTGGACATGGAGCGTGAAATTCTTGATGCCTAATTTGTTGGCCATCGTACCTATCTTGCTTTCCAGAACGTCGGTGAACAGGAAACTCGACTTCACGGTGCCCTTGCCGAAACAAGTGGGACAAACCTCTTCCACGCTCACGTCCATGACCGGACGCACGCGCTGGCGCGTAATCTGCATCAGGCCGAACTTGCTCAACGGCAGGATGTTGTGGCGTGCGCGGTCTTTCTTCATGTTCTCGCACATGCGTTCATACAGTCTTTGCCGGTCTTCCGCCAGATTCATGTCAATGAAGTCCACCACGATAATGCCCCCCATGTCGCGCAACCTCAGTTGCCGCGCCAGCTCGTCCGCCGCGCCGAGGTTGACATCCAGGGCGTTGGCTTCCTGCCCGTCTTTCGACTTGGAGCGGTTGCCGCTGTTGACATCCACGACGTGCAATGCCTCCGTATGTTCTATAATCAGGTAAGCACCGTGCTTGTAGGACACGGTTTTTCCGAACGACGACTTGATTTGCTTGGTCACGTCAAAGTTGTCGAAGATGGGCAGTTTTCCGGTGTACTGCTTCACGATGCCCGCGCTTTCCGGGGCTATCAGCGTCACGTAGTCTTTCACCTCGTTGAAAACACCCGTGTCGTTGACGTAGATGTTTTCGTAGGAGGGGTTGAATAGGTCGCGCAACATGGCCACCGTACGGCTGGTTTCCTCGAAGACTAGTTCCGGGAACTTGCTCGCCTTTTGCACCTTGGCGAATGCCTCCTCGCATTTCTTGACCAACACCTTAAGTTCCGAGTCGAGTTCGGCCACGCGCTTCCCCTCCGCCACCGTCCTGACGATGATGCCGAAGTTCTTGGGCTTGACGCTTTGGATGAGTTGCTTCAGCCGCGCGCGTTCCTCGGCCGACTTTATCTTAGAGGACACGGACACCTTGTCTTGGAAAGGTATCAGCACCAGAAAGCGTCCGGGGAACGACAGCTCGCAGGTCAGTCGCGGTCCCTTGGTGGAAATGGGCTCCTTGACAATTTGCACCAGAATTTCCTGCCCCTGCTGGAGCGTGGTCTGCACGCTCCCGTCCTTTTCAAGGTCGGGCAGGATGGAAGCCTTCGAGAAAGGGTACAATTTTTTCTTGTCGCCAGTTACTTGCTTGAGGTATTTGACGTAAGAGCTGAATTTCGGGCCGAGGTCAGGGTAATGTAGGAAAGCGTCGCGTTCGTAGCCTACGTTCACAAAGCATGCGTTCAGTCCCGGCATGAGTTTCCTCACTTTCGCCAGGTATATGTTGCCCACCACGACAGAGGCCGAACGGCCTTCTTTCTGGAACTCCACCAGTCTCTTGTCCTCTAACAACGCAATGGAAATCTCCTTGGGCTGAACATCTACTATAACTTCGCTTGTCATTCCTTTAATTTTGCTGTTTGATTCCATAAGCCTTGTTTACACAAAGAACAAACTTGCCGGAATCCGTGAAGAGCCCGTCCAAGTTTGTTCTCTATGCCTTACTTGCAGACAAGCGTTGGCTACTTGCTCTTGTGTCTGTTTTTCCTTAATCTCTTTTTACGCTTGTGCGTGGCCATCTTGTGCCTTTTCTTCTTTTTCCCGCTGGGCATGGCTTTAGTGTTTTAGGAGTTGATAAATCTGTTTGTTATCTTTTCTATTCGGACGATTCCTGCTTCTTGACAGCATCAGCGAAGACTTTGGCCGGTTTGAAGGCTGGGATGTTGTGCTCTTCTATGATTATAGTCGTATTCTTGGAAATGTTACGGGCTGTCTTTTTAGCTCTTTTCTTAAGAATGAAACTGCCGAACCCGCGGAGATACACGTTTTCTCCCCCTTGAATCATGGTTTCCTTCACCGTCTTCATGAATGCCTCCACGACTTGTAACGCTGTTACCTTGTCGATACCCGTTTCCCGGGAAATCTCGTTCACGATTTCTGCTTTTGTCATCTCTCTGTAAAAATAATTGTTGATAAATATCTAATTCCTTAATTTTTAGTATGCAAATATATCGCTTTTTGGCAAGGAAAGAAAGAATATCGTTGAAAAAATCGTTTTTTTTGTTTTTTGCCGTTCCAAAACAGCTAAATTTGTAGCGTCTGACTGTTTTGTGAGGATGAAAGATTATGATTTCGCTTGTAAACTGCTGGCTTGGTATCATAAAAACGGAAGGGCTTTGCCGTGGAGAGGCACGCGCGATCCCTATACAGTCTGGATTTCGGAGATTGTCCTTCAGCAGACGCGGGTAGCCCAAGGGCACGATTATTTCCTGCGCTTCATGAAGCGGTTTCCTGACGTGGAAACTCTGGCAACCGCCTCGGAAGATGAGGTGTTGAAATGTTGGCAGGGCTTGGGATACTATTCTCGTGCGAGGAACCTGCATGCCGCCGCCCGCCGGATTGTGGAGAGGGGAGGATTCCCGAAACGTTATGAAGACATCCGTCGATTGAAAGGAGTGGGGGATTATACGGCAGCCGCCATAGCCTCTTTCGCGTTCGGGTTGCCTTATGCCGTGGTCGACGGGAATGTATATCGCGTGCTTTCCCGTTACTATGGGATTGAGGAACCGACAGATACGGGGAAAGGGAAAAAACATTTCGCGACTTTGGCGCAAGAGCTTCTACCCGATGGCAAAGCGGCAGACTATAATCAGGCCGTAATGGACTTCGGTGCCATACAGTGTGTACCAAAGAGTCCCAAGTGCGAGGTATGTCCGTTGGCTGACGGCTGTACCGCTTTCCGGGACGAGAAGATAGAGCATTTTCCGGTAAAGTCTCGTGTTTTGACAGCGACCGAACGCTATTTACATTATATATATATAGGTGTAGGGGGAGAAGTCGCGGTGTTCCGTCGGGAAGGTAAGGACATTTGGAAAGGTTTGTATGAACCTTTCCTGATAGAAACACCGGCAGCATGTTCTCCGGATGATTTGCTGAACGGTGAAGCTGTCCCCTCATCTATTCGGTCTGACAAGGCCGTGAAAACTTTTTTGTGCGGAGGTGTCCGTCATCAACTGACCCATCGGACGTTGGTTTGCGACTTTCATAAGGTGGAATTGGCGGATAAGCCTGATGATTTCGGACGCAGTGTCCGTTGGGTCAAAAGGGAGGAACTGTCGGATTATGCGTTCCCTCGTTTGGTCGCGATGCTGTTCGAGAGGTTTGGTTTGTGGTAGGGAAATGAAAGGGTTGTAGAAAAAGTGACGTTATAATTGGTGGAATATGGTTTATTTATTAATTTTGGAGGAATTTTAAATAAAAAGCGTATGTCTTTGAACAAAGTGATGCTGATTGGGAACGTGGGGAAAGAACCCGACGTCCGCTATTTGGATAACGGAGTGGCCGTGGCCTCGTTCACTTTGGCCACCACGGAGAGGGGATACCGCCTGCAAAATGGCACGGAAGTGCCGGAGCGCACGGAATGGCACAACATAGTATTGTGGAGGGGGCTGGCCGAGACGGTGGAGAAATACGTCCACAAGGGCGACAAGCTGTTCATCGAGGGGAAAATACGTTCCCGTTCGTATGACGACCAGAACGGAGTGAAGAGATACATCACGGAAATATTCGCGGACAACATGGAGATGCTCTCTCCCCGCAGTCAGTCCCCAAGCCCCGCCGCCTCTTCTCCGCGGCCTGCTCCCGCACAGGCGCAGAGCGAGAAAGAGGACTTGCCCTTTTGACGTGTAACTAAACCTGTGGATTTTGGACGCTGACACATATTCATCTCAGTTTATAGCTTTATTTGACCATATAGAGGTTTGCCCTCCGGATTTGGGAGCCACGGTAGCTCTTGTCT
The DNA here is from genome assembly GCA_964466445.1 of uncultured Paraprevotella sp. GTDB lineage: Bacteria > Bacteroidota > Bacteroidia > Bacteroidales > Bacteroidaceae > Paraprevotella. The sequence goes on along the minus strand of CAYXQT010000142.1, from coordinate 2,032 downwards.
TGTCCGTGTTGTTGTTGGGTTGTTCCGGTTTTGTTTCTGCTTCGGAGATTGCGTTTTTTTCTCTTTCCCCCGCGGATGAGGGTAAGATAGAAGAAAACAAGCATGCGGCGGACAGCAAGATTATCGAATTGAGGAAAGATTCGGAGCGTTTACTTGCTACGATTTTGATATCCAACAATTTCGTGAACGTGGCTATCATCATGTTGCTGAATTTCTTTTTCAACAAGACATTGATTTTCGGGGACAGCCGCCTGTTGGAATTCCTTTTCATGACCGTCCTGCTTACCTTTTTGCTTTTGTTGTTCGGGGAGATTATGCCGAAAATTTACTCATCCCAACACGCGCTGGGCTTCTGCCGCAGGGTGGCTCCTTCTTTCGTCTGGATAGAAAAGTTGTTCTGGCCTCTTTCCTCGTTGCTGGTGCGGTCGCGGATTTTGGCTACGAAAGTGTTGCATAAGGAGAGCCGGGCAATATCGGTCGATGAGCTGGAGCAAGCCTTGGAATTGACAGACAAAAAGTATATCGCTGAGGAACAGAACATGTTGGAGGGAATTATTCGCTTTGGAGGCGAGATGGCCAAGGAAATAATGACCCCTCGCACGGATATTGTGGACTTGGATATGAAAACTCCTTATCCGCGGGTGCTTCAATGTATCGTGGAAAGCAACTATTCCCGTATTCCAGTGTACGTGGGTTCGCGCGACAATATAAAAGGTGTGCTTTACATTAAGGATTTGTTGCCTCACTTGAATAAACCGGCAAATTTCCGTTGGCAGTCTTTAATCAGGCCGCCTTATTTCGTCCCGGAAACGAAGATGATTGATGATTTATTGGAGGATTTCCGGAAGAACAAGGTGCACATGGCCATCGTCGTGGATGAGTTCGGAGGCACGTCGGGCATCGTGACGATGGAGGATATCATAGAAGAAATAGTGGGCGAGATAAACGACGAGTACGATGAGGACGAACGCCAATATGTGCGGCTGAACGCGAACACGTATGTTTTCGAGGCGAAGGTTTTGCTTACGGACTTCTTTAGAATCATGAAACTGGATGACGATTTCTTCGAGGAGGTGGAAGGAGAGGCCGATACCTTGGCCGGACTGCTGTTGGAGATTAAAGGCGAGTTTCCGGAATGCCATGAGGTAATCAAGTATAAGAACTGTCGTCTTGAAGTGTTGGAAATGGATGACCGGAGGATTTTGAAGATTAAAGTGACGGTGGAAAACCCGGAAAAGCCTAATGAGGCGTAAATCATAGAGAGAACGTATGCCGCTGTTTCGGGAAATAGAGTGCGGAAAGGGCAGGGGAGGAATATGGAAAATCACCGAGACCTTTGATGAATTGTGCGACATGTTGCCTCACGGCACGTATTATCGGGAGTATGCCTCCCGTTTTGCGGCCGAGCGGAGGCGTTTGGAATATGTGGCGGTGCGTTTGCTTATTTTCACTCTGACGGGGGAAGAGTTGCAAGTGGGATATTTGCCGTCGGGTCGTCCTTTTTTCTGTGATGGCAGATTTCAGCTTTCCATTTCTCATACGTTCGGATATGCGGCGGTGCTACTTTCGGAAGAATATGAAGCTGGGCTCGACATAGAGGCCTTTTCGGAACGAATCGTGAAGCTGAAAGAACGTATAATCAGTCCGGAAGAGGAAGCGGGGACTACATACGAGATTCTCCTGCATTGGTCTGCCAAGGAAAGTGTTTTTAAAATCTTGGACGAAGAGGGCATTGACTTCAAGGAGAATCTGACAGTACGAGATTTGGAATGTTCCGCCAAACCCGGCCATACGGAAACGGAAGGGGACTTTTTCGTATGTTATCACTTGTCGGACGGTAAAAAGGGGCTTTTCTCGGTGCACTATGAAACGGCATCCGACTTCGTGCTGACTTATACATTCCGGAAGATGTGCCGGGATGATACGGTAGGATTTTCTCCTTTTTGAAAAGGCGTACATCGAACCCACCCGTTTTTCAGGCACGTGCCGCTTGTCTTTCCGTCATTTGACAGAAACCCCGTTTTGTTTCTCA
>CAYXQT010000141.1:0-6123 GCA_964466445.1 uncultured Paraprevotella sp. | reverse complement strand
CCTCCGAAAGGTTCGTTCCCTCACGCAGGATGACACCTTGACAAGCGAACAGGAAGAATCTTCACTCAAAATCCCAATTCCTCCCTTTATCCGTAAGTTTTTATGCTTGGTAGCGGGATCCGGCATTGAACCGGAGACCTCATGATTATGAATCATGCGCTCTAACCAGCTGAGCTATCCCGCCCTCTTTCCGTTCTCAACGGCAAAGATACGCATTATTTTCAATCCGCCAAAAGAAAACGCCGCTTTTCTTTTCACCCCAAACGCGCATTCAAAAAAGGGCCGCACGTCGGGTTCTGCCCTGTTTCCCCTCGTCACGACAAGGCCTCCGTCTTGCGGAAGCCGCCGGAAAGGCAGTCTCACGGGATGCCGTTTTCCATAAAAACATCTAAAATAAACAAGACTGCAATATTTTTTATCTAACTTTGTCCGCTGGTTCGCACAAACGGCAAAGGGATGAGATTCATCAAGAAGATAGACATATTCGTATTCAAGGCCTATTCCCTGCTCTTTGTCGGCACGTTCTTCATCTGCCTCTTCATCTTCATGATGCAGTTCATGTGGCGTTACGTGGACGAACTGATTGGGAAGGGACTGACGCTGGACGTCCTGGCCCATTTTTTCTACTACGCGGGACTGACGCTGATTCCCATGTCCCTGCCTTTGGCCATCCTTCTGGCCTCGCTCATCACGTTCGGCAATCTCGGCGAGCGCTTCGAGCTGCTTTCCATGAAAGCCGCGGGCATCCCGCTCGTCCGCATCATGCGCTCCGTCATCATCTTCAACATCCTCCTCTGCTTCGGTTCGTTTTACTTCCAGAACGTGACCGGCCCCGAAGCGCAAAAGAAGTTTTATACGCTCGTCTATTCCATGAAGCAGAAGTCGCCCGAACTGGAAATCCCGGAAGGCGTCTTCTACAGCGAGATTCCGGGATATAACATCTTCGTGGAGAAGAAGGACAAGGAAAACGGAAGGCTCTACGGGGTCATGATTTACAGCACGACCGACGGGTACGAGGACGCGCAAATCGTGCTGGCCGACTCCGCCGAACTCAAGACGACGGCGGACGAAAAACATCTTATGCTGACGATGCACGCGGGGGAACGCTTCCGCAACATGCAAGCCCAAGGCAGCATGATGTCCCGTGCCAACGTGCCCTACATGCGGGAGACATTCATCCAAGAAACGGATCTGATACCTTTCGACAACAATTTCAACATGATGGATGCCGACCTATTCAGCGGGAGCGCGCAAACCAAGAACTTGCGCGAAATCGGTGCCGGGCTCGACTCTTTGGCTCATAAAAGCGACAGCATCGGACGCTCGCTCTTCTCCTATTTGCAGCACACGACTTACCGGAGGAAAACGGACATCGCTCCGCAGGACTCGGTCAGGATTGCCCGGCAGACGCTGAACATCGACACCTTATACGGCAAGCTGACTGTCGGCCAACAACAGGGCATCTTGCGGAACGCCATGCAGAAAAGCACGGCGGCCACCAACGAATATGAGTTCCGCGGTCTGATTACGAAAGACATAGACCAGTCCACCCGGACGCATCAGGTCGAATGGCACAAGAAATTCACGCTCTCGTTGGCCTGCCTGTTCTTCTTCTTCATCGGCGCGCCTCTCGGGGCTATCATCCGCAAAGGCGGCTTGGGCGTGCCGGTCGTCATATCCGTCACGATTTTCATCTTCTACTATATCGTCAACGTGTCGGGGGAGAAAATGGCGAAAAGCGGGGAGTGGATACCTTGGTTCGGTGAATGGCTTAGTTCCATAGTCCTCTGCCCTATCGGCATTTTCCTGACCTACAAGGCCAACAAGGATTCAGCGGTATTCAACATCGAGGCGTATGTCGAAGTAACATGCAAGATTCTGGGTATCCGCATACCACGCAATATCGCACGCAAGGAAGTCATCATACACGACCCGGACTACCCCGCCGCGAAGGCGGAACTCACGGCCTTGTCGCAGGAATGGCAGGAATATGCACAAAAGAGCCGGTTACGACGGCCGCCCAATTACCTGCACATCTTTTTCCGTCACACCGACGACCATGCCGTAACCCACCTGAACCAAAAGATGGAAAGCCTCATCGCCATATTGTCCAACAGCCGGGACGCGGCAATCATAGATGCCCTGAACGAGCTTCCCGTCGTGTCCGCGCACGCGCACGCGCGCCCGTTCAATAATTATAGGTGGAACATGGCGTTGGGCATCGTATTTCCCGCGGGGGTATTCTTTTATCTCCGGATCTGGCGGTACAGGTTGCGGCTTTACAACGACATACAACAGATAAGAAAGTACTTCGCGTTCATCGCCGAACGAATCGAGAAAATATCGGAAAACGGATAGAAACATCATAAAGCCATGGACACATTCAGACTGAACACGATAGAAGAAGCCATCGCCGACTTCAAGGAAGGCAAGTTCGTGATAGTAGTGGACGACGAAGACCGCGAGAATGAGGGCGACTTCATCACGGCGGCAGAGAAAATCACGCCTGAAAAGGTGAACTTCATGCTTCAGGAGGGAAGAGGCGTGCTGTGCGCGCCGATAACCATCTCGCGCAGCGAGGAGCTGGACTTGCCTCATCAGGTCGGCGCCAACACTTCCATATTGGGCACTCCCTTCACCATAACGGTCGACAAGCTGGTAGGTTGCACCACCGGAGTTTCCGCGCACGACAGGGCGGCCACCATCCGCGCGTTGGCCGACCCGTCCTCCCGTCCGGAGACGTTCGGCCGCCCGGGGCATATCAACCCCCTGTATGCGCAGGACAAGGGCGTACTGCGCCGCGCCGGACACACGGAAGCCGCCGTCGACCTGGCACGTCTGGCCGGTCTGCAACCGGCTGCCGCCCTTATCGAAATCCTGAACCCGGACGGCACCATGGCGCGGATGCCTGAACTTCAGGAGGTGTCCGCACGCTTCGGAATCAAAATCATAGCCATACGCGACCTGATTGCTTTCCGGTTGCGGCGGGAGTCCATGGTGGAGCGCGGCCCGGAAGTGGACATGCCCACCGACTACGGGCACTTCCGCGACATCACATTCCGCCAGACCAGCAACGGACTGGAACACGTGGCGCTTATCAAAGGGGAATGGGAACCGGACGAACCGATTCTGGTGCGCGTCCATTCTTCGTGCGCCACCGGAGACATCTTCGGTAGCCTGCGTTGCGACTGCGGAGCACAGCTCCACAAATCCATGTGCATGATTGAAGAGGCGGGAAAGGGCGTCGTCCTCTACATGAACCAGGAGGGGCGCGGAATAGGACTGTTCAACAAGATGAAAGCCTACAAGTTGCAAGAAGAGGGCTTGGACACCGTGGATGCCAACGTCCATCTCGGCTTCCTGCCCGACGAACGCGAGTACGGCGTGGGCGCCCAAATCCTGCATGAACTGGGAGTGCGTAAAATGCGGTTGCTGACGAACAATCCCGTCAAGCGCGTGGGACTGGAAGCCTACGGACTCGAAATCGTGGAGAACGTTCCCATCGAAGTCCCCGTCACTCCCTACGACGAAAAATACATGCGAACCAAAAAAGAACGTATGGGGCACACGTTGCATTTCAACAAATAGTACTTTTCTCCACAACAACATGACGGAAACTGAAGACCTCATGCCTTGACGCGGAAGAAGCGAACCGCTCTTCCGCGTGTCGCGAACGCACGCGCAATGCCTACCGGAAGAGGACATCCGCCCCGGCAACCACCCGGGCCGACAGCCGCACGCGCGACAGGCGATGCCACTCCTCATGTCGGGAGTCCGTCCGTTTTCCCCGGACTTGCCATTGCGGGACTTCCCGCGCCTTTGTCCCGGTGCAGGCGGCGGGGGCGATTCGCCAAAAGCGACGGCGCAAAGACAGGATTGTTCCCGCCAAAAAGATACATTTTCCGTCGAAAAGGAATTAAAAGTGTAGCACATATCCGCAGAATTGCGTAACTTTGCAACAACGAACCGCGGAAACCGACAAACCAAGAAACATATATGTACCGACTATCAGACCGCTTGAACAGGCTTTCCCCCTCCGCGACTTTGGCCATGTCCCAAAAAAGCGGCGAGCTGAAAGCGCAAGGCATCGACGTAATCAACCTGAGTGTCGGCGAGCCGGACTTCGACACTCCCGACCATATCAAGGCGGCCGCCGTCAAAGCCGTGGAAGAGAACTATTCGCGCTACTCTCCCGTTCCGGGCTACCCCGCATTGCGCGAAGCCATCTCCGCCAAGCTGAAAAACGAGAACGGTCTGGACTATGCACCTGACCGGATTCTTTGTTCCAACGGCGCCAAGCAGTCCGTGTGCAACGCCGTCATGGCGTTGGTCAACGCCGGCGACGAGGTGATTATCCCGGCTCCCTACTGGGTCAGCTACCCCCAAATGGTCAAGCTGGCGGAAGGAGAGCCGGTCTTCGTGGAAGCGGGCATAGGACAAGATTTCAAAATCACGCCCGAACAGCTGGAAGCCGCCGTCACGCCAAGGACGCGCGTGCTGATACTCTGTTCCCCCGGCAATCCGACCGGTTCGGTGTATTCCAAGGAGGAACTGGCGGGTCTGGTCCGCGTCCTCGCGCGGCACGAGCGCGTGATTGTCATCGCCGACGAGATTTACGAACACATCAACTATGTCGGCAGGCATGAAAGCATCGCCCAATTCGCGGAAATGAAAGACCGCACGGTCGTCGTCAACGGAGTGTCGAAGGCATACGCCATGACGGGATGGAGAATCGGCTTCATGGCCGCCCCCGAATGGGTCGTGAAAGGATGTTCCAAACTACAAGGCCAATACACCAGCGGCCCGTGCTCCGTCTCACAAAAGGCGGCGGAAGCGGCTTACAGGGGGCCGCAGCAATGCGTGGAAGAGATGCGCCGGGCTTTTGAACGCCGCAGGAACCTGATTGTCAAGCTGGCTCGGGAAATCCCCGGACTGGAAGTGAACGTCCCGGAAGGGGCTTTCTACCTGTTCCCCAAGTGCAGTTCGTATTTCGGAAAGAAAGACGGCGGACGGGTCGTCGGCAACTCCGCGGACTTCGCCCTCTACCTGCTCGAGACGGCTCACGTGGCCACCGTGGGCGGCGACGCTTTCGGGGCACCCGACTGCTTCCGCATGAGCTATGCCACAAGTGACGAAAACATCGTCGAGGCCATGAAACGGATTAAAGAGGCCTTGGCCCGGCTGAGATAAAAAGAGGGGAGTCCAAACAACCTGGCGCGAGACACCCGCCCGCCGGGGAGGACACTGCCGGACGGCTTCCTCCCATGACACGAGAAGCGGACGGCATTTCGGATTAAGGCATCACACAGGACACGAGGAATGAGGAAAAGACATATAATAATATGGACAAGCCTGCTTTCTTTCGCCATGGCGACGATAACGCAAGCGCGGTGCAAGGCGAAAGAAAAGCCAAGCCCGCTTGAACTTGGCGCAGGTGCCGCCCGCATCGGACGAAGTCCATACTCCGCCACGTCCGTGGGCACGGGCATTTTCCCGGTTCTTGCGAAAAAGAGGAAGAAGAACGCGGCATCCGGTGACTCGGTGGCATCCGAATACAAGAAACTGACGGGAAGGGATTCGGTCGTCCTCAAGGGAATCGCCAATGTCATGAAGAAAGACGGAAACTTCTATATAGAGTTCCCGACACGGTTGATGGGACGCGAGTTCCTGGTCACGAACCGCTTGCAGAAAGTGCCGTCGGAGCTGAACGAGGCCGGAGTGAACAAGGGAGTCAATTATGAGAACCAGGTCGTCGCCTTCGAATGGCTGCGCGAGGAAAAGAAGTTATGCGTCCGCCAGCAACGCCTCACTCCCGAAGTCCCTCCCACGGATGCCGTGGCCTTGTCCGTGGCGGACAACTACATCAACCCGCTCGTCGCCGTCCTGAAAGTAGAGGCGGTGGCGCCGGACTCCGGTACCGTCGTGGTCAAGGTCGACGACTTGTTCAACGGGAAGCAGACGGGGCTCAACGACGTATTCAACCGCATCAACCTCGGCACGTCCGCCAACGCCGACCTCTCGCGCGTGCTCGACATAAAGGCGTTTGAAAGCAACATCACCGCCACGTCGGAACTGACGACCGTGGTGACGGAAAACATGAGCAAGGTGAACGTGACCGTAGTG
>CAYXQT010000140.1:0-6123 GCA_964466445.1 uncultured Paraprevotella sp. | reverse complement strand
GGGGGGGGTAAAAAGTAAAACTGATAACTTTGTAATCCGAAGTGTCGGAGGTCGGCAGGGCAACCTGACGGGGCATGCCCCATATTTTTTTCGGCAAAATCTGTTTACCTCGACACGCAATCTGGTATTAATAAAAAAAGGGGCTTCCCTTAAAAAGAAAAAAACAAAACGACAAACAAAAGAACTTATGCGTTGTAAAAACTGCGGTTGGGAAAACCCCGACGGAAAGACGAACTGCGAGAAATGCCACGGAAGTCTGGGCGACGATGCCATCGCGTCGTCCCACAAACCTACGATGCCCTCGTCCGACAGGATGAAAAGCACCGTTGCGGAAAGTGCCGTCTTCGGCGGCCCCTCTCCCGGTGCCGTGCCCAAGACATGCCCCAAATGCGGATACCCGGTCAGCGACGATTCCACTGTCTGTCCGAACTGCGACCACGAACTGCAACAGCCGCCGACCTTGAAACAAGGGGTCAGATGCAAGTCGTGCGGGGCGGACATCGCCGCCGATGCCAAATTCTGTCCCTCTTGCGGACATCCTGCCAATGGCCAATCCCCCGTGCCAAGGCACATCCCGCGACCCGCGATGGGAACAGTCATGGGCGGCCCGGTATCGGGTCCCGGTCAAGCCAACAAGTTCTGCACGCTCAGGCCTGTCGCCTGGGAGGGTGAAGACATCGACTATAATCCCGTCACTTATACCGGCGACGTGATTATACTGAACCGCTCCAACACGGATCCCAACAACAACACCATCACGTCGAAAGAACAGGCGGTGCTGACTTTCGAGGACGGCGGCTGGTACATAGAGAACCGGAGCGAACTCAGGACGACTTTCATCCGCGTGGGCGGGAAAGTCAGGCTCAACAGCGGAGATGTCATCGTCCTCGGCAACAGGGAATTCGAGTTCAAGGGTTGAAAAAATGCACGGATTCATCAGTTGCAACAGGTGCGACTTTCCACCGGGGTCGTCGGTCGACGGGAAATATTACGTCGAACGGTCTCTCGGCGAAGGCACGTTCGGCAAGGTGTTCCGCGTCAGACGGACATCCGACGGCAAGGTCTTCGCCCTGAAGCTGCTTAAGCTGTGGACTGTCGAGGCCGCGGAGCGGGAGAAGCTCCTCAGACGGTTCGACCAGGAATACGAGACGGGGCGGATAGCAAGCGATTATCTCGTGCAGTCGTTCGGCAAGGGGAGCGTGGAAGGCAACCCGTACATCCTGATGGAATATTGCCCGGGCGGCGATTTGCTCCGCAGTGTCGAGAAAGGGACCGCAGACCTCCCGAAGGCCGCGTCCGAGGTGTTGCTCGGGCTGAAGTCGCTCCACGCCAACGGCAAGGTGCACCGGGACTTGAAGCCCGAGAACGTGCTGGTCAAATCCGACGGCAGGATGGCCCTGACGGACTTCGGCATCGCCGGGGACAGGAACAAGAGGCTGACGGAAAGGGGACTGACGGGCGTGCCGAAAGAAGTGTTCGGCACGTATGCCTACATGCCTCCCGAACAGGTCAACCCGCGGCGGGGCGATGCCACCGTCCTTCCCACGACGGACTTGTTCTCCTTCGGTGTCATGATGTTCCAGCTGATAACCGGCGCGTTGCCTTTCGGGAAGCTCGACGACGAGGGCGACCTGTACCGGTACGTGAAGCGCGGAAAGGCGGAAGACTGGGACAGAAGCCTGCTCGAGACAAGCCTCTCCCGCCGAGAGTGGATGCCGTTAATCGAAGGATGCCTCAAAGCGGACTTCCACATGCGCATCCAGACGGCGGAGGCGGCGATTCCGCTCGTCCCGCACACGGGGATGGTCAAGGAAACGCCGCACGCCGTCCCGCAGGTCAAGAGCGGGATGGCCTTGCGCGTGATGCAGGGCGAGGAATACGGGAAAGTCTACAGGCTGAACGAGCTGTCGGAAGCCGTCGGCAGGAAAGTCCTGACCGTAGGCCGCGACGATGACGGCATCCGGAACGTCATCCCCATAAAAGAGACCGAGAGTTCATACGTCTCGCGCAGGCATTGCACGCTGGAGTTCAATTCCGCCAAAGGCACGTGGCTGTTGCGGGACGGGCAGTGGGACGCGTCCGCATCCGCGAAGTGGAGGGCATCCACCAACGGGACTTTCATCGGGTCGAGGGAAGTCCCGATGAACGGCCTGACAATCAATGTCGGGGACATCATTTCCATCGGAGACGTGAAACTAAGGGTAGAAGGATATTAAAGGACAAACAGACATGGCACAACCAACAAGTTACAAACGTTCGTTCGCCGGTTCCGTGGGTTCCGGCATGAAGTCCGTCTTCGGCGGCAACGGCAGACGGTTCTACATCTTGGAACACAAGGTGTCGTCGAAGTACCACAAGGCGGGCGAGTCGCAGAGAATCATAATCGACGAGATAGAAATCGGACGGGATCCCCGCTGTCAGGTCCGGTTCGACGAGCAGTTCACGACCGTGAGCCGGCGGCACGCCGCCATCGTCAGGGACGGCGACAACTGGAAGCTCGTGCAGCTCTCCAAGACCAACTCCACGTACCTGAACGGGCACAGGATAGACAACGAATGGTATCTTCAGAGCGGGGACGAGATACAGCTGTCCACCAACGGCCCGAAGCTGGGCTTCATCGCCCCGGCCGGAGACAAGGGGCTTGTCAAGAGCATCGGGATGACGGCCCGCCTCGACCTCTTCCGTCGGCAGGCCTTGAGGCCGTACAAGACAGCCGTCACGGTACTGGCCGCGTGCCTCGTCGCGGGATGCCTTGTCGGCTCGTACTTCTTGCGCAGGCTGTACTTGGAAAACCAGGAGCAGAAGAACCTGATTGCCTTGAACGAGAAACGCCTTGAAGAAGAGAAGTCCCTGCGGGATTCCCTGCTGAACGTCGCGGCGGCGGATCGCGAGAAGCTGAAAGCAACCTCGGACAGTCTGAAGAAACAGCTGAACATAGTAGCCAAAAAGCAGCGGAAAGTCGCCGTGTCCGCCGGGGGCATCGACAAGGAGGCCGTCAGCGACTGCCTGCCGAACGTGTTCTACATATATACTACGTCCATCGACGTCACGCTCCCGAACGGCGAGAGCGGCACGCTGGACTGCTCCAACGACAAGTCGCCGAGGTGGAGCGGCACCGGCTTCCTTCTCGACAACGGCGTATTCGTCACCGCGCGCCACGTCATAGAGGCATGGAACTTCTGGATGAGCGGCGGCGAAATAGACGAGGACATGGCCCAGCTCAACGTCATCATGAACAACGGGGGCAAAGTCAGGGCGCACTTCACCGCAATATCCTCTTCCGGCACGCGAATGAACTTCACGAGCAACCAGTTCGCCACCAACCGTTCCGGAGACCAGATGCGGGTAATTGACGACGGACTGAGGATGTCCATAAGTGGCGACGGGAGTGCCGATTTCGCTTACGTCCACGTCGGAAAGGCGGGCGGCCTTAAGTTCGACAAGGCGGCAAGCACCTCGTTGGAAAGAGGGACGAAGCTCACGGTGCTGGGCTTCCCGCTCGGGCTGGGTGCCCACTCCGCGACATCAATCACTCCCGTCTCAAGCACGGCCACGGTCGGCATTGACGGCCTCAACAATGGCGTGATACTGACCTCGGAGACGAACATCGAACACGGGTGCTCGGGCGCCCCGGCTCTCCTGCAGGACGAGGACGGGAGTTACTCGGTAGTCGGCATAATCTCCGCGATTGCCGGGCGGAACACGGGCTTTATCGTCCCGATAAGCGTCATTAATCCATAAAAAATAAAGAATATGAAACCTAAGACGACACTTGCGGTTTTATTTGTGTCGGCTACATTGCCGGCCAACGCACAAATGTTCAGTTTCTCGCTCCGCACGAACAACCAGCAGGTAATCGACGAGGCCTTGTCGGGGGCGTTCGTGAGAATCAGCCAGTCTTACGAGCTGCGCGACACCGTGAACGGCCAGAGCTTCGGACGGGGCGGGAAAGATTACTTCAGCATCGTCCCTTTCCTGGGAGTGGAAACCGAACGCGGGCTGGTTTTCCCGACCGCCGCGCTTTCTCCCTGGACATGCGACAAGGACTTCGAGGAGCATGAAGGCAAATACAAGCCTTCGGTGACCGCTACCGAAATGACCCGGCCCGGACGCGCGGGCGGACTGAAGCGTTCCGCCGCCGACCTCGCCCGCGGGACGAAGCTCACAAGACACTTAAGCTGTCTCGGCGATTCCGCCCAAATCTCCGACGGGCTGAGACCCGACACGGTTCCCGGCAAGAAGAAGGGCTGGATGGTCTGGATAACGCCTGCCCCGGACGGGACGGGAAGCGATTCGGTCAGGTACAACAGCGTCCCCCGGGAGATGGAAGTCCCCGCGGACGGGAAGCCTCTCCCGGTAGAGAAGCCGGACGTGACGGGGACGGTGTATGGCGGCATCTACGTGTCGCCGGTGCAGACCGGCATAGGGCAGATAACTTTCACGTTAAGCGGAGTAATAGTCCCGGACGGCGAAGGCTGGGTTCTCGACTTCCCGTTCGTCGGGCAAGAAAGGAAGCCGGAGGCCCTTACCCCGATAGGCGGGACAAAAGAGGAAGGGAACGACGGCACACATAAAAAGAAAGGCAAAAGGAAATGAGACAGGAGAAAAAGGTGTCGTTCAGATTGGCGTACTACACCGACGCGGCCGGGAAATATTCGCCCGGCGCGGCAAGGGACGGGAACGAGGACGACTTTTTCATAAAGGAAGACCTGACCGACGACAATGCCGCCGGAAAGGCCGCACAAGATGAAGCAATCCGGCTCGGACGGCTCGGGATGCTCATGGCGGTGGCGGACGGGATGGGCGGCATGAACGCCGGGGAAGTGGCGTCGAAGATAGCCATCGACACGGTGAAGGAGGAGTTCTCCGCCAATGCCGTCGGGGAACAGGCGTTCGACACGAGCCAGTCGAGGGAGAAATATCTCGAAAGCGTCATCAGGAAGGCCGACAGGAACATAAAGTCCGAGGCTTCACGGAACCGCGGCTGCGAGGGAATGGGAAGCACCATCATCATGGCGTGGCTCTACGGCAACGAGCTGTCCGTGAGCTGGTGCGGCGACAGCAGGGCGTACATCTTCAATGACAAGTCCGGCATACGGCTCGTTTCCAAAGACCATTCTTACGTCCAGGAGCTGGTCGACAGGAGAGTGCTGACATACGAACAGACGTTCGACCATCCCCAGAACAACATAATCACGCGGAGTCTCGGCGACCCGTCCGGGGAGGCGAAACCGGAAAGCAAGACGGTGAACGTGGGCAGGGGCGACATCATCCTCCTTTGCAGCGACGGCCTCTCGGGGGTGTTGCGGGACCGCAAGACCTTCGACGAGACGACGGGACAGCCGTTCCCGGAAGAGAATCTGGAGGACATCATCCGTGCGCACGCCGGCTCGATGAGAGAGTGCCGCGAAGCACTCTGGGAGGCGGCGGAAAGGGGCGGATGGTACGACAATGTCACCGCCATCCTGTGCCAGATTACCGACGGGCCGGAAAGCGAATGGCCTCCCGCCCCCGCAGACCCCGGCGACGGACGCGGCAGACACGGACTCGGCAAGGAAAAGCCGATTATCATGCTGTCCGTCGTGGCACTTGCCGTGGTGGCGGCCGCGTCCTTGCTGTTCCTCCGCGGAGGAGACGGCAACGGGGACGACGGCGGGAAACAATCCCGCGTGGATTCCGCGCTCGTGGCAACCGCGGACAGCGTAAGCGAAGAAGATTCCATCGGCAGGACGGCGGGAGGAGAAACGGACTCTTCCGCCAACGGGAGGAAGAGGGAAAGCCAAGATTCCACTTCCGATACCAAACCGACCATATCTACCCGGGTCAGACAACAGGACAAGGAGAAAAAAGACAGCTCGACAGTAATAAAAAAACAAGGAACGACAGTGAAACAGGAACCCGACAACTCCCTTACGCGAATAAAGCGAAGGGACAAATCTACTCCAGACAGCCTCCGGAAGAATGGAAACCCCGGCGACACAGCCGCCACACCAAATCAATAGCAGACCATGGCAGAAATAAGAACCGGAACTATAATAAAAGACCGCTATATACTGAAAGAACGCAAGGGTAGCGGGAGCTTCGGAGAGGTGTGGCAGGCGCACGACCGGATGATAGGCAAGG
>CAYXQT010000139.1:0-6177 GCA_964466445.1 uncultured Paraprevotella sp. | reverse complement strand
GCGTCAACGTGTTGTCATGCAACATGTTGTTTTTTCAGGACGCTGTATAACAAACAAAAACAAATTTCAAAACGTTCGTGAAAAAAAGAGAGCCTTTCTCTTGCTTATATCCGCTGTAAATGCCTCTTGTGAGACGCGGATTTGCGGAACGGCAATCGCCCTCTCACCAAGAGAGCGATTGTTAACGGATCGAGGATGAAAAGACAAAAGCGGTAGGGGCTCGTGCGTTTGGCACGAGCCCCTACCGCTTTTTCCCTGTCCGCGAACGCAGGGTTAGGACGCGCCGCAGAGCAACAGCACTATCAGCTGTGCCGTCAGGATGCGCAGGAACATCGTCAGGGGATAGACGGTGGAATAGCCCACAGCGGGTGCGTCGGTGTTGGACGACTGGTTAGCGAAGGCCAGGGCGGGAGGGTCGGTAGTGCTACCCGCAATCAGTCCCATGATGGTGAAGTAGTTCAGCTTGAAGCGAAGCCTCGCCACCAAACCTATCACCAATATCGGGACGACGGTAATCAGGAAGCCCGTCCACACGTAAGCCAGCCCGTCGCCGGTAACTACCGTCTCGGCGAAGTTCTTCCCCGCCTTAATCCCCACGCTGGCGAGGAACAATGCCAGCCCGAACTCGCGCAACATGAAGTTGGCGCTCGTGGAGACATACGTCACCAGATGGAACTTGTAACCGAAGCGTCCGATGAGGATGGCCACGATGAGCGGCCCCCCGGCCAGACCAAGCTTCACGGGCGTGGGCACGCCGGGGATGGCGAACGGGATGCTCCCGAAGACGATGCCGACGAGGATGCCGACGAAGATGGTCACCAAGTTGGGGTGGTCGAGCCGTTTCACGGAGTTGCCCATGAGGCTCGCCACGCGGTCTACCGCGTCTTCCGGCCCCACCACGACGATTTTGTCGCCCACCTGCATGCGCAGGTTACGGTCGGCGAAGAGGTTCATGCCGGAGCGCGTGATGCGCGTCACGTTCACGCCGTGGACGGAACTGAAATGCATCTGCCCGAAAGTCTTGCCGTTCATCTTCGGCTGGGTGATGACGATGCTCTTCGAAACCAGAGGCACGTCCTGTTCCTCCCAGTCGACGAAGTCCTCCGGACCGATAAAGGCGATGATGGCCTCTGCATCGTCCTCGGCGCACGTGATGAAGAGGTGGTCACCCACGTAGAACCGCGTGTCGCGGTTCGGTATGCTCACGTGACCCTCGTGGAGCGCGCGCGAGCAGACGTAGTTGCGCCCCAGAAAGTCGCGCACTTGCAACGATGTCTTCCCATCGAGAGCGACGTTCATCACCTTCAGGGTCATCCGGTGCGGCTTGGCGTGGGGGTTCTCCGCCTGTTGCGCCAGGATACGGTCTTCCTCCTCCTTCGTCGAGATGCGGCAGAGATAACGGATGGCCACGGTGGCGGCTATGATGCCCACCACTCCGAGAGGGTAGGCGCAGGCGTAGCCCGAGGCAATTTGCGGCACGGGTTGCCCGTCGGGGAATACTTGCGAGAGTGCCTCGGTGGCGGCTCCCAGTCCCGGCGTGTTCGTCACCGCCCCGCACAGCACGCCCGCCATCATGGGCAAGTTGTTCGGGTCGTTCGTGTCGAACACGCAGAAATACAGGATGAGCATTACCGCGATGTTCAGCACCACGATGCCGCAGGCGAGCAAGTTGAGCGTCACGCCGCCCTTCTTGAACGACTCGAAGAAGCCCGGCCCCACCTGCAAGCCGATACAGTAGACGAAGAGTATAAGCCCGAAGTCCTGAAGGAAGTTCAGCGTGGAGAGCGTTCCGGTGAAGCCGAAGTGCCCGGCGAGGATACCGGCGAACAAGACGAAAGTCACGCCCAAGGAAATGCCGAAAATCTTGACCTTTCCAAGGTAGATGCCCATGGAGATCACCGCCGTGTACAGCAAGACGACGTGGGCGATGGAATCGGAATCAAACAAAAGTTGCTCAAGCCAGTTCATCTTTATACATTATTATATATAGAATACATTATTATATATGGAAAGGGACTTTCCCCGAGCACTTCCCGTACCGCCGCAAAAGTAGTCAAAAAAAACACAACGTCCGCCTTTTCGCGTCCGTTTTTTTGCGCTTGTACGAAAGATTTGCTACTTTTGCCCGACTGTAAAAATACGTATTTAACAACATTGCTATGGCACATAGTAAAGAAAAACTTTTCTCCGACTTCGCCGTGCCCACGCGGCAGGAATGGCTCGACAAGATACAAGCCGACCTCAAGGGCGCGGACTTCCAGAAAAGACTGGTCTGGCGAACCCACGAGGGCTTCAGCATGGAGCCGTTCTACAGACGGGAAGACGTGGAAGGCCTGACGCAGACCGACGCGCTTCCCGGCGAGTTCCCCTACTTGCGGGGAAACAAGAAGGACAATAACCGCTGGTACGTCCGTCAGGACATTTGGGCGGACAATCCCAAGGAGGCGAACGCGAAAGCCCTCGACATCCTGAACAAGGGCGTGACTTCGATAGGATTCCACATTCCCGCCCAAGGAGTCGATGCCGCCTTTGTCTCCACTCTTCTGGACGGCATAAAGGCCGATGCGGTGGAGCTGAACTTCGGCACCTGCCAAAGGCACACCGTGCAGCTGGCCCGCCTCCTGACGGCGTACTTCGACGGAAAGGGGTACGACCGCGCCGCGCTCGCGGGCAGCATCGACTTCGACCCGATGCAGAAAATGCTGTCCAAAGGGAAGGACACGACTCCGCTGATAGACAGCCTCGCCGAAATCACGGGTATCCTCGCCCCGTTCCCGAAAATGCGTTGCGTCTGCGTCAACGCCGACACGCTCTGCAACGCCGGTGCCTACGTCTATCAGGAGCTGGGCTACGCTTTGGCGTGGGGCAACGAATACCTCAACCTGATGACGGAGGCGGGCATCCCGTCCGCCCTCGCCGCCAAGAAGATAAAGTTCAACTTCGGCATCGGCGGAGTCTATTTCATGGAAATCGCCAAGTTCCGCGCCGCACGCCTACTATGGGCGAACATCGTGAAACGGTACACCCCCGTCTGCCCGCGCGAGGACTGCCCGAATACGGGCGAAGACAAAGCATGCAACTGCGCATGCAAAATGTACGTCAATGCCACGACCACCACATATAACATGACGGTGTTCGACAGCTACGTGAACCTGTTGCGCTCGCAGACGGAGACGATGAGCGCGGCGCTCGCCAACGTGGACTCCATCGTGGTGACGCCGTTCGACGCTCCTTACGAGACACCCACCGACTTCGCCGAGCGCATCGCCCGCAACCAGCAACTCCTGCTTCAGGAAGAGAGCCACTTCGACAAGATAGTGGACGCGGGCGGCGGCTCCTACTTCATCGAGAAGCTGACACACTCCCTCGCGGAAGAGGCGTGGAAACTGTTCCTCGCCGTGGAGGAAGAGGGAGGGTTCCTGGCCGCCCTCAAGGCCGGCAGCGTCCAGAAAGCCGTGAACGAGACCGACGCCAAGCGGCACGCCGATGCCGCCAAGCGCAAGGAGTTCATCCTCGGCACGAACCAGTTCCCCAACTTTAACGAGAAGAGCGAGGGGAAAGTGCCGTCGTCCGCCCCATGCTGTTGCGGCGACGGTCGCGAAACGCCGTTCGCCAAGTTGGAAACGAGCCGTCTGGCATCCGACTTCGAGGCGTTGCGCTTGCAGACGGAGCGGGCGGGACGGCAACCAGTCGCCTTCATGCTCACCATCGGCAATCTGGCGATGCGGCAGGCGCGTGCCCAGTTCAGCTGCAACTTCCTGGCCTGCGCGGGCTACAAGGTGACGGACAACCTCGGCTTCGCCACCGTGGAAGAGGGCGTGGAAGCCGCCGTGAAAGCGGGTGCCGACATCGTGGTGCTCTGCTCCTCCGACGACGAGTACGCCGAATACGCCGTCCCGGCTTTCAAAGCCCTAAGCGGCCGCGCCATGTTCGTCGTGGCGGGCGCACCGGCGTGCATGGAAGACCTGAAAGCCGCGGGCATAGAGAACTTCATCCACGTCCGCGCCGACCAGCTCCGGACGTTGCAAGAGTATAACGCAAAATTGGGTATCAAATGAGACGGAATTTCAAAGACATCGACATATTCTCCGGCTTCGGCCGGAAGGACGGGCGGGAATGGCAGAAGGAGAACGGCATCACCGCCGACTGGAAGACACCCGAACAAATCGACATACAGCCGGTCTACACCAAGGAAGACCTGGAAGGGATGGAACACCTCGACTTCGCGGCGGGCATCCCCCCGTTCCTGCGCGGCCCGTACAGCATGATGTACCCGTTCCGCCCGTGGACTATCCGGCAGTACGCCGGGTTCTCCACTGCCGAGGAGAGCAACGCCTTCTACCGCCGCAATCTGGCGAGCGGGCAGAAAGGCCTGTCCGTGGCCTTCGACCTTCCGACGCACCGCGGCTACGACCCGGACAACGAGCGCGTGGTGGGCGACGTGGGCAAGGCGGGCGTGTCCATCTGCTCGTTGGAGAACATGAAGACGCTCTTCGAGGGCATTCCCCTCGGCAAGATGTCCGTCTCCATGACAATGAACGGCGCGGTGCTCCCCATTCTGGCCTTTTACATCAACGCCGGACTGGAACAGGGCGTGAAGCCGGAAGAAATGGCGGGCACCATACAGAACGACATCCTCAAGGAGTTCATGGTGCGCAACACCTACATCTACCCGCCCTCGTTCTCGATGAAAATCATCGCCGACATCTTCGAGTACACCTCGAAGAACATGCCTAAGTTCAACTCCATCTCCATCTCCGGCTACCACATGCAGGAAGCCGGCGCCACGGCGGACATCGAACTGGCGTACACGCTGGCCGACGGCATGGATTACCTGCGCGCCGGGGTGGACGCGGGCATCGACATCGACGCGTTCG
The DNA here is from genome assembly GCA_964466445.1 of uncultured Paraprevotella sp. Taxonomy (GTDB): domain Bacteria; phylum Bacteroidota; class Bacteroidia; order Bacteroidales; family Bacteroidaceae; genus Paraprevotella. The sequence goes on along the minus strand of CAYXQT010000139.1, from coordinate 1,300 downwards.
CGCCCCGGCTGTCCTTCTTCTGGGCCGTCGGCACGAACCATTTCATGGAAATCGCCAAGATGCGTGCGGCACGGCTACTGTGGGCCAAGATAGTGAAAGGCTTCGGCGCGAAGAACCCGAAATCCATGGCGTTGCGCACCCACTCGCAGACTTCGGGCTGGTCGCTCACGGAGCAAGACCCGTTCAACAACGTGGGACGGACGTGCATCGAGGCGATGGCCGCAGTCCTGGGGCACACCCAGTCGCTCCACACCAACTCGCTGGACGAGGCCATCGCCCTGCCCACGGACTTCTCCGCCCGCATCGCCCGCAACACGCAAATCTACATACAGAACGAGACGCAGGTGTGCAGGCACATCGACCCGTGGGCCGGCTCCTACTACGTGGAGACGCTGACGGACGAACTCGCGCACAAGGCCTGGGAGCACATCCTTGAGATAGAGAAGCTGGGAGGCATGGCCAAAGCCATCGAGACGGGACTGCCCAAGATGCGCATCGAGGAGGCGGCGGCCCGGACGCAGGCACGCATCGACTCCGGCGCGCAGACCATCGTGGGCGTGAACAAATACCGGCTGGAGCACGAAGACCCCATCGACATCCTCGAAGTGGACAACACCGCCGTGCGCCTGCAACAGGAGGAGAACCTGAAGAAGCTGAAAGCGAACCGGAACGAGGAAGAGGTGAAGAAAGCACTGGCCGCCATCACCGCATGCGTCCGCGAGTTCAGCGAGGGCAAGAAGAGCAAGGACAACCTGCTCGACCTGGCGGTGAAAGCCGCCGGTGCACGTGCCACATTGGGGGAGATTTCAGATGCCTGCGAAGCCGTCGTGGGCAGATACAAAGCCGTAATCAGAACCATTTCCAACGTGTATTCATCGGAAAGCAAGGCGGATGCCGACTTCGCCGAAGCGTGCAGGCTGACGGAGGAGTTCGCACGGACGGAAGGCCGCCGACCGCGCATCATGATAGCCAAGATGGGGCAGGACGGCCACGACCGGGGTGCAAAAGTGTGCGCCACGGGCTATGCCGACTGCGGTTTCGACGTCGATATGGGGCCGCTGTTCCAGACCCCGTCCGAAGCCGCACGCGAGGCCGTGGAGAACGACGTGAACATACTGGGCGTAAGTTCCCTCGCCGCCGGACACAAGACGCTCATCCCGCAAGTCATCGAAGAACTGAAGAGGTTGGGACGCGACGACATCATGGTCATCGCGGGCGGTGTCATCCCCCCGCAGGACTACGACTTCCTGTACAAGGCGGGCGTGGCGGCCATCTTCGGCCCCGGCACGTCCGTCGCGCG
>CAYXQT010000138.1:0-6189 GCA_964466445.1 uncultured Paraprevotella sp. | reverse complement strand
CCGGAGGACTTCGTCATCGCCACGGGCGAGATGCACACCGTGCGCGAGTTCTGCACGCTGGCGTTCCACTGCCTGGGCGTGGAGCTGGAATGGACGGGCGGCGGCGTGGACGAGAAGGGCGTGGACAAGGCCACGGGACGGGTGCTCGTGGAGGTAGACCCGAAATACTTCCGCCCGTGCGAGGTGGACATGCTCCTGGGCGACCCGGCGAAGGCGAGGGAACTGCTGGGCTGGAACCCCACGAAGACACCTTTCCCCGAACTGGTGCGCATCATGGCGGAACACGACATGAAGTTCGTGAGGAAACTGCACCTGAAAGCCGAAATGGACAAGGAGTAGGAAGCCATGACGGACAAGAATGCCAAGATATACGTGGCGGGACACCGCGGGCTGGTGGGCTCCGCCATCTGGAACAACCTGGAACAAAGGGGGTACAAGAACCTGACGGGGCGCACACACGCGGAGCTGGACCTGCTGGACGGCGCGGCGGTGCGGGCGTTCTTCGACGAAGAGAGGCCGGACGCCGTGGTGCTCGCCGCGGCGCACGTGGGGGGCATCATGGCCAACCTGCGCTACCGCGCGGACTTCATCTACCGGAACCTGCAGATACAGCAGAACGTCATCGGCGAGAGCTTCCGCCACGGAGTGAAGAAGTTGCTCTTCCTGGGCAGCACGTGCATCTACCCGCGCGAGGCACCGCAGCCCATGAGGGAGGACGCGCTCCTCACCTCGCCGTTAGAATACACCAACGAGCCTTACGCCATCGCCAAGATAGCGGGACTGAAGATGTGCGAGAGCTTCAACCTGCAATACGGGACGAACTACATCGCCGTGATGCCGACGAACCTCTACGGGCCGAACGACAACTTCCACTTGGAGAACAGCCACGTGCTGCCGGCCATGATGCGCAAGATACATCTGGCCAAGTGCCTGGACGAGGGCGATTGGGAGGCGGTGCGCAAGGATGTCGGACTGCGCCCCGTGAGCGTGACGGACGGCGGCGGACGGCGGACAGCGGACGATTCTTCCGCGGAAAAGGATATCCTCGACGTGCTGGCGCACTACGGCATCACGCCGGAAGCCGTGACGCTGTGGGGGACGGGCAGGCCGTTGCGCGAGTTCCTTTGGAGCGAGGAGATGGCGGATGCCAGCGTGCACGTGTTGCTCAACGTGGACTTCAAGGACACTTACGAGCCGGGCGAGCGGGACATCCGCAACTGCCACGTCAACGTGGGGACGGGCAAGGAGCTGTCGATACGCGAAGTGGCGGAGAAAATCAAGGCCGAAATCGGCTTCAGGGGAGAACTGCGCTGGGATGCCGCCAAGCCGGACGGCACGATGCGGAAGCTGACGGACGTGACGAAACTGCACCGCCTCGGCTGGCACCACAAGGTGGAAATCGACGAGGGGATACACCGCCTGTACGAATGGTATCTGAAAGGCATCTGCATCAACCACCAGACATCGTGACCCGCCGGTCCGCCGTCGGCGGAAGTCCTATATATATAAGGTATAAGGAACATGAAGAAGTTGCTGTCGCTCCCGCCGAACCTGGTGGCGTGCTTCCATGAGATAGAACGTGCCGACCGCGACGAGTGGTTCTGCACGTCCGACCCCGCGGGGCACAAGTTGGGATCGGGCGGAGGGACGGCGTGGCTGTTGCAGGCCTGCAAGGCATCCGAAGCGGACAGGGGAGAGACGTTCGCGGCATGGCTGTCGCGCGAGAAACGCATCCTGTTGCATGCCGGAGGGCGGAGCCGCCGGTTGCCCGCCTACGCGCCGTCGGGGAAGATACTGACACCCGTGCCCGTGTTCCGCTGGAAGCGGGGGCAACGCCTCGACCAAGACCTGTTGTCGTTGCAGTTGCCTTTGTACGAGCAAATCATGGAGCACGCGCCGCAGTCGCTGCACACGCTGGTGGCGAGCGGCGACGTGTACGTCCGCACCGCCCGTCCCTTGCAGGACATCCCCGAAGCCGACGTGGTGTGCTACGGGCTGTGGGCCGATCCGAGCCTTGCCCGGAACCACGGCGTGTTCGTGTCAGACCGCAAGACACCGGGGCGGCTGGCTTTCATGTTGCAGAAACCCGGCGTGGCGGAGTTGGGCGAGCTGATGAGCAGGCACTTGTTCCTGATGGACATCGGCGTATGGTTGCTGAGCGACCGGGCGGTGGAGGTATTGGCGGAACGTTCTCGCCGCGACGGGCGGCCGTCGTTCTACGACCTGTATTCGGGGTTCGGCGTGGCCTTGGGCGACCGTCCCGTGTCGGACGACCCGGAAGTGAACGCGCTGACGGTGGCCGTCCTGCCCTTGGAGGGCGGTAGTTTCTACCATTACGGCACGAGCCGCGAACTGATTTCCTCCACGCTCGCCGTGCAGAACATCGTGACCGACCAGCGGGAAATCATGCACCGCAAGGCCAAGCCTCATCCCGCCATGTTCGTGCAGAACGCCGAAGTGGAAGTGACGTTGGAGCCCCACAATTCCGAACTTTGGATAGAGAACAGCTTCGTGGGGAGCGGATGGACGCTGGCGTGCCGCAACATCGTCACGGGAGTGCCTGAAAACCATTGGCCGCTGAGGTTGGCGGCGGGGACGTGCATCGACGTGGTGCCGGTGGGCGAGGGGGCTTTTGCCGCCCGTCCCTACGGCTTCGACGACACGTTCCGCGGCGGCCTTTCGGACGGACGGACGGCATATCAGGGCGAGCCCGTGGGGACATGGCTTTCCGAGCGGGAACTGACTCCCGATGACATAGAGGGGAGCGACGACTTGCAGACGGCACGCCTCTTCCCCCTCTGCGCCGACGTGGGGGAACTGGGCTTGGCGATGCGCTGGATGACCACCGAGCCGGAACTGGAAGAAGGGCGGAAGGTATGGCTGTCGGCACGCAAGCTGTCGGCGGACGAACTGTCGGAGTGCGCCGACCTGCGCCGCCTGACGCGTCAGCGCGAGGTGTTCCGCAAGGCGAACCTGCCTATGCTGGCCGCCCATCACGAGCGCAGTGTGTTCTACCAGTTGAATCTGGACGAAGTGGCTCGCGGCTACGCGGAGGGAGATTTGCCCCTGCCGGAGGCGTTGCCGGAGAGTGCCGACGGGCTGACGCGCGTCAGCGACGCGATGTTCCGCGCCCGCGTGACGGACTTGAAAGGCGAAGACGGGCAGGAATACGAGGAGAGGGCTTTCGGGCTGATGCGCGAGATGCTGGCCGGTGCGGCCTGTGCGGATCGGCAGTCGCCGCGGCTGTCGGTCTATGCCGACCAAATCGTGTGGGGGCGCAGTCCGGTGCGCATCGACCTCGCCGGGGGATGGACGGACACGCCGCCTTACAGCCTGATGGAGGGCGGGAACGTGGTGAACCTCTCCGTGGAACTGAACGGGCAACCCCCGTTGCAGGTGTACGTGAAGCCCTGCCGGGAACGCCATGTCGTGATGCGTTCCATCGACTTGGGCGCGATGGAAGTGGTGCGGACTTACGAGGAACTCGCGGACTTCCGGAAAGTGGGGTCTCCTTTCTCCATCCCGAAGGCGGCGTTGGCGTTGGCCGGTTTCCACCCCGACTTCTGCGCGGAAGTCCATGCGTCGTTAGAGAAGCAGTTGGAAGCGTTCGGCGCGGGCATCGAAATCACGTTGCTGTCTGCCTTGCCTGCCGGTTCCGGCATGGGCACGAGTTCCATCCTGGCTTCCACGGTGCTGGGTGCCGTCAACGACTTCTGCGGACTGGGGTGGGACCGTTACGAAACGGGCAACCGCACGCTCGTGCTGGAACAGTTGCTCACCACGGGCGGAGGGTGGCAGGATCAGTACGGCGGCATCCTGCAAGGCGTGAAATTGCTTCAGACCCAGCCGGGGGCTTGCCAACAGCCTCTGGTGCGCTGGTTGCCCGACTACGTGTTCACCGCGCCCGAATACCGCAAGTGCCATCTGCTGTATTATACCGGTGTCACGCGCACTGCCAAGCACATTCTGGCGGAAATCGTGAAGGGGATGTTCCTGAACGAGACCGCGCGGTTAGAGTTGTTGGGGCGGATGAAAGCGCATGCCTTGGACATGTACGATGCCATACAACGGAACAGTTTCGAGGAGACGGGGCGGCTGGTCGGGAAGTCGTGGGCGCAGAACTGCCGTCTGGACGAGGGGACGAATCCCCCCGCCGTCCGTGCGGTCGCGGACAAAATCGGCGACTTGTGCTTAGGGTACAAGTTGCCCGGCGCGGGCGGAGGAGGCTTCCTTTACATGACGGCCAAGGACGAGGAGGCCGCGGCCCGCATCCGGAAGATACTGACGCAGGAGGCCGCGAACGACCGCGCCCGCTTCGTGGAGATGAGCCTGTCGGAAAAGGGATTGGAAGTGAGCCGCAGCTGAGGCCGCCCTTTATGTCGGCAGGAAATACTCGCGCCCCCGGAAACCCTTGCAGTTTCCGGGGGCGCGAGTATTTCGGGGAAGGTGAAACGGGGAGTTACCGGTTCCCGTACATGCTTTCGTAGTAGTTCCGGTAGTCTCCGCTCGTCACGTTGTCCATCCACTCCTGGTTGTCGAGATACCACCGGACGGTCTTTTCGATGCCCTCCTCGAATTGCAGGGAAGGTTCCCAGCCCAGCTCGTCTTTCAGTTTGGTGGAGTCGATGGCGTAACGCAGGTCGTGTCCCTTGCGGTCGGTCACGTAGGTAATCAGGTCGAGCGAATGCCCTTCCGCGTTGCCGAGCAGGCGGTCTGTCGTGCGGATGAGGACTTTCACGATGTCGATGTTCTTCCATTCGTTGAAGCCGCCGATGTTGTACGTCTCCGCCGTCTTTCCCTCGTGGAAAATCACGTCGATGGCGCGGGCGTGGTCGACGACGTAGAGCCAGTCGCGCACGTTTTCCCCCTTTCCGTACACGGGCAACGGCTTGCGGTGGCGTATGTTGTTGATGAACAGCGGTATCAGCTTTTCCGGGAACTGGTACGGGCCGTAGTTGTTGGAGCAGTTCGTCACGACGGTCGGCATGCCGTAGGTGTCGTGGAAAGCGCGGACGAAATGGTCGGAGGCCGCTTTCGATGCCGAGTACGGGCTGTGCGGGTCATACTTCGTGGTTTCCCGGAAGAACTCCTTGCCGTAGGCCAGATGATGTTCCGAAGAGGAGGCCGCGGTGGTGAAGGGAGGCTCGACACCCTCCGGGTGCGTCAGTTCCAAAGCCCCGTACACCTCGTCGGTGGAGATGTGGTAGAAGCGTTTGCCCCCGTAGCCCTCCGGCAGGGATTCCCAATACTCCTTGGCGGCCTGAAGCAGGGTGAGCGTCCCCATCACGTTGGTGCGCGCGAAGGTGAAAGGGTCTTTGATGCTCCTGTCCACGTGGCTTTCGGCGGCGAGATGTATGATGCCGTCCGCCCGGAACTGCCGGAAGAGTTCGCTCATCTTGCCGAAGTCGCAGATGTCCGCCTTGACGAAAACGTAGTTCGGGCGGTCTTCCACGTCCTTCAGGTTGGCTAAGTTCCCCGCGTAGGTCAGCTTGTCCACGTTGACGATACGATAGTCCGGGTATTTGTTGACGAAGAGGCGCACGACGTGGCTGCCGATGAAGCCCGCCCCTCCGGTGATGACGATGTTTCTTTTGAAATCCATGATGTATTTTATTGTCGGTACAAGTCTTCGGCGTAGTCGAACAGCCATTCCGCGTCTTTCAGGCGGGAGTGGCGCTTGTCCTTTTCCGAAAGGATGATTTTGTCGGAAGGGATGCGCCAGTCGATGCCGAGGTCGGGGTCGTCCCACGCCACTGCCCCCTCGCACTCCGGCGCGTAGAAGTCGTCGCACTTGTACTGGAAGACGACTTCCGGCGTGAGCACGCTGAAACCGTGGGCGAACCCGCGCGGGATGAAGAACTGCAGGTGGTTGTCTTCCGTAAGCTCCGCCGCCACGTGGCGGCCGAATGTGGGCGACCCCCTGCGGATGTCCACGGCGATGTCCAGCACGGCGCCCCTGACGACGCGCACCAGCTTGCTCTGCGCGTGCGGCGGTTTCTGGAAATGCAGGCCGCGCAACACCCCGTAACTGCTCCTGCTTTCGTTGTCTTGCACGAAATGCACGGTGCAGACCCGGCTGTCGAAGTCCCGTTGCGAGAAGGATTCGAAGAAATAGCCCCTCGCGTCTTTGAACAGGCGGGGCTTGATAATCACCACGCCCTCGATGGCGGTTTGAATGATTTCCATGAC
>CAYXQT010000137.1:0-6225 GCA_964466445.1 uncultured Paraprevotella sp. | reverse complement strand
CATGGCGTAGAACTCCTCGTCGCTGTCTGCCCTGAAGAATTTCCTTTTCAGCCCGCCTTTTATCATGTCCCGCAGCTTCTCCTTGCCGCTTGCCGTGAACATGTCCCATCCGAACCGTCGTCCGTCCGCTTTCCGGAACACGCCTCCCGTCAGGCTTTCGCCGCCGTGTGCCCCGCCGGAATATTCGTACGTCTCGGCCGTGTATGTAATGAACTTTCCCGTCTCGAACACCCTTTTGAACTGCACGTAATAGACGGAGGCGGACATGGCGGTATTTTCCCCCATCTCCCCGATGTCCCGTCTCACCTGTTCCATCCGTTCTTTCCCGTAATATTCCAATAATTTCCTGCCGTCGTCCAGGCTTCCGGTGTAGGTGCCTCCAAGCTGTTCGTTCATCCATTCCCGTATGTTTTCCGTCAGGGCGCCGGGGTCCGACGGCCAGGCGGCGGCGAGCTTGCATCCCTCGGTGGAGGGTTTTTCCTCCCAGGATATGTCTTCCGTCTTCATGGCGTCGCCGGGGACGGCGCCGTCTTTTTCCCCCGGACGGCAGGAAGCCAGGGCGAGGGCGAGAATCAGGGAAGCCGCGGCAGTGCCGTGGCACTTCATGCGCAAACAGAGCTTTTTCATATATCACTTTTATTTTATCAACCTAATTGTCCGACGGACAGCCAACTTGCTTTCTTAAAACTTACCATCATGTCTGCTCCGGATGTGAGAGAGGTCGTCCGTCTTCTTAGTATCGACGGGCTTCGTCTTCTCCGTGCTGTCGACCGCTGTCTTCTTGGGCGACTGACGACTGACCGGCATGTTTCCCTCCCGTACGAGAAGCCCCTCGCGTGCCGTCGGGAGGGAGCTCTTCCGGAAGACTGCGGCGGCACGCGCGACGCAGTCCCATCAGGAGTGATTCCGCGAGAGCCGCGCCGCGGATCCGCGGGCGTGCCTTGCCGCCGGGACTGTTCAGAAGGAGACCCGCTTCACGGTCTTGTCGGCGAAGGTGATGTCGACGGTTTTCAGGTCGCCGGACACTTTCACTTCCTTGACGGGCGACAGTTCTTCCTTGGTGAACTCCTTGTCGCCCTTCTTCCAGAGCATCAGGGTGACGAGGAGCTTCTCCTTGTCCTTCTCCACTTCCGTCTCGGCCATGACGAGCCCGCACCTGCGGCTTACGGGGTGCAGTCCTTCGGGATAGCTTGCGGCGACCGTTTCCCATCCGCGGAGGGGAATCAGTGCCAGGCGGTATGTCCCGTTACGGATTATGACGGCATCCTCCACGTCGGGGGACTTCTCTTCGGAGAGGGGGTTCCCCCCGGTTTCGGGCAAGGCGTAATGTCCCAGGCGGACTTTCGTGGGGAAGGGGCTGACGACCTTGTCGACCCTCAGTACGCCTCCGGGGAGTGGTATGTCGGCGAGGCGGTACCGCAGGGTGGAGTCAGTCTCCAGTTCGGCGTCGCGCCGGTATATGCCGTCTTGGAAGCCGCGGAAGGTGTAGAGGCGGAGGACTTCCCATTCGCCCTTCGCGTTGAGGGTGGCGTAGTTCATGGAGACCTCGCCGCGCGGGCCGTCGGCCATCCAGGGGAACTCGGTATGGTAAGCGAGCTTGTCGTAGTTCTCGGAGCTTCGGAACTTCTGCCAGTCGTCGGCGACCCTGACGTGGCACCACGAGCGCATCTCGGCTCCGCCGCAGTCGGGGTAGTCGGTGACGAGTAGGTTGGTTTCGGGCTGGAACCTGTTGTACACCTGTCCTTTCCTAAATTCCTTCTCCCAGGGGCCGTTGTTCTCCACGGCAGTCCAGAAGGGGTTGTCGGGCGGGAGGAGGAGGCTGAGGAAAGCCTTTCCGCACCAGTAGACGCTACCGCGGCAGCTGTAGATCTGCACGGCTGGGGCGAAGGGGCCGTAGAAGCCCATCGTGGGGACGTTGTCCTGCAGGAAGTCGGGGTTTTGGAGGAACTGGAGGAGTGTGGAGGAGGCGATGCGCCGCAGCCATCCGTAGTTGACGGAGGGGTCTTCGCGGAATCCGAGGAGTGCGAGGGGCGTGACGGCGGCGAAGCGGTAGGGTATGCTCCGGCCCCACATGTTCATCCTGCCGTCGGTGCTGAACATGTAGGGGTAGTTGTCGGCGAGGGGGCGCTGGTTCTCCAAGAACTGCGCGGCGCATTCGGGGCAGAGGTGTCCGTAGAGCCTTGCCCAGAGGGGACCGTAGGTCTGGAAGGCCCACATGCTGTAATAGTCGTACGCGGGTGAGTCGTTGTACCATCCTCCTCCGCGGTAGAGCTTGAGGATGCCGTCGAGGTTCTCCCTGAGGCGGCGTTCGTTGACGGGGTATCCGCGCTCCTTGAAGAAGCTGATGACGAAGACGTTGAAGAACATCCAGTTGGAGTGTATGGTGGGGCCGTTGCCGTAGCTGAGCATGGTGTCGGCGAGGCGGTCCTTCTGCTCCTGGGTGAGGGGGTCCCAGAGGATGTCGGGGATGAGGGAGAGGGATATGGCGAGGCCTCCGAACTCGACGAGGGGCTGGGCGGGGCCTCCGCTTTGGCGGGGTATGAACGCGGGGCTGGCGGGGTCGGTGAGGTTGACGAGCTGCCGGCGGTAGTATCCGGCGACGTCCACGCCGTTCAGGGTGAGCCGCGGGTCTTCCCGGAGGAGTGGCACGGCGAGGAACAGCGTGCGGCAGAGGCCTTCGAGCTTGGCGGTGGGAACCTGCGCGTCGTCGCGGGGGTATGTCTTTTCGAGCTGCTTTGGGAAATACATCGGGTCGTCCGGTGTGCGGACGTAGGAGAAGGCGCCTTCGAGTAGGTATCGTGCGGCGGCAATCCAGCCCTGCCGCGTCATGCCGGTGCACGGGCTGAGGCGGTAGTCGGGCGTAGGGTTTGTGAACGTGGGGCCGACGGCGCGGTCGGGCGCGGGGACTTGGGCGGCGGCACAGGACGCGCCTGCCAGCGCGGCGGCGAGGAACATTGTCTTCAGATGCAGCTTTTTCATCCGGATGGTGTTTTGATTTGTTCGAATCAGCCCGTCGTCGGCCGCGTCCGGCATCGCCGTATCGGGGAAGCGGGCTTCCGTCCGCGGGTCTCCGCCGTTCCGTGGCGCGACAATAGGTTTGGGTCAAAGTTACGAAAAACTTCGTTTTTTCTCCCCGCCGAGGCCGGAAATCTTGCCTTGAAACATAAAATATGTTATAGAACACGGTTTTTTCGGCGGAAAATTTGCAGGGAACGCGGAAGCGTCCTATATTTGCACTGTGTTTTTTCATAGTATCAGATTTAAGGTTAATGAAAGTAGGGCTCGGCGGAGCCCTTTTTTTATGCCTGTTTCGAGGGACGTGCATGGAATAGGGACGCGCCGCCCGTCAGCCGTCCCAATGGTTCCGCGCGATGCGGTACATGCGCGGACGGTTTGGGACGGTGCGCAAGTCCTCGTCCACGCGGCAGAGGTCGGAGAGGGCGTAGGTGTCTTCCGCCTCGTCGGTGCGTGCCGTGGCGGTGCGGCGGAAGACGTGGCTGCGTGCGTCCGCTATCTTGATGCCCTCCCGGCAGTACACGGGATTTTCCCCCGCCGGATTGCGTCCGTCACGAAGCGGCAGAACGCCTCCACGAAGTCGTCCTCTCCCTTCGTCGGCCGCGGTCCGGCGGGACGGTTCCGGAGGCGGAATCCGATCGCCACGCGCCTTGCCCGGCGGCGGTTCTTCCTTTTCTCTTTCATGGCCGGACGGCCTTGTCTGTTTCTTCCATCAGCCGCCGGGTTTCCGTCAGGGCGTGCACGATGAGGCGTAATGCTGTATGTCGTCGAAGTCCAAGGCGCGTCCTTTCTTGTCTTTCAGCCATTTCTGCGCGGACTGGTAGCCGTCGGCGAAAGTCTCCCAAGCCGCGGGCGGCACGTCGCCGAAGTATTGCGTGTCGTTGACGTGTACCCGTCCGTCGGCGTAGCGGAGGGTCTCCACCCGGTTGCCGCCGGGTTCCGAGTAGGTGGTGGAGAAATGCCTGGGCATCAGCCTTGTGGACGACACCATGATACTCGTCCGCCGCAATCCCATGCGACGTTTCGACAAGGTGTTCAAGGACATTGCGGCAGATGGAAGGGGCGCGGATGACGGGGACGCAAAGATGTGGGACGTGTCCGTCAAGGGCTTCATGGCAAAGTCCTTGCCGGCGGGGATACATCAGGCGAGAATTTTTGAGGGACTTTCCGATTGCGGCATACACCCCGTGTGCGGGCTGAAAGCGGACATGAGGAACATCCCGGCATTTCCTATGGGAGTCGGCTCGTTCCGGTCAGTTACACCCTATTTTGACAATATGTCACCCGTTTCTCCTTTCCGCAAGCAAAATGAAAGAAAAAAGGCAATTTCAAGCATTGCGGACTGCCGTCGAAAGACGCGAATCGGAAGCGAAAGGAAGCGTTTTCGGATACGTTTTTTCACGTTTCTGGCATTCGTTTAACGTCCTTTCACCGAAAACGCCCGTTTTCGTGCCGAGAAAAATTTCCGTTCCTGCGGAGAAAACATTTTTTTCGTCCGCAGGAAAATCCGGAAAAGTGCGGATTTCAGCGAAAAATCCTCCCGAAGACGGCGGAACGGACTGCGGAGAAACTCTCTTTTTCTTCTATTCTGAGGGAAAACGGGTACGAAACCGAAGTGCCGTTTTGCAAGGCGGAACGCACTTCGAACTTGCGCGTCCCCCGTCCGCAAGCACGGGAAACCACCCTCCTCCGTGCTTTTTGAAAGTTGAACCCCCTTTATGACTGACATCCCGTCTTCCGCAAACGGTGCGAAAATCGCGTATTTTCCTCGCCGCCCCGACCGACGTGCGAATACGCGATTCCCGCGAGGCCGTAACTGACGTTTTGACAAAACGACAGTCGCGGCGGAACCTGCATCTTCTCCCGGATTGCGGTCGGTCAATCGGGAATGACTTGCGGAAGTCGTTTTCCCCGGACGGTCACTCTTCGATTTTTCCTGCAAAGGCGTGTTTCACGGACGGGAAATCTGGAATGTCCGCGCATATCACATCATGTCAGGGGAAACGCCGCGGAAGACGGATGTTTGATGAAAAAGGGGAAAGTGTATCCGTATATGTTGCTTTATCCCATCCAATGGTAAAGGAAGCGCAAAGAATCCGCAAAGAAACGGCGAAATGCCACGGCTTTACGAATCCGGAGGGACTTGCCGTTTTTTTCGCCTTTTGCCTTTCTTTTGCTACTTTTTTGTTGTACCCTTGTTACCCGGAAACGACAAGGGGAATCGCAATGGAGACGAAAGGCATGAAGGAATCCGTCCGCCTGAGGCGGAGGGAGACGAGGTCGGGAATCGTGTCGCTTTACCTCGACACCTACTACAGGGGCAGGAGGGAGTACGAGTTCCTGCGCCTCTACCTCTATCCGGGCAACGACAGGGAGACGAGGCGGAAGAACCGGGAGACGCTCGCCATGGCGGAAGCCATACGCGCCAAGAGGACGGTGGAACTGAGGAACGGGGCGTACGGCTTCAAGGGGAGCGGGACGGGGGACGGTTGGAAGTCCTGCCTGCGCCACCTCGAAAGGTACGCGTCGGGCTTGCGCGAACTGAGGTGGCAGGACATCAACCGCGGCTTCGCGAGGGCTTCCGCGAATACCTCCTCGAAAGGGCGGAGGCGCGGGACGGCGGCAGGCTGGCGCGGAACAGCGCGGCGGCATACTTCGCCCGTTCCCGCTCGTGCCTCGCCAAGGCGCACAGGGACGGCGCGGCGGGGGATGATCCGGCGTGCACGGCAGGAGGCATTAAGGCGGAGGAGGATATACCTCACCGTGGAGGAGGCGCGGGCGAAATGCGGCAACGTACGCGTGAAGGACACCTTACCTCTTCTCGTGCCTCACGGACTTGCGCATTTCCGACATACGGAGGCTGTCGTGGGCGGACGTGCACGAACAGGACGGCTTCACGCGGATAATATTCAGGTAGAACAAAGATGCGGGGCAGGAATACCTCGACGTCAACGCGGAGGCGCGGAAGCTGATGGGCGCGCGCGGCGGGGACGCGGAGGCGGTGTTCAAGGGGTTGCCGAGAGTCCCGCAGTCGGCAGGGGAGGCCGTAATTTGAACTGTGTTAGCAAAGTTAATATTTTATTCATTCTCTTTGCTGACACGGTTCAAATTACGGCCTCTAACGAGAACAGAGCATGACACAGTTTATTTTACGCCCCGCCACGAACGACGGACGAGCCAAGCTGGGCCGCAACCTTCAGATTTCCACCG
>CAYXQT010000136.1:0-6227 GCA_964466445.1 uncultured Paraprevotella sp. | reverse complement strand
CTTATGTCAAACGCCCGCCTCGCGCCGGGTTGCGGCAGGGAAAGGCGCGGCGGGAGGAACTGCCGCCTTCCCGGCGTTCCCGGGAAGTTCGACAAAGGAAGACTTCACCCGTAGTCTTTCAGCCGTTTGGGATTTTTCGGGAACCAGCCTTTCAGCACCCGTTTGCGCTGTCCGAACACTTCGAGTATGCCCCAAAGGGAAGAAAACGACAGGATGCCGAAAATGATGCTCAAATACACGCTTTCCACATAGAGGGACAGGCCGGCGCAAAGGACTCCCGCCACGAGGAAAGCCCACCAGCACCGGGTCCCGAAATAGTATTCGGCCTTGATGACCAAGGGATGGAACAAACCGATAATCAGGAAAGTTGCCAAGCCGATGAGTATGCCTGCGTAGTTCATTGCGTCTGCGTGCGTTTAGTTCGTGATGTGCAAAGTTAGGATTTTATTCCTATAAAGCAAGTGCTGCACGAGACCTCTCACGGACAAGTAGAGGAGGAAAGACAGCCAGAGCGCGTGGTTATGCCAGACGGGGGAAAAGCTGAGGTAGGCGACGAAGAAAGCCGAGGTGGCGCACAGCATGGAAAGGAGCATGTGGCGCGTGGCCGTGAGCCCGATGAAAACGCCGTCCCAGATGAACGCGGAGAGGCCCGCGAGGGGGATGAGGACGACCCAAGGCAGGTAGCCCGCGGCCACGGCGACGACGGAGGCTTCGTCGGTGAGCAGGTTCATGAGGGTCTTTCCGAAGACCGCGTAAAGCAGGGTGAAAGCCAGTGCCACGCCGCCTCCCCAGAGGAACAGGTTGCGGACGACTCTCCGCAGGGTCGGGTAGTCCCCCGCCCCGGCGCATTTTCCGGAGAGTGCCTCCCCGGCGAAGGCAAGTCCGTCCATGAAGTAAGAATAGAGGGTGAAGTATTGCATCAGCAAGGCGTTGGCCGCCAAGATGCGTTCCCCCTGGCGGGAACCGGCGGAAGTGAAATAGAGGGTGACGCACACGAGGCAGAGCGTGCGCAGGAAGATGTCGCGGTTGACGCCGAAGAAGCGGCGGATGGCGTTCTTCCGGAATACCGAGGAGGGAATGAAGGCACGGGGAAGGCCGAGCCTGCGGTGCATGCGGCGGCAATAGCACAGGGAAAGCGTCAGCCCGCAGTATTGGGCGACGAGCGTCCCCAGCGCCACGCCCGCCACGCCCATGTGCCACGCGAAGACGAAAAAGAGGCTGGACGCGATGTTGACGAGGTTCTGGACGACGGCCACGTAAAGCGGGTATCTTGCATTCTGCAGCCCGATGAACCAGCCGGACAGGCTGTAAAGGCCCAGTACGGCCGGCGTGCCCCATACGCAAATCCGGAAGTACACCGAAGCGGAATCCGCCACGGCTTCCGTAGGCGACATGACGGACAAGGCCAGGCGGAGCAACGGGGCTTGCAGGAGGAGGACGAGCGCGGCTATGCCCGCGGAGGCGGTCAGGGAACGGCAAAGCAACAGTTGGATTTCCTGCTTGTCGTCGGCGCCGTAGGCTTGGGAAGTCATGCCGCCGGTTCCCATCCGCAGGAATGCAAAGATTCCATAAATCATGTTGAATATCGTGCTACCGATGGCTATGGCGCCGATGTACGATGCGGCACCGAGATGCCCCGCAATGGTCATGTCCGCCAGACCGAGCAGGGGGACGGTGATGTTGGAAAGGACGGACGGGAGGGCGATGTGCAGTATCTCCTTATGGCAAGACTTGTTCATGACGGTCGCGGGGCGCAAAGTAAACGGTGCCGGGTTCTGCCTCCCTCCGAACTCGTCGGCGGGGAAGCGACCGCCCGTACCGGCGTGCGCAAAGTTACGACAATTTAAGCCTGTCTCCAAACTTTGCCGTTTTCGAGGAAATTCCCTCGCCGACAGGACAAGTCCAGACCGGCGTGCCGGACGAAGCCTATTTCCCGACCGGGAAATGCCCGGACGAGGCCGACTTTCCTCCGAACGCTTCCGGCACGTCATGCGACCGCCGGCCTCCCGATGGGGTATCTTCGTCAGTTTGCGGCTTCCGCCCGCGAACACATGCGCATCCCCGTTCCCGGCATCCGGATTGACCGCCCCTGCCGCATATCCTTCGGACTTCGGGACATGACGAACCGGTTGTTCCCGTTCAAATCAAACATTGCCTTTCTGGCTGCAAATTCGCAACCAGGAAACGGCATGCGGAAGACGGCTTTTTCCGGACGGTTGCCCAAAAATCCCTTCACGGATGGGACGGCGGCTGTACGCGCGTCTTACGGGTAGGTTGCCCGTTTATGCGGATTTTTCGGGGAAATACGCTCTCCGCGCAAAGATTTTCCTTTCGGAGTTTTGTGTTGTCGGTCCGAAATGTGTACTTTTACGGTTATAAACGTCATACTTGAAATAAAATGAAAAGAAACTTGTTCTTGTGTTTGTGTCTCGCGTCAGCCTTGCACGGGCGGGCGCAAGCGGATATATCCGGTTACTTTTTGGAAAACAACGGCTTTGACACCAACTTCAACTACGATGCCGACCGGGAGGGGAACGTGGAGGGCGATGTCATCCATGAAGTGTACGGGTGGGCGAACGAGACGACGGCGACTTACACCGTGGCCGGCACGTTTGCCTACAATCCCCGCGTGACGTTCAACGGCAGTTCCGCGCTTCCGGCCGCGGGCTACGAGGGTTCGCAGGGCGGCGCACTCGGACTGACCACGGGCTGGGGCATGCAGCTCGTTTATTCCCAAAGCGTGACCTTGCCCAAAGGCACTTACCGCTTGGCGGCGGCTTACTACAACGTGGGTACCGCCACGACGGGACGTAGCCTTTTGGCGTGGATTCCCGATGGCGGGACTGAGACGGCTTCCGCCGTGGCGAGCTTCCCCGTGGGGACGTGGAGGACGGACGAAATCTCCTTCACGCTTCAGGCGCGGACATCAGGCAAGATACGCGTCGGATTCGCCGCTCAGGAGGGCGTGAGCTCGGGCAATCAGGCCAAAATACTGGTGGACTACGTGAACTTGCTCTGCGACGAGATGGACAAGGGAGGCTTGGCCGATGCCCTTGCGGAGGCACGCGCGGCTTACGGAGACGGCACGGGAACGGATGCCGGGAAGCTGAAAGTCGTCATGGACGAGGCGCAGGCCGTTTATGAAAGCCCGACTGCGGCGGTGACGGACATTCTGGACGTGACGCGACGCCTGACGGAGGCCACGCGGGACTTCCGGTACGGGAACGCGTCGCCGGAACGACCGCTCGACATGACCTCGTTCATTGCCAACCCCGACTTCGAGGACGGCACGGCCGGATGGGACAACGACGGCATGGTGGCTCAGACTAACAGCTACTTCCCCGGCAAGTCGGGCAATACGTATCTGGAACGGTGGGAGACCATCGGTTCCGCCGTGCCGGACGTGGGCATACGGCAGACGTTGCAAGGCCTCCCCAACGGCAGATACCGTCTTCGCGCCGCAGTCGGCAACATCCAGCAGACGGGAAGCAACAGTTCCCTGAATCGGGGCGAGAAGCAGACGGGTGTCACGCTCTTCGCCGGCATCTACGACATCCCAGTGGACACGATGAAGACCTCGAAGGAACTCTTGTTCACCGTGGTGGACGCGCAGGCCGTCATCGGCTTCAAGGCCGAAAACGCCACGGGCAACTGGATTTGCCTTGACAACTTCCGCATGGACTACCTGGGCGGGAACACCCCGCGGGACTACGCGGCTTACCTGTCGCATTACGCCGCCCGCGTGCGCGACGACTTGCAAGAGGCGCATGTGCGGGCGGCGGTGCGCCGGTCGGCAGAGGCGGCCATCGAGGCGGCAGAGAAAGCCGCCGCGGCGGAAAACCCCGACGAAAAGGCCATGGCGGATGCCAAGGCGGCATTGGACGAGGCGATAATCGCCGTGGAAGCGTCCGCGGACATCTACGACGCGCTCTCCCAGGTCATCAGCTATGCCGGACAAGTGAAAGGCTGGTATGAGGACGACGAAGAGAAACGGGACAAGATGGAGGCCGCCATACGGGCCGCGCAGACGGCATGGGACGACACGGAACAGGACGATGCCCAAATACAGTCGGCCACGCAGACCTTGCGGGACATCACCGGGCAAGTGGACAAGAAAGTCTACACGGCACAATGGTCGATGGGCGACGTCAACGACCCGGACAACGCCTATTACGTGGGGCGCACGCGCCAGTCGAAGGACTGGATAGTGTTCTGGGAAAAGGGTTACGGCGAGAATCCCAAGACGTTCACCTGCGGCAACTACACCATCGATGTGGACGAAGTGTTGCGGCATGCCGAAATCGCGTTCGACTTCTACGCCGACTCGCTGAAGTTCATCCGGCGCGGCAGTTCCAAGACGGACACTTACAAGATGGTCATACGTCTGCGCTACGATGCCACGGCGTGGGAAGCCTCCGGGTCGGGCGTGGACGACCGGATAGGGTTGCTCACCCTGACGCCGTGGGCGGCACCGTCGCGCGACTGGCAGACGCTCTACCACGAGATAGGGCACTGCTTCCAGTATCAGGTACATTGCGACAACGGCGACCAGAACGGATGGATGTACGCGCCCGGCAACGGGAATGGTTGCGCCTTCTGGGAACAGTGCGCACAGTGGCAGGCGTATAAGATTATGCCCGAGGCACAGTTCAACAACGAGTGGTTCAACGACTACCTGAAGTACGCGCACAAGCATATCCTGCACGAGACACCGCGTTACAACAACTACTTCGTCCAGGATTACTGGTGCTACAGGCACGGGACGGACTTCATGGGACGTCTCTGGAACGAAAGCCGCAACCCGGAGGATGCCGTGGAGGCTTACATGCGCATCACGGGAATCACCGACAGCGAGTTCAACGACGAGATGTACGACTGCGCGGCACGCTTCGCCACGTGGGACATTCCGGCTCTCGACACTTACGGGGCTTCGGCGGTGGACAGCCGTCCGCTTCCCGCCATGACAGAGCTGTCCAACCACTATTGGCGCATCAGTACTTCGGCCGCCCCCGAGAACACGGGGCACAACATTATCCGGCTGAACCTCCCTGCGGCGAGGAGGAGGCGCGTTTCCGCTTGCTTCGAGGGCTTGAACGGCCAAAGCGGCTACCGGGTGAAGAACCCGGGATATGCCGAGTGGCGTTACGGCTTCGTGGCTCTTCTGCAGGACGGAAGCCGGGTGTACGGCGACATGGGCAAGTCGGTGTACCGCACGCCCAAGGATACGATATACTTTGACTGTCCGGAGAACTGCAAACGGCTCTACTTCGTGGTGAGCGGCGGAGCGCGGAACTATTGGAGGCAAGTGTGGGACGACAACGATGCGAACGACGAGCAATGGCCGTATCAGGTGAAGTTCGGCAACACGAACCGTTTCGGGTCGACGACGCTGCGGGACCAGACGGCGGTGGACGGAGTGATGCCGGACGGCGAGACGATTCCGGAAGTCTGGATGTCCGGACACACGTTGCACGTAGGCCAGTCTCCCGACGCGGCGGAGTTGCGCGTCACCACGCTTTCGGGTGTCTGCGTCAAGGACTGCCCTGCCGGACGGTCTGCCGTGGAGGTGACCTTGCCTCCCGGGTTCTATGTCGTCCAAGTGCTGTCGGGCGACGGGCATAGCTTGGTGACGAGGAAAGTCGTGGCAAGATAAAAAAAGAGAAAAATACTTAATCGATGAATGTCGGGATGTCGAATCCGCGCAAAAAGGACGGCTGACAAGTGAATTAATCACCGTAAAAAGCGGTTAGCCGCATCCCAAAAGTATGTACAAAACAACGTTATGGTTTTGACCGTAGGGGAGTCGCGTTGCGCTTGGGGGAAAGGCGGCTTCTAAGGCAGGGCACTCTCCTGTCTGACGTGGTAGTACCACTTTTACCGCACGTATTGTGCAACCATCCGAAAAAACGTCTTTCCCGTGTCGCTTATGATTGCGAAATTTGCGGTCAAAAAAAGCCGGGTTTGATTTGAACGGGGACGGACAATTGTTTCGTCATGTGGCGGAATCCGGCGGACACGCGCTGGGGCATGAACTGACTCGCACTACTCCCGTACAGCTACAAGAAATCTCAGGAATAACCCCTGAGATTTTTTTGTTCTGACAAGGCGTTTTTTTCGGATGGTTGCAGTCTTACCTCTCTTTCTCTCCACAAAGAGGGAAAGGGACGGGTCGTTCCGTCGGGGGAGGAGTGTTCTTGTCCATGAAGGCATCCAATCATGATGATTGC
>CAYXQT010000135.1:0-6245 GCA_964466445.1 uncultured Paraprevotella sp. | reverse complement strand
CGTCGCGGCAGGACATCCGGGAGATGAGGACGGTGGAAGTGCGGACCGACCGGCACAAATGGAACACCCGCACCGCGGCTTCGCAGTCGCTGACGACGGAAGAGATGGGCAGGCAGGGGATTACCGACCTGGCCGACGCACTGAGGCGCATGGCGGGCACGAACGTGCGCGACTACGGGGGAGCCGGAGGGATGAAGACGCTGTCGGTGCGTTCCATGGGTGCCACGCATACGGCGGTGGTGTACGACGGCATGGCGGTGACGGACTGCGAGAGCGGCCAGACGGACTTGAGCCGCTTTTCGTTGGAGCAGATGGAGCGTCTGACGCTCGTGGCCGGGGACGGCGCGGACATATTCGTGCCGGCCCGCACCTTGGCCTCGGCCGCCACGCTGTACCTGAGTTCCGGCGTCCCGGAGTTCGGAGGGCGCGGGAACCGCACGGAGTTCCATGTCGCGTCCGGCTCGTTCGGCCTCGTGAATCCACGCCTGAAGATGGAACAGCGGCTGAATGATTCCTGGAGCCTGCGGCTGCGTTCCGACTATCTGAGGGCGGACAACCGCTATCCTTTTACGCTGGTCAACCACTCCCTCGTGACGGAGGAGAAGCGGTCGAACAACGCCGTGCAGAGCGGGACGGCAGAGATAGACGTGTATTATGGCCCGGCTTCGGCAAGCCGTTTCCAAGCGAAGGCGTATTATTATGACAGCCGGAAGGAACTGCCCGGCCAAGTGGTCTATTATAATCCGGTGAACCGCGAGAGCCAGCGTTTCCGCAACGCGTTCGGCCAATTGCATTTCCGGACGCGATGGACGGACAAGTTCGCCTTCCAAGCCAACGCCAAGGCCAACTACGGGGAGACCCGCTATCGCGACGAAGGCGCCCAGTATCCCGGGCGGGTGAAGAAGAACGTGTACAAGCAACAGGAGTATTATGCTTCCGCGTCGTTGCAGTATGCTCCGTTGCCCTTCTTGAGCTTTTCCGCGGCTTCGGACTATTCATACTCATTGCTGAGCAGCAACGCCATCGACACGCGCCGCCCCGTGCGCCATTCTTTTTGGGGAAGCCTGTCGGCGAAGTACAGCCGGGGCGAAGTGACGGCCACGGCCGCGTTGCTGGCCAGCCTCCATGAAAACGGAGCCAAAGAGGGGCATGAGGCAAGGGACGCCCGCCGCCTTTCGCCTTCCGTGGCATTCTCGTGGCATCCCGCGCACGGGTGGTTTTCCCTGCGCGCTTCCTACAAGGACATCTTCCGCATGCCGACCTTCGCGGACAATTACTACACGTGGCTGGGCAACCGCGACCTGAAACCCGAAAAGGCCCGCTCGTTCAATGTCGGGGGGACTTTCACGCTTGCCGTTCCCCGTCCGGCGCTTGAAGCTCTGGAAATTCAGGCGGACGGCTATTATAATAAGGTGACGGACAAAATCGTGGCCATGCCCATGAACATGTTTTTCTGGAACATGGTGAACGTGGGCAAGGTCGACATTGTGGGCACGGACGTGAAGGCCGCCCTCGCGTTCCGTCTTTCCCGCCGGCTGCGGGCGGAGCTGAACGTCAATTACACTTACCAATATGCCGTGGATGTGACTTCGCCGGGAGGGGAATACCATAAAGACCAGATTGCCTATACGCCCCGTCATTCGGGAGGCGCGTCGGTTGCCTTGCTGACCCCCTGGGCGAACGTCAGCCTGCACGGCACGGCGATGTCCGAACGCTACTCGACGAACGAGAATATGGATGACACACGCTTGAAGCCGTTCCATGAGATGGGGCTGGCGGTATGGCGGGATTTCAAGTGGCGTGTGCCGGGCATCACGCTTCGCGCGGACGTGCTCAACCTGACGGACGAGCAATACGACATAGTGCGGCGTTACCCGATGCCCGGGCGTTCGTGGAGGCTTACTTTGAAAATCAATATCTAACCACTCTAAAAAACAGAAGTATGAAGAATGTAAGATTGTTTGCGATGATGTTGGCCGCAGTTTCTTTCGCGGCTTGTAACGACGACGACGAAAACCCCGGTGTTCCCAATCCTCCGGCAACTCCCGTGAGCTCGGGAATCTTGATTCTGAACCAAGGGAATTCAAGCAGCGGCATCGAGGGAGATTTCACCACGGTGGACTATGCCGGCTTTGCTTCCGCGCAGAATCGCTTTGCGAGGGCTAACGGGCGTTCCCTCGGCGACACGCCCAACGCGGCCTGCATATACGGCAGCAAGATTTACACTGCCGTGAGCACGTCGAACACCGTCGAGGTCTGCGACAAGGGGGATTTCCACGAAGTGAAACAGATTTCATTCACGGGAGTTGGCGACCTCGAACAGCCCCGCAGCATCGTGGGCAAGGACGGCTACGTGTACGTGTCTTTCTTCTCCGGCCACGTGTGCAAGATGGACACGGCGGATTTCGACATTTCGGACACGGTGACCTTGGGCGAAGGCACGTATCCCGAAAAGATAGCCATAGCCGGCGACAAGCTTTACGTGCCCATTTCGGAATACGGCTCGGGGACGACCGTGTCGGAGATAGACTTGGCCACATTCTCCAAGACGCGCGACATCCCGGTCCCGGTCAACCCGACGCAGGTGGCCGCCGACGCCGAGGGCAACGTCTATCTGTTGTGCTACGGGACTTATGATGCTTCATGGAACCAGGTCGGCGCGGCGGTGCATCGTCTGGACTTGGCGACGGGCAACCACGCGAAGGTGGCGGATGCCACGATGATGGACATCCCCCAAGGCTCCAACACGCTCTACGTCGTGAACAGCCCTTACGGGGCTTCCGCCGTGAATTATTCCAAGGTAGACCTGACACGCACGCCCTACGAGGTGAAGCCGCTTCCCGTCTCCGTGGACGCTCCGGCCGCCATCGCCGCCGACCCCGTGAACGGCAACATCGTGCTGACTTCGTATAACATGAAGGACGGCTACGCGTCTTACAGCACTCCCGGTTACGCCAACATCTACAATGCGGCGGGCGAGTTGCAAAAGAAAGTGGAAACGGGCGTGGGGCCTGGCGGGATATATTTCCTTACCTCTCACATGGAATGATGAGGCGGACGACATTGTTCGCGTGTGTTTCCGCCGTCTTGCTCCTGTCCTCTTGTAAGGACGGGGGCGGGGCGGCTTCCTTTCCGGGTGAAGGCGGCGACACGTTGGATTTGAAGTATGCCGGGAATCTGAAAATCGTGTCTTGCGACGGTTACCGGGTCGCCGTGCTGAGGAACCCTTGGGACACGCTGGAAACGCTGCACACGTATGTGCTGGTGGGGCGCGACGCTCCCTTGCCCGACGGCCTGCCGCAGGGGACGGTCGTGCGCGTGCCGTTGCGGAAAGCCGTCGTCTGCTCGTCCGTGCATTGCGGGCTGGCGGAGGAACTGGGGGCGCTGTCCGCCGTGGGCGGAGTATGCGACCTCCGGTACATCGACCTGCCGGGCATAAGGGAGGGATGCCGCGCGGGGCGCATCGCGGACTTGGGCGACGGCATGAATCCGGACATCGAGAAGCTCATCGCCTTGCGCCCCGACGCGGTGATGCTTTCTCCGTTTGAGAACAGCGGGGGATACGGGCGGTTGGGCAAGCTGGGCATTCCCCTCATCGAATGTGCCGACTACATGGAAACCTCTTCGTTGGGGCGTGCCGAGTGGATGCGCTTCTACGGCCTGCTGTTCGGAAAGGCCGACGAGGCGGATTCCCTGTTCGCCCAAGTGGAGGCCGACTACCTCCGGTGGGCCGGCAAGGTGGCGGGCGCGGAAGACAAGCCCACCGTGTTTGCCGATTTGAAGTCCGGCGCCGCATGGTACGTGCCGGGAGGGCGCAGTACGGTCGGACGGACGCTTGCCGATGCCGGTGCCGACTATGTTTTCGGTTATTTGGAGAACAGCGGGTCGTCCCCCCTGAGCTTCGAGACGGTGTACGAGAAGGCGAAGGATGCCGACATCTGGCTGATTAAGTACAACATGCCGGAGGACAAGACTTTCCGGGACTTGAAAAACGACTATGCGCCCTACGCCGGGTTCCGGGCTTTCCGGGAACGGCGGGTGTACGGCTGCAACACCGGGAGAGTGCCTTACTATGAGGAGACGCCTTTCCACCCGGAACGGCTGTTGGAGGACTTGGTGAAAATATTTCATCCGGACGTGGCGGGGGCGGAAGGTGGCAGATATTTTCGTAAATTAGCGGACTGAAAAAGAGGGTTCCGGTGGAGCGTAAAGGATATGTGTGCGGAGGGATACTGGCCGTCGTCGTCTTGGCGTTGGCGGCGGCCAATCTGTTGCTCGGCTCGGTGGACATTCCGGCCGGGGCCGTCTGGCGGGCGTTGACGGGCGGGACGGTGGAGAACGGGGCATGGCCGTTTATCGTGTGGGAGTCCCGCGTGCCTTTGTGCGTGACGGCGTGGTGCTGCGGGGCGGCCTTGGCCGTATCGGGGCTGATGTTGCAGACGGTGTTCGACAACCCGTTGGCCGACCCGTCGATTTTGGGCATCAGTTCGGGGGCAAGCCTCGGGGCGGCCTTGGTCATGTTGGCGGGGGGCGGGATGGTGTCGGCAGGCGCGTTTTCTTTTTCCGGATTCCTGGCGGTGGTGGCCGGTGCTTTCGCCGGCGCCGCGCTGGTCATGGGCGTGCTTCTTTTCCTTTCCACTCTGATACACAGTAGCGTCATGCTGTTGATTGCCGGAATCATGACGGGGTACGTGGCTTCCTCGGCCATCTCCCTGCTGAACTTCTTCGCCACAACCGAAGGCGTGCATTCTTATATGATTTGGGGAATGGGCAATTTCGGGGGAGTCTCGTTGGAGCGGTTGCCGTGGCTCGCGGCTTCCGCGTCGCTTGGATTGCTGCTGTCGGTCTTGTTGATTAAGCCGTTGAACGCCTTGTTGTTGGGAGAGCGTTACGCGGAAAATCTGGGGGTGAACGTGCGCCGCACGCGCAGCCTGTTGCTGGCGGTCACGGGCATCCTGACGGCGGTGGTCACGGCTTTCTGCGGCCCTGTGTCGTTCATCGGGCTGGCCGTGCCGCACGTCGCCCGCTTGTTGCTGGGGACGTCGAACCATAATTCCCTGTTGCCGGTGACGCTGTTGTGCGGCGGGGCGGTGGCCTTGCTTTGCAATTTGCTTTGCATCCTGCCCGGCGAGGCGGGACTTCTCCCCTTGAATGCCGTGACGCCCGTGCTGGGGGCACCGGTGATTATTTATGTCATTGTGAACCAACGAAGGATACAGTATTTCAATTGATGGGCAATCGGATAGTGCTTGAAGGGACGCGAGTGGCTACGGGCTATCGTCGGGGCGGACGGGTGACGGAAGTGCATCGCGGGCTGGATTTCAGCCTGTCGGGCGGCGAGCTGACCTGCCTGCTGGGGTGCAACGGCATCGGGAAGTCCACTTTGTTGCGCACGTTGGCAGGCATGCAACGTCCTCTGTCCGGTCGTCTGGAACTCATGGGGAGACCTTTGGATGCCTATGCCGCGCGTGAACGTTCCAAAGTCGTGGGCGTGGTATTGACCGACCGCACGCGGGCGGGCGGGCTGACCGTTTACGAGCTGGCGGCGTTGGGCCGCCAACCGTACACCGGCTTTTTCGGACGCTTGTCCACGTCCGACAAGGCCTTGGTGCGGAGGGCGTTGGAAGATGTCGGCATGGCAGACAAGGCTCGCCGTTACGTGGCGGAACTCTCCGACGGGGAACGTCAGAAAGTCATGATTGCCAAGGTGCTGGTTCAGGAATGCCCGTTGATTCTCTTGGACGAGCCTACGGCTTTTCTGGACGTGGAGAGCCGCATGGAGGTGATGCGTCTGCTCCGCGGGCTGGCGGAGGAGGGCAAGGCAATCCTGCTCTCCACGCACGACGCGGATCGGGCTCCGGCCATGGCCGACCGTCTGTGGCTGATGACGCAAGAGCATGCGATGCTGTGCGGGGCGACCGAGGATTTGGTGCTGTCGGGCGCGATGGACCGGCTGTTCGGCGGCACGGCCATCCGTTTCGACAAGGCACGCGGCATCTATGCCCCGGAGAACCGTAACAGTCGGGTCGTCCGTTTGGAAGCCGCGGACGAGACCTTGCGCCATTGGGCGCGGAATTTTCTTGTGCGGCATGGTTTCCGCACCGTCCCGCCGGGAGAGGGCGCGGAAGGGACGGCGTGCCTTTCGGTGGCCGGCCTGCGGGACATGGTATGGACGCAAGGCGGGGTCTCCTCCCGCTTCTGCTCGTTCGCCGCCTTGGCAGAGGCGTTGGCGGGACGGGAATAGG
>CAYXQT010000134.1:0-6247 GCA_964466445.1 uncultured Paraprevotella sp. | reverse complement strand
CGCGCCAAAACGTCAGAAGCGTCGGCCGTAGCCGGTCGTGCGCCGGTGCCGTCCGACATTCCGGATTTTGAGGGACGGTAACGCAGGAAGGCGGTTTCATGTCTACCGGCAACGGAAAGGGGCAAGGGTCCAGCCATAGGAATGTCATACCGAACATCTATGCTCCCAAAGACAAAAATGACGGCTATGAATATTACCGAACCAAAACGAACAACGAAGCAACGGGCAACAGGAAATCACAGCGTTGGAAGGTAGCTCTTCCCAAGTCGCCTGCGCAGGCGGAGAGCGGCATGCACGGGGCGGATGTCCGGCACGTCATAATCCTCCACTCAAGCTGTAAGCGGGGAGGCGGCTCGTGCGTATCTTCCATTCTTTGGGATAAAGGTTGTTGGCCCGCCCGCCCACGTTCTTCACGAAACCGATGGGAGTATCCCGGAACGTCAGCAACACGTATCCCTTGGGAGTGCCGGAAGGAAGGACGGGCGTTTCCTTGCACAGGTAGGCCACCGCCGCGCTATAGGAAACGGGGACGGCAGGGAAAGCCGAACGGTCCAGGGCGGCGGACATCGCCAAGGCGTGCGAGGGAACCCAATCCCTTCCTTTCACTTCGGCTACCGGCACGCCGGCCTGCCATACGTCGACCGCCTCGCGCAACTGGCTCACCCGGCGAGAGAAAGATGCCCGCACAGCCGTCCACGCCATCCCGCCGCACTCGAAATCGAACGTGTCGGCATCGAGCAACCAGGAACGGCAGGCGGCAGGACGGAAGGGAACGGCTTCCCGCCCCGCGCGTTTCTTCCCGCGCCCGCCTTCATGTACGCCGCGGGCGGCAGCCGCCCCTTTCCGTCCGCCCTCCTTGCGCAAGACCGCCAGGAAGAAGCCTTCCCCCTTGGTGAGTCCGGGAATGAAACGGGCGACGGGGAAAAGTCCGTCCGCCCCCGTCGTCCCTTCCGCAGACGAAACGGGCAACAGGTTCCCGGTCACTCCCCATCGCTCTTCCGCGCCGGGAGAAAGCACCTCCGCACCGAGTTCGCGGGCTATCCAGCCCACATTCTCCTCGTCTTCCAGGGCGTTCAGCGTACAAGTGCCGTACACCAGCAGGCCTCCGGGCTTCAACGCCGGCCACACGTCGCGCAAAATCCCGCGCTGGCGGTCGCGGCACATCCGCACGGCATCCATGCTCCATCCCGCCACGGCATCTTCTTCTTTCCGGAACATCCCTTCGCCGGAGCACGGCACGTCGGCCACAATCAGGTCGAAAAAGTCCGGCAGACGGGCGAAGCGACCCGGGTAACCGTTCGTCACCACCACATCGGGATGCCCCCATTTCGTCATGTTCTCCAGCAAGACCCGCGCCCGCGCCTTGACGGGGTCGTTGCACACCAGGAGGCTTCCCGCCGGCAGGCACGAACGGACGTGGGTGGACTTCCCGCCGGGCGCGGCACACAGGTCGAGCGCCACCGTCGGACGGTCTACATAGCGACTCAACACTTGCCCGATGAACATGGATGCCGCCTCTTGCACGTAATAACACCCTGCATGGAACAGCGGGTCGGACGTGAACGGAGGGTGCCCGCGCAGGTAACGTCCCTCCCCCGAAGCCCAGGGCACCGGCCCGTCTCCCCCGTACAAGTTTCCCGCGGAAAGCCCCGCCCGGGCGCACTTGAACGGGTTCAGCCTCACGCTCACGGGCGGATCCTCGTCCAAGGCCTTGGCAAATTGCGCGTAACGTTCCGCACCGAGCAGATATCGCGTATTTTCCTTGAACTCCTGCGGTATGTCCTGAAACTTCATGTCACTTCGTCGTTCCATGAGAATAAAAGCAGACAAAAAAGCGGCCGTTTTCTTTCTTTCCCGCTCCCGATGCCACAATCCGCGACGGAAACCGTGACGGTCGCATCCGTCCAGATTGGAAATGTTTTGTGAGGTCAAGTCCATGCAGGAAGGCGCACCGGCCGTTTTGGCGGGAGTGTCGCGGCGCGTGGCCTTCACCCTCCGCTTTCCCCGGCCGCCTTCCTTGCTTCCTCGAACTTCTGCTTCATTGTGGGGTTGCCGCGGGTGAGTTTCTTGATTGTCAGCTCCTCGGTGTCCTTGTTCGCGAGGCGCAGGTAGTTTTCCGAACTGAGCAGTTCCTCCCGCGTCTTCTGCAACGTCTTGATGGTCTTGTCAATGTCTTCTATTGCTTTGGAGAACTTTTCTCCGGCGCGCTGGTAATGGTCGCCGAACTTCTTGCGGAAGTCGTTGAGTTTGTTCTCGAAGTTCGTCACGTCCACTGACTGCTGTTGCGCCCGCATCAGTTCCCTCTGATAAGTCACGCTTTTCCTCGATGCCTGCGTCAGGAGGGAGATGATGGGCATGAAGAACTGCGGCCGCACGACGAACATCTTGGGGTAGCGGTAGGAGACGTCCACGATCCCGTCGTTGTAAAGGTCGTTGTCTGCCTCGAGGAGGGAGACGAGTACGGCGTACTCGCAATTCTTCTCGCGGCGGTCCTTGTCGAGCTTGGCGAAGAAATCCTCGTTCTTGTGCTTGACGGCAGTCCCCTCCATTTCGTTCTTCATCTCGAACATGATGGAGACGTACTCCACGCCGTCCACGTAGTCACGGAACACGAAGTCGCCCTTGCTGCCGAGGCTTGGGTCGTTGTCCTTCTCGAAATAGGCGGCGGGGTAGGCCGTGGTGCGCACGCGGTTGAACTCGTTGCTGCAATGCACCTCGAGCGACTCGCCTACCATCTTGGTCGACATTCTGGACTTCAAGTCCTTGTAATAGTCCACCATTTCCTGCTTCTGCTTCAGTTGCCGCTCATAGTCCTCCTTGATGTTGGCCTCCCGTATCTTGGCTTCCTTGCGGTCTATGTCCATCTGTCCGCGCAACTCCAGAATGGCGTTCTCCTTTTCCTGGATGCAGTCCTTGGCCCTGCTCTGCTCTTGGAGCAAGGCCACGCGCATCTTGTCTTCTCCCTGCGCGAGGGCGGACTTGAGGTTCGCTATCTCCTTTCCGGCATCGGCGCGTACCGCTTCGATTTCCAACATCTTAATTTTTTCGAACTCGTCCAACCGAGACTGCAACTTTACGATTTCGTTCTGCTTTTCCGACAGTTCGGTCTTGCGGGCGTTCAGCTGGCTTTCGAAGTCCTGGCGCGCCCTCAGCACGTCGGCTTCCTTGCTCATCTTGTACTGTGTCTGCATCTCCTTGACGCGCTCGCTCAGTTCGGCATCGAATTCCTTGGTCTTCACTTGGTTCAGGATGGAAGCGTAGTCGGCCTCGTCCACCGAGAACACGCTTCCGCACCGTGGGCATTTGAGTTCTTTCATTTGTCTTGTCTTTCACGAATTATGGTCGGTTAGCGCGGGAATCGCTCTCATTTGGCGGACGAGAAACGCGGCGACAATCCGCCTTTCCGCCCGCAACCGTGACACCGCAAAGTTAAACAAAATCCGGAATTTCCTATGCCGCCTCCGCGAAAAATGTGTCCTGTACGGGGAGAAAACCAAGGAACGGCAGGGTCAACTGTTGACTTAACCCAAGGAAACTCGACACATTTCAAGGTAAAAAAAGGAAATGACAACCCGTATTATACAAAAAGTGATTAGCATGACCAAAGGGAAGTTGTACCTTCGCACATCCAAATCAACATCGCCAATGAAGCTGCTGGAATTCGCGTCCAAATATCCCGATGAGGCCTCGTGCATCGCGACGGAAGTTGAAAGAAAGGGGCTACATATCTGCCCGAATGAAGATTGCCGGGGGCTTCTTCTTCCACGGGAACGCTTGATGGCAAGAAGGATGAAGAGCCCAAGGGTGGTACAGGTAGCCTGTCAAAGACAAAGATGCCCGTAACCGTAATGGCTTGGGGACGAAGATTTTGAAAATCCAAGGAATCCGCAGAAGCCCGAGAAAGCCGGGCACATCAGGATGATTGTTATTCCGGACTTGAAGTCCGGGACTGTCTCGCCGACAGCCGGGGAAGCGTCAGTGCGGAGGTGCTGTATCATGTTAGGAAATAAATGACACATCCGTTTGCAGACTCTTTCAATATAAAAAAGCTTCAAGCATCTGTACCCGGAAACATGGAATAATGTGGTTATAAGTACTGTTCCGGCCTTTGACATCATAGTACCCAATAAGAGGGACGTTTTCCCTGTGGCCTTGGTGCGTATTATGCAGTCATCGCGTCAAAAACTTGCAGAAACCATTTGCCATACAGGATAAATCCAGTAACTTTGTCTTCGGTGAGAAGAAATGGAAGGAAGTAACAGTTTTTTTTGATTAAATATGAGAAAGATAGAAGAAAAGCACATTGAAGCCTATAAAAACGGGGATTTCAAGAAACTCTTTGATGTCATATAAAAGAAGATGTTTATAGTATATAAAACAAAAACAGAACTTGGTCTGATTGAGGGTACTTACAAGGAATTAAATCTGTCACCTCACCCTGAGACGATGCTGATATTTGCATATAGAAATCAGAAAGAGAAGGAAACATTAGAAAAACAAAGGAGATAATCAAGAAAGAAGCCGAACAACTTGAAACGGATACTCCCGAATACATATCTCACGAAATATTTAGAAAACTCGAATGAACATCGTCGTACATCGTGGAACGTCCCAAATAGGCGGCTGTATCACTGAAATCAGTAGCGATACGTCGCGTGTCTTCATTGACTTCGGTCAGAATCTTCCCGGCCAGGGTGCGCCGACCAATCCTGACGAGGACAGATTGATGGTGAATGGCATCTTTTCGCAGAACAAAAAGGAGCATGAAGCGGTTTTCTATACCCATGGGCATGAAGACCACGTGGGGCTGTTTGGATATGTCCCGGAGGATGTGCCTCAATTCATGAGCAAAGGTACTAATGATATTTTACGTCTTAAATATGGTTTGATAAAGGAAGGCATAACCTTGCAAGCTGAAAATAAGAAAAAAACATCGTGTGACGCCGATGCCTGTAATCGGTTGGAAGAACGTATTGTCCAGAACGACTATAAGATAAAACGGCTTATGCAGATGAATACTTGGGAACGTACACGTCCAAGAATGAGGCCGAAACCGATAAGCATCGGCAACATAAAGGTGACGCCGTTCTTCAACTGTCATTCCATCTACGACTCCCACATGTTTCTCATCGAGGCCGAAGGAAAGCGCATTTGGCACACCGGCGACTATCGCGAGCATGGCTACATGGGGAAAAGTCTCGTACCCACACTTCGTAAGTTCGCCACCGACATCGATGTGTTAATCACGGAAGGTACCATGCTGAATCGCGGCGATGAGTGTATGCACGAAAGCAAGGTTTCTGAAAAGATGAGCTATGTGATGCGTGCTTTCGAATACGTATTCGTGCTGGCATCCGCTACGGACATAGAGCGTCTCGCGTCCGTGAAGAATGCGGCGGAGACAGCCGGCAAAGACTTGTATGTGTGTTCCAAGTTCATGTACGGGACAATGGAGTATTTTACCGAACATGAGGCTGCCTTGTCCAAAGGTTTGTTTGACTTTGCCCCACGTTTTTATACGGACAAGAGGCTTCACATGCTCCGGCGGAAGGGAATGGTCATGGTCACGGGGGCGGGTCAGATGGAAAGAGTAAAAGTTCTTCTGCAAAAGTTCCCTGAAGAGAAAACGGTGCTCATCTACTCTTCATGGGACGGTTATTACAAAATACCTGAACAAGTAGAGGCCAGTCCCAAATATAAGGCGTACCGTGAGTTATTCCGCAACGTTGTGGATATTCATACTCCCGGCCATGCAGACCGGAAAACCATAATGAAAGTTGTCGATATCGTTAATCCCAAGGAGGTTATCTGCATTCATAAAGAAGCGGATGCCAAACTATAACACATAAGGCAACGCGAGTTAGATATAAGAGAACGAAATGGCTTGTTCTTATCTTGCACGAAATTATCCGCTCATGATTGGAACGGCTAACAAAATTCCGCACATTTATGAAAACGTGTGAGAAAGGGGGGATGAACGCATGGAAGGGAAAGGTTACGGATCCGAGGAGGCACGGTTGGTCAAAACCGCCGCAAAACGGAAGTAGACAATCCCGATGGTTTTTAGCTTTTGAGGGGAGTACCACCCGGAAATATTATTTAGTTGTCCCTTAAAAAGTCCAATTCTGCGAGATATTGTTCCTCAACAGTACTCGCAGATTTTTTGAAGCAAGTACCAAAGAGCCTTCATGAATCTCTTGAAGTTGTAAGCCGCTGCCGCCGGAAGTACATTCACGGCATCTCCCGC
>CAYXQT010000133.1:0-6291 GCA_964466445.1 uncultured Paraprevotella sp. | reverse complement strand
GCCGCCGCAGAAAAGGTCAAGAGGCAAACTCCCCGTCCGTCCTATTCCGGCATGTCCAACGGCTTTGGCGGCAGCGGCTCCCGCCCGTCCCGGCGAGAGGGAACGCGCCGTCTCATGCTCACGATGCGCCGTCCGGCGTATGGCAGATTGTATCTATCCGCTCCAGCTCCTCTTTCGAGAAATCCGTTTTCCGCAACGCCTTCAGGTTGTCTTCAAGTTGCGCCACGGAACTTGCCCCGACAATGACGGACGTGACCGATTCGTTCTTAAGTATCCACGACAGAGACATTTCGGCCAAAGTCTGCCCCCGCCCTGCGGCCACCCGGTCCAAGGCTCTGGTTTTCTCCAAGACGGGCCTCGTCAGCATCTCGCGTTTCAGGAACCGCCCCTGCGCCATGCGCGAATCTCCGGGCACGCCCTGCAGGTAGCGGGACGTGAGCAAGCCCTGCGCCAAAGGCGAAAAAGCGACAAACCCCGCGCCGAAAGCCCGCGCCTGTTCCAAAATGCCCTGTTCCTCCGGAGCGCGGTCGAACAGGTTGTAACGCCCTTGATACAGCAGGCAGCGCACGTCGCGCGTTTCCAAGTAACGGTAAGCCTCTTCCGCCTTGTCGGCCGGATACCTGGAAAGTCCCACGTAAAGCGCCTTGCCTTGGCGCACGATGTCCACCAACGCCTGCATCGTTTCTTCCAACGGAGTCTCCGGGTCGTGGCGGTGGGAATAGAACACGTCCACATAGTCCAGCCCCATCCGTGCAAGACTCTGGTCGATACTGGCCATGAGCGACTTGCGGCTTCCCCAGTTCCCGTAAGGGCCGGGCCACATGTCGTAACCCGCTTTGGTCGACACGAACAGCTCGTCGCGATAGGGCTTGAAGGACTTTTTCATGATGAGTCCGAACGTCTCCTCGGCACTGCCATACGAGGGGCCGTAGTTGTTCGCCAAGTCGAAATGCGTGATGCCGCGGTCGAAAGCGTAATGCGCCATCTCCAGCGAGCGGGACAAGGGGTTGACATCGCCGAAATTGTGCCACAAACCCAAGGAAACTTCGGGAAGCATCACGCCGCTACGCCCGCAACGACGGTAGCGCATGCCGTTTTCATACCGGTCGGCCGCCGGAGAATAAATCGGATTCAACATAATAAACAGACTGTTTTTGGAGTGTCTGACGCAAAAATAATGGAAAAGCCGCAAATCCGTCCGCCGGATTCCGCGCCCCGTCCGCCCGCAGATGCCATGAATTATCTCCTGACATGAATGAAAACTTCTAATCCCTTCCGCTATGCGTAATCAGCATGCGGATTTTCCGGTTCAACTCGTCGCACCCCATCAACGCCTCTATCGTCAGGTGCATACGGTAATGCCAGTAATTCCGCGAATCGGAAGGCACGTTAATCCGCTCGAAACCCGCATCGGGATAGCGCAATCGTTCGTCCATCGACATCCAGTCCTGCCACGAGATCAGGCAGAGCATCGAGGGAGAGTAAAGGTGACGCGCCACCACTTCCTCGCACAGCCAGCCCGGTATGGAAGCCGGAGCTTTCCCGTCTTTCTGCAACACCTCGTTGAAATACTGTTGCGTGCGCACGGCATTCTCTTCCCACCATCCGCGGAGAGTGGGCATGTCGTGGGTGAATATGGTGGCCACGCTGCGATAGGGGTTCTCCTCCAAACGCCCGAACTTCACCCCGTACTTCTTGGGCATGGCTTGGATTTCGAGCGTCAGGATGCGCAAGTCGTCCATCGCCCAAGGGACGCACCCCGGCACCATGCCCAGATCTTCGGCGCACGCCAGCATCCGGGTAGCCCCCACCACGGCGGGCAGTTTGCGCATGGCCTGCCCGTACCAGAACTCGTCGTGCCGTCGGTAGAAATAGTCTTCGTACAATCTATCGAAAGCCCGTTTCTCTCCCTCGCTCAGCGTCCGGTACAGGTAATCGCCGCGGGCCGAGATACGCGGGTGGTATTTGTCCGGCTGTTTCGGATCCGGAACGAACAGCACGTTGCTGATAAGCGCGTACAACCCCTCCCGCAGAGCCGCATCTTCGGCCGAATGCTTCCCCGCAAAGGCCGCCTCCACCTTGCGTTGCGTGTCATAGGCGGGCTTCATCGCATACCGCCCCCCGCCCAAGGCCTCTAAATAAACGGCCTTCACTTCCCCGGCACGTCCGCCGAACAGTTCATCCAGCATCCAGTCGTTGATGCCGGGACTGGTGAAGTATTTTTTCCGGAACCGGAGCCCGTAGCGTTCGATTTCTTCCACGCTCATCGGAAGCGAGGGCGAAAAATGCCCCAGCAAGCCATGCACCGAGTCGGACGGAATCTCCCATATCCGGAAGAACCCCAGCACGTGGTCGATGCGGTAAGCGTCGAAATATTCGGCCATCTTACGGAAGCGGCGCACCCACCACCTGCATCCGTCTCCGAGCATGGCCTCCCAGTTGTAAGTCGGGAAGCCCCAGTTCTGGCCGTTCGCCGAAAAGTCGTCGGGCGGCGCGCCGGCCTGGCCGTCCGTATTGAAGTAGTAGGGCTCGACCCAAACTTCCACGCTGCGGCGGCTGACCCCGATGGGGACATCCCCTTTCAGGATGATTCCCTTCGCGCGGGCATATTCGGAAGCGGCCAGCAACTGCTCGTGCAAGCGGAACTGCACGTAATAATAGAAAGAGACTTCCTCGTAATCCGGAGCGGACGGACGGCAAAAAGCGCGGATGTCTTCCGCCTTGTATTCCGCATGCTCCGGCCACGTGCGGAAGTCGGTCGTCCCGAAACGGTCGCGCAACACGCAAAAGGCGGCATACGGCTTCAGCCAATCCTCGTTCTTCCTGAAAAAGGCGGCAAAACTTTCTGAGGACAGCGTCTCTCCGCCCTCGGTGCGGAACGCCGCGTGCAGGTACTTCCGTTTCAGGGCGTTCGCCGCCTCGTAGTCCACTTGAGGCAAGGAGTTCAAAGCCGCCCGGCGTTCTTCGTATTCCGCCCGCTCCTTCTCGTCGGCAAGCACCGGCAACTGGCGCAAGTCGACATACTGGGGATGGAGCGCGTAGACGGAGATGGCGTTGTACGGATAGGAGTCTTTCCAATTCTTATGAATGGTAGTGTCGTACACGGGCAACAGCTGGATGACGCGCATCTTGGTAAGCGCCGCCCAATCGACCATGGCTTTCAGGTCGCCGAAGTCCCCCACTCCGCAACTGCCCTCACTGCGCAACGAGAACACGGGAATGACCACGCCCGCCGCTTTCCAACGGTTCTCCTGAATCCGCAACAGGGCGTCCGATATGACGACCACTTCGTCCCTTGCCACCCCGCTTGCCGGCAACACGCGGTTGTCCCCGTCTTCCCATGCGATGAATCCGCCCGTCTCCGCATCGACGACGACATACTTATATTCCATGGGGAAAGTGATGCCGGCCGCGCTCAAAGTCACGCTCCACTCGTACACCCCCGTCTCTTTCATGCGGAACGCGAAGTCCGGGTTCCACTCTCCCAATGCCGGCTGGTTTCCAAGCAGAGCCAGTGCCTGCCCCTCCTCAAGCTGCGGAGCGCTCACCTTCAACATCAGCGTACTGCCGAAGTACGGCAGTCCTTCGTCCTCGACCTTTTGCGGACGGACGCACCGCGTAAAGGCGGAAGTGTAAAGGTGGGAGGAAAAAGGGACATCCCGCCAGGCATCCCGGAACAAATAGGTCTTGGTGACATCGGCGCGGAAGCGGCGAGGCACGACGTCCCATTCCGTCCGGACCTCGCGGCCTTCCCTGTGCACGACATAATGGTAATGGAAAGAACGGACGCGCCCGTCGGTGACGGACACATCCCCCGTCCACCGGCGACCGTCACGGGTCTCCAAGGGATAAGTCTGCGACAGGGTGCGCCCCGTCGCGCCGACCAGCGTCAGGGTCACCCTCACGTCTTCTCCCCAATGCGTCAGGTATTCTATCGAGAAGTGCAGTTTCATGGTTTTGCGGGTTTGCTCTTCGTAAGTAATCCGCACAAAGATAAAAGATGAAAGGCGGAGAACAAAATAAAAAACTCTCTTTTTACGCCGCGGATTAGTCATTTTGCGGCGAAACGGCGTTCGTCTTTTGCCTTTCCGTCGAACGCACGCGATAAACCTCGCCGCGAACCGTTAAGTTTTCGTGTCGCCTGAATGCGCTTTCATGTCATGAACCACAACCTGTCGGGAAAACTGCTTGCCCTCCTCGCCCTGACGGCTTCCGCCGGCGGGCAACCGTCGGGCAAGCAGACCCTCAGCCCGGGCGGGTGCTTCCACACTTCCCGTAACGGGCATCTGGCAGACCGTATGGATTGAGCCGGTATCGCCCGCGCACGTCAGCCGTTACGACGTGCCGCCGGACATCGACGCGGGATGCGTCTCGCTCACGGTCGAGTCTTCCGATTCGTCTGCCACGGTCGACATACGACGAGTGCACGCGCATCGTCGATGCGTTGAAAAACCATCCTTGTATCGTCGCGTGGGTGGCCTACAACGAAGGATGGGGACAATACGCCTCGGGCGACGACATCCATACGCGCCGCGGTGTGGAAGCCATCCGCAAGGCCGACGGCACCCGCCTTGTCGACGCGGCAAGCGGGTGGGCGGACTTCGAAACGGGCGACATCATCGACAGGCACAGCTGTCCCGTGCCTTCACTCCAAAGCAACCCCCTCGACGAGCGGATTGCCGTATGCGGGGAATACGGGGGCATCACGCTCAAGGTGGACGGGCACCTGTGGAAAGGCAGCGACTTGGAAGGAAGTGAAACAGGGCGGCGTGGAAATCATCTCCACCGCCGAACTGGAGCGGCTCCCGGAGCATTTCAAATGAACCGGGGGTAGCCCTGACCGCCCGCCTCCATTCCGCCAAAGAGGCGGAAATTGCGTTCCGGTTCAAAAAAACAGGCGTTTTGCTTGCTTATACGGAGACAATGGCTTACCTTTGCGACAAAGGAAAAAAGAAGCCGCATCGGTTAGATTGGGATACTCATCAATTTATTTCAGAAAACCGAGAATGCTTCGTTCACCAATGGCGGGCCACGCCTTCGGGTAGCTTTGATGCCGGTGGATTACAAAGGTGACGGGCGCTCAAAACATATTGGCTCGGAGTTTTCATCACATCACGGTGCGGCTTTTTTCCATAGCGGGGACACTTTCGGGAAAGTGTCCCCGCTTCCGTCTTGCCTTGTCCGCCGTCCCATCGGCAGACGAGGCAAGACGGTTTTTGACAATATGTCGTCCGTTTCCTCCCTTTCGCGGGCAAAGTGCAAGGGAAAAGCACGTTCCGGGCGTTGCGGACTGCCATCGGAAAACGTGAAACAGGAGCGGGAAAGCACGTTTTCGGATACGTTTTTTCACGTTTCGGGCAGGTTTTTAACGTCCTTTCACCGAAAACGGACGTTTTCGTGCCGAGAAAAATTTCCGTTCCTGCGGAGAAAACACTTTTTTCGTCCGCAGGAAAATCCGGAAAAGTGCTGTTTTCGGCGGATTTTCCTCCCGAAAACGGCGGAACGGACTGCGGAGAACGCGATTTTTCCTCTATTTGGAGGGAAAAGGAACACGAAACCGAAGTGTCGTTTTGCAAGGGAGAACGTTCCACGGACTTACGCTTTCTCCATCCGCAAGCGCGGGAAGCCGCCGTCCGCCGTGCCTTTTGAAAGCGGAAAGCCCGTTCCGGCTGACATTCCGTCTTTCAGAAAAGGCGCGGGAATCGCGCGTTCCCTACCCTGCCCCGGACAGCGTGCGAATACGCGATTCCCGCGAGGGCGGAACTGACATTCTGACAAAATGACAGGCGGGGAAACCGCATCTCCCGGACTTCGGCGGGCAAGCGTCCGCGCGGGTTGCCCAGAGGCGAGTCGCGGACACCGGTTTACTCCAGACGGGTGCGACCGGACGGACTTTCCTCGCATTTCCGCAAGTCTTTCAGTCCGCTTGCGGACAAGTCCGACAGGCGGAGAATAAAGGCGCGTACTGCCGCGGGCGAAAAATGTCTTTCATCCGAAACGGGTTGAACACATGAGAAGAAACCGCGCCAATCCGCCCTTTCCCTCTTGCTTCCGCGTGCCTCAAACCTTGTAAAGTCTTTCTCCCCGGAAAGGACAACCCCCACGCGGGGAAACTTCGACGGCAACCCCGCCCCGAAAAGCCGCCCGACCGGGCGCGGGGCCGCGGCATCGGGCGGGCCGGACTTCAATCGTGCGGCTCCCGCAACCCCGCAGTCTGCTCCACGAAATAGCGCGGACGCCGCTTCACTTCCTTGTATATCTTGCCCACGTATTCCCCGATGACACCCAAGG
>CAYXQT010000132.1:3028-6334 GCA_964466445.1 uncultured Paraprevotella sp. | reverse complement strand
CGACAGAAACCGCGGTGCTCCCTCGCATCCCGAAACGACAAGGCTTCCCGCCCTCTCCCGGTCAGTCCGGGAGCTTGTCAAGTACCGCGCGCGAGAGAACGGTCGCGGCGGGCATACATGTCCCGCTCCGAAGTCCTACCCGCCCGGCGCGAAGAGTGCCGCCGCCCGGTACACGGCGAAGGCCGCCGCCCAAGCCAGCGCGGTGGTGTACGCCGCCGCGAAGACGGCCCACCTCCATGCCCCGCTTTCTACCCTCACCGCCGCAACCGTGGCCATGCAAGGGAAATACAGCAGGGCGAAGACCATGTAGCCCAGTCCCGCCGCACGCGTGGCGTGGCGGCCCAGTGCCCGCGACAGACGCGTCCGCCCTGCCCCTTCGGTCGTCCCCCCTCCCCCGTCCTCGTCCGCGCAACCGTACAGCACGCCGAGCGTGCTCACCATCAGCTCCTTCGCGCCGACCCCCGCCACGATGCCCGCGCCCATGCGCCAGTCGTATCCTAACGGGCGGACGGCAGGCTCGATGGCCCGGCCTATCCGCCCCATGTAAGACCGCTCCTGCCGTTCCGCCTCCGTCAGGTCGTCCCCGCCCCGCGGGAAATGCCCCAAAGCCCAAATCACGACGCTCGCCCCCATGATGATGCCTCCCATCTTGCGCAGATACTGCCGCCCCTTCTCCCACGTGTGGCGGAAGACACCCCGCGCGTCCGGCAGGCGGTAAGGAGGGAGCTCCATGACGAAATGGCTTTCGTGCCCCCGCATGAGCGTCTTGCCGAACAGCCATGCCGCGAGCAGAGCTCCTCCCGTACCCAAGGCGTAAAGGCAGAGCACGACGGCGGAGGCCGCCCGCGGGAAGAACGCCCCTGCGAACACCACGTACACCGGGATGCGTGCGCTGCACGAGACCAACGGCGTGACCAAGATCGTAATTAGGCGGCTTTTGGAATCTTCTATCGTGCGTGCCGCCATCACCGCCGGCACGTTGCACCCGTACCCCATCAGCATGGGAATGAAGGATTTCCCGTGCAGGCCCACCCTGTAGAACAACGGGTCTGCCAGCATGGCCGCCCGTGCCAGATAGCCCGAATCTTCCAATATGGAGATGAAGAAATAAAGAATCAGGATGTCGGGCAGGAAAACGATGACGCTCCCCACCCCGCCCAATATGCCGTCGCAGACCAAATCACGCAGAAGGCCTTCCGGCATCCGGTTCCCGCAGAAGGCGGCGAGCCATGCCACCCCATCGTCCATCCAGTCCATGGGATACTGGCCGACGGCGAACGTCGCCCAGAAGATGAACCACATGCCGGCGGCCAGAGCGGCGTAGGCAACCCAGCGTCCCGCCAGCACTCGGTCCAACATGGCGGTGACATGCCGCCTCCGACCGTCCCTTTTGACGTAGATGCCGTCGAGTATTCGCGCGATGCAGGAA
Organism: uncultured Paraprevotella sp.; assembly: GCA_964466445.1. Lineage (GTDB taxonomy): Bacteria > Bacteroidota > Bacteroidia > Bacteroidales > Bacteroidaceae > Paraprevotella. Next base: position 4,905 of record CAYXQT010000132.1, on the reverse strand, counting down.
TAGCGTTCCGCGTCTCCGGGTTCGCGTTCGGGACACAGGCGGGCGGTGTCGCTTCCTTCCGCGTCTTCTGCCCCCGTCTCGTTTCCGCCCCGGCGGGCGCGATGCTCCGCGTCGTCGCGGCACCTCACCTCGTGGCGATGCCCTTGCACGCCCCCGCGGCGAAGTGCCACATGCCGTTCGGCCAATTCGACGGCTTTTCTCAGCAGGGCGGCGGTGCCCACGCGCTTGCGGGCCACGGTGGGATAAAGGGGAATGTCCAAACGGCGGCTCAGCTCCTCCACGTCTAAAGTGCTCCCGCTTTCTTCGAACTCGTCGTACATGTTCAAGGCACCCACTACCGGCAAGCCCCGTTCTTTCAGTTGCATGGTGAGCAGCAGGTTCCGTTCTATGTTCGTCGCGTCCAAAACGTTGATGACAGCATCCGTCCGCCCGCTTTCCAGTTCGTGCGCCACATACGCCTCCTCCGGGCTGAAGGCGCGGATGGAGTAAGTCCCCGGCAGGTCCACTATGCGGATTCTCCGCCCCTCGAAGACCATTTCCCCGACCACGCTGCTCACGGTCACCCCACCGTAGTTGCCCGTATGTTCGTGTCCTCCCGACAATGCGTTGAAAAGCGAGGTCTTGCCGCAGTTCGGATTGCCGGCCAAGGCTATGGTGATGACTCCGGTCCCTCGCGGCGTGCCCCTCCCGGCGAGCCTGTCCGAAGGGGCATGGCAGGAGCGTCCGGCGCACGGGCACGGCAGGATGCCCCCGTCCCTCCGCCGATGCCCCTCCGGGCGATGTCCCCGCGCGGGGATGTCTGCCGCGCCGTCCGGGGGGAGCACCGCCCCGGTTCCTGATGCGGGGGAGGAGATGTCCGCCGCCTCCGGGACGGTGACCTGTATTTTTTCCGCCTCGCTCTTCCGCAGGGCGATTTGTCCCCCCATCAGCTCGAAGACGACGGGATTCCCCACGGGGGAAGCGAACAGCTTCCTGACCGTCTTCCCCGCGACGAATCCCATTTCGCCTAACCGCGCCCTGAAGGCACCGCTGCCCTCTATGTGCGATATCACCACCGTCTCGTTCGCGCCGACATCCGACAACCTCATCATTGTTGCTACCTATATATGATTGCAGTGCGCGAAATTACTCGTGTTTTCCGTCCCGCACAATACCCGATAGTAGTGATTTTATTGAGGATTGGCATAACTGTGCATTCCGCCCAGCAGGCAGTTGACCCCGAAGTAGGTCATTAGCACTACGCCGAAAGCGAGAACCATGTAGCCGTGGAACAGCCGCGGGTCCCGGAGGAAAGGCAGGCTTCTCCGATGGAAGGAAATGCCGTAGACGATGAACGACACCAGTGCCCACGCTTCCTTCGGATCCCACGACCAGTAACTGCCCCATGACACGTTCGCCCATGCCGCGCCCAAGACGATCCCCGTGCCTAAGAGGAAGGTGGCCGGATAAGACAGGAGACGGCTCAACAAGGTCAGCCGCCCGATTTGCCCCCGCGCAACCGGCGAGCCCGTCCCCCGCTTCCATGCTATGCACAAGGCCACGACGCCGTTCAGGAAGGTGAAGGCGAAAAGGCCGTATGAAATCATGATGAGCGACACGTGCCAGCTGAGCCACGGGGAGGCCAGCACCGGCATGAGCGGCGTGATTTGGGGGTTCATCTCGCCCAAGGCGGACACGAGTAGCGCGAACCCGGAAAGCAGGAAGCCGGAGGCGCGTGCGGAAAGGAACCTCCGTTGAAGCAGACAGGAGGTCAGGAGGATGGCGAGGGCGACGAACTGCATGGTTTCATAGCCGTCGGTCAGGGGAAGGCCTCCCCTGACGTAGCCGCGCAAGGCGTACCCGGCGGCATGGAACAGGGTGACGAGCCAAAGTGCCGC
>CAYXQT010000132.1:0-2928 GCA_964466445.1 uncultured Paraprevotella sp. | reverse complement strand
CCTGAACACGAGCAGTCCGAAAGCGGCGAAGCCCAAAGTGAGGTTGACCATGAACAGTATCTTGCTGAAAGGAACGCGGTTGTACAGCAATTCGGCCTTGACTTTCCATGCGTTGGGACGGGGAACGCCCGGCGGAAGCGGGCGGAAGAGCGTGCCTTCGCGGAGCATGAGGATGAGCCCCACTTTCTCGTCCGTTTCCTGTATGGCGCGTGCCAGCCGGCTCCGTCCGCCTCCCGGCTCGCGCGTCGCGGCGAGACGTTCGCGTTCCCACAAAGGTTGCAACTTGTACCGCGTCCCGTCGAACAGGTCGGCGAGCGAGACATGCCGGCTTCGCCCGCGCTGGCGCGGCATCCCTTCCCCGAGCCCCAATGCCGCACGCAGTTCCGCATCCTTGATGAGGATGACGGGGACGCGGTTCCATTCTTCGGGGTAGAGCATCCAGCTGACCGCCACCTGTTCCGGCGTGAGGCCGCGGAAAGAGGAACGTCCGTATATTTTCCGCACGAAGTCGCGGGCCGGCGTGTCGAACGGTGCGACGCGACCGTTGTATGTCACGAGCCGCGAGGCTAAGCTGTCGGCTTGTGCCCGCTTCACCACGGGCAAGGCCGGACGGGCTTGCTGCCGCCCGCCGAAGAGCAGGACGAGCAGGAGCATGCCGCCCTTCCGCATCAGCGGATGCCTCAGCAGACGGCGGAAGCCCCCGCCCCGGGAGCATAGCACGGCCAACCCCCCGACAACCGACAGGCAGAACCCCGCGTAAGTGCCCGCCGTCCCCCAAGGGTCGTAGTTTACCGAAAGCCAACTGCCACGCAAATCCTCGTCGTAGGAAGTCTGGTAGAAACGGTATCCCTGTTCGGAAAAGACATGGTTCATGGAAACGGTCGGGCAGGCGAAGACTCCGCCGTCGGCACGCCGGCAGGAAATCCGGCTCACGTAGTCTGCGGGAGTGTCCGTGCCGGGATAATATTCTATGCGGAAACTTTCCAACTGGATTACGAAAGGCAGGCGCACCGCCTGTTTCCTTTCGTCGACATACTCCGCCGCAGGAAGGCCTTCGCGCAAGTGCAACATCCCCTTGCGTCCGGTGAAGGCCGTGGCGAGCGCGCCGACGAATATCATGCCGAAGCCGAGATGGAGGAGGAGCGGGAAGTGCCTGCCTTTCCGTGAAGCCCGTCGCGGTTCGGCAAAGTCCGGACAAGTCCTGCCCCGATTCCGCCTCGCGCGCCCCTTGCGTGCCGTGCGGCACGCGAAAAGCGAGACCGAAGCGGCGAATACGGCCGTCCACGCCATGCGAAACCACCAAGTGCCGTAAACGTGGGCGTGGACGAAAGGAGTGCCGCGAGCGGCTTCCGCGAACGTGGACAAGCCGATGCCCGCGGCAAGCGACAAAAGCAGTATGAACGGCAGTGCCGGGAGCAATCCGCAGTGGAACCGTTTCATGGCGTGGGAGAAATGTCGTTCACTCCTTAGAAGTCGCGGTACTTCCCGTTGCGGCGTTCCTTGACGGCGATGCATTCCATTTCGACGAGCCACGCCGGCCGGCATATCGGCGCCAAGGTGATGACTTTCGGCGTGCGGGGGTATCGCCGGTCGAACATCGCCTTCACCGTCGGGTAGTCGCAGATGTCGCGCAGGTAGACGATGACTTGCATCACGTCGTCCGCCGACGCGCCGCCTTCCCCGAGCAACGCGTCCACGTTCTCCCACATTCGTTCGGTTTGCTTCACGATGTTGCCGCGATGCACGACTTCCCCCTTGTTGTCGATGCTGGCCGTGCCGCTGATGAACACATGGGCGCGGTCGCCGTATTCCATGACGGTACCCCGCTCGAAAGTGACCCCGTATTCATAAGTCGGGTTCAGGTGCGTGGGGGCGTACAGGTAACGTCGTTGCGACGGTTCGAAGCCCGTGAGCGCATACGTCCCCATCTGCACCAGTGCCCGCGTGTCGGCCGGCAGTCCGCCGATGCCCGTGCTGCAGATGAAATGGGTCTTCTCCGTGAGCCCTTGGGCGGCGAAGTTTTCCTTGCGTGCTTTCACCATGCCCGCGTACTGCGTGTCCACGTCGCGCACGAAGAACCACGTGCGGATGCAATTCTCCGCGAGCGTGGCGTTGAAGTTCTGCAAGGTTTCCTCGTAGCTGATGAGCAAGGACTCCGTCTGCCACGCCGAGTCGCCCTTGTGCTCGTGCATGCCCGTCTTCCACAAATGACGGTAGCCGTTGTGTTCGGCGACGATGACTCCGTTCACGTTAGCCACCGTTCCGCCTTTCCGCAGGTACAGCCACACGGCAACCTTGCTGCCGTCGAGCGGCGGTTGCTGGATGACGGACACCGCGCAGCCCGCTTCCTGCCGCATCAGGGGTTGCTGGTTGGTGGAATCGCTCAGGAAATACCGCTTCAGGATGACATCGGCACCCTCTGTCCGCGGCAACTGCGCCAGCCGCCTTTCCCCTTCGTAAATGCGTCTGAGCTGTCCGTCGAAGAGCTCGGCATCCGGCTCCACGTGGAGCATGACATGGAACTCTCCCGTCTTGCCTTGCGGGGCGAAGGCGGATATTTCCGCCGTCACGCCCAAGTCTTCCCAAAATACTTTACATGTTTCCATGTCGCGCCTATTCTTTTGCGCCTGCGTTTATCCATTCGTCGATGAGCCGCAGGCTGGTTGACGAAGTTATCATGTTCTCGTGGCTGAAGCCGAGTCCTGACGCGCCCCCCGGGCTAATCACCTTGTGCAAGACGCTTTCGTCAGCGTCGCCCGGAATGACGCGGATGCCCCCCTTAATCCGTGTCGACGGCTGTCCGACAAGGGAGGCGTGGCTCCTGCCTTCCGTCAGGTAAAGTCCCGCCGCGGGAGAGCCGCCCCCTCCGTGACACTGCACGCACGTCTTGCCGAATATGTTATCCTGTATGGCCGAATACATGCCGGC
>CAYXQT010000131.1:0-6339 GCA_964466445.1 uncultured Paraprevotella sp. | reverse complement strand
TGGCGTATGGCAAAGCCGCCGTGACGGTCGTTCTCTTGAATTTCTGTTCCATTTCTCGTATTTTTAATCCTTGATATCTTTCGTTCTCGAAAAACTACGGTGCAAGTTACGGTAGCCCGACAGTCCTCTGACCGTCTTGAGGATGAAAAACATCCCGTTTGCATCAGGCCCGCACCTGTTGTTCCTTGTCATTTCCAATTGAACGGCAGCCTCAGCCGTGCCTTTGGTATCGCGGGGGACTTCCGGTCGGAATTCACGAGAGTCGCCTTGTCAGGCATGGCCTGTGCCATTATCAGGCGGCCGTTGGGGTCGCGGTGTCCGTCCGCGAGGGAAACGACCGAGAACCTTCGGAAATGCCCCGCGTCGACTTGCGCGATGCCGATGCCCGTCTCGTCCGGCCATTCCGATATGGATGGGCGGACATGGACGTTCCTCGGACGGGTGTCCGCCTGTCCCTCCGGCACGGGTATATGAGTTCCCGTATGCGGACGGAGTTTGTCAGCAATACGTTCGGGTAGTCGTGCAGTTTCCCCCTCCTCCGTCGGACAGGATATTTCGTCCCGCCGTTCCGTCAGGAAGAAGGAAAGGATATTCGTGTCAAGGTAGATTCTCATATGTAACGGTCAAGACTTGCTCTGGCAGCTGGATTCCTATCGGACGAAAAAGCTGTCGGATGTCTGTTGCGAAGTTACACAACTTTTATCATCCTCACAAGCGAATGCGATTTTATCGTCCTCATTCGGTTTTATATAATTAGGGCTATTCAGTAAATGCCCCTAAGTAAGCTCTGTGAGAGCGAGGCTATGACGATACCCGTCCGACACAACCTCAGGCGGCTTCCGGCAAGGTGTCCAAGGACATCGCGGCGGACGGCAGGGACACGACGGGATGGTGTCACGGCTTCAAGCCCCACCTCCTGTGCAACGGCTACGGAGAGGTCATGACTTTCCGTCTTACGAAAGCCGACGTGGACGACAGGGACGCAAGGGTGTGGAACGTGTCCGTTAGGAACTTCATGGCAAGGTCTTTGCCGATAGGGAATACATTGGGTGGGAACTCTTTGAAGAACTCTTCAATCGCGGCATACACCCCGTCGCGGGTTGAAAGCGGAGATGAGGAGTCTATGCAAAGTCCTTGGGAAACGACCGACAAGTTCTAAGAAGCACGGGAAGGCTATGAATGCGGCTATTCCGTCATGCCCATGACGAAAATGCACCTGTTGCGCATGGCTGTGCGGCACAGCCATGCCGGTTACTTCCATCTCATCAATTGGGCAAGACTGTCCGACCCGTCCGTCAAACCGTTTCCCTGAGTTCTCCGACCGGAACGAGGGGAAAGGACACATCGGATACCTGCACTTGCCGCGCCCAGACCGGTAGGGCGATACTTTCCGCCGGTTGCAATGTCATACTCCGCACGGCTGTACTGCGGACAAAAGTAATCCGCGTCAGAAATGCAGAATGCACGTTTTTTCGTGATTTTTCCGCGAATCTGTTGTTTGTTTGCGGATAACCGTTTAACTTTGCCACAGACGAAAGAAAAAATGAAGAATATTGCAACGTGCCGTCATCATCGTCCTAACGGTTAGAAACGCGGTGCAAGGCGAAGCCGAATCGGCAGGCCGTCCCGCGTGCGCGGGCGAAATATTAAGGAGAAGGCTTGCCGGCACGGACAGTGAGCCCTTTTTGACGGCCCACGAACCCTTGCCTAAAAAGAAAAGACATGCTTAGAATCGCAGTACAGTCGAAAGGGCGTCTTTACGAAGACACCATGGCGCTCCTGGCGGAGGCCGGCATCAAGGTAATCTCCTCCAAGCACGCCTTGCTGGCGGAGGCTTCCAATTTCCCCGTCGAGGTGCTCTACCTGCGCGACGACGACATCCCGCAGTCCGTGGCGCGGGGAGTGGCCGACCTGGGCGTCGTGGGCGAGAACGAGTTCCTGGAAAGGGAGGAGGATGCCGTGGTGGTGCGCCGCTTAGGCTTCAGCAAGTGCCGCCTCTCGCTGGCCGTCCCCAAGGCCGCGGACTATTCCGGCCTCTCCTGGTTCGAGGGAAAGAAGATAGCCACCTCTTACCCCAACATCCTGAAGGGGTTCATGAAGAGAAACGGGGTGGAGGCCGACATCCACGTCATCACCGGCTCCGTGGAAATCGCCCCCGGCATCGGGCTGGCCGACGGCATCTTCGACATCGTGAGTTCCGGATCCACCTTGGCGAGCAACAACCTGCAGGAGGTGGCCGTGGTCATGAAGAGCGAGGCGCTGCTCGTCGGCAACCGGAACATGGACGACGCGAAGAAAGCCATCCTGGACGAACTGCTGTTCCGCATCGAGGCGGTGAAGAGCGCGGAGGACAAGAAATACGTCCTGATGAACGTGCCGACGGGGAAGGTGAAGGACATCGTGGCCGTGCTACCCGGCGCCAAAAGCCCCACGGTGATGCCCTTGGCGCAGGAAGGCTGGAGCAGCGTGCACACCGTCATCGACGAGTCCCGCTTCTGGGAGATTATTTCCAAGCTGAAAGGCATGGGGGCGCAGGGCATCCTGGTCATCCCCGTCGAGAAGATGATACTCTGACCCCGGCGGCATTCCATGTCAAGAAGAGGAGGGCGGCGGATGGACGTGATAAGATACCCCCGGAAAGAAGAATGGGACGAACTGCTGAAGCGTCCCGCGACGGACTTGGAAGCCCTGCAAGAGACCGTGCGCAGGGTGCTCGACGGCGTGAGGACGGGCGGCGACCGGGCCGTCCTGGCCTACGGGAAACAGTTCGACCGCGCGGAGCCGGAGTGTCTGGCCGTCACGGAAGAGGAGATGGACGAGGCCGAACGGATAGTGCCGCCCGAGCTGAAGGATGCCCTGCGCCTGGCGCACGGCAACATACGGAAGTTCCACGCCTCCCAGCGCTTCGAGACGAAAAAGGTGGAAGTCTGCCCCGGCGTGACCTGCTGGCAGAAGGCCATCCCCATAGAGCGGGTGGGGCTTTACGTCCCCGGAGGGACGGCGCCGCTTTTCTCCACGGTGCTGATGCTGGCCACTCCGGCCAAGATTGCCGGATGCCGCGAAATCGTGATTTGCACGCCGCCGGGGCGCGACGGCCGGGTGCATCCCGCCATCCTCTGCGCCGCCCGCGTGGCCGGCGTGAACCGCATTTTCAAGGCCGGCGGCGTGCAGGCCATAGGTGCCATGGCCTACGGGACGGAAAGCATCCCCAAGGTGTACAAGATATTCGGCCCCGGCAACCGGTACGTCATGGCGGCCAAACAGCAGGTGTCGCTCCGCGACGTGGCCGTCGACATGCCGGCAGGGCCTTCGGAAGTGGAAGTGCTGGCCGACGCCTTTTCCAACCCGGTGTTCGTGGCGGCCGACTTGCTCTCGCAGGCCGAGCACGGCACGGACAGCCAGGTACTGCTGGTGTCCACCGACGAGGCGTTGGCCGACAGGGTGCGGGACGAGGTGGAACGCCGGCTGGCCGCGCTCCCCCGCAAGGAAATCGCGGAGCGGGCACTGTCCCACGGCAGGCTCGTCGTGGTGCGCGACATGGACGAGGCGATGGAGCTGACCAACCGTTACGCGCCCGAACACCTGATTATCGAAACGGCCGGTTACAGGCAGGCCGCCGAACGGGTAGTCAACGCGGGCAGTGTCTTCCTCGGCCCTTATTCGCCGGAGAGCGCGGGAGATTACGCCTCCGGCACGAACCATACGTTGCCGACGGGCGGCTACGCCACGGCCTACGGAGGCGTCAGCCTGGACAGCTTCCTCCGCAAGGTGACGTTCCAGGAACTTGCGCCGCAAGGCGTGCGCGCCATAGGTCCGGCGGTGGAACTCATGGCGGCGGCGGAACGGCTCGAAGCGCACCGCAACGCCATGGCGGTGAGGCTGGAATCCCTTGAAACCGAAATGAAATGAGCATGAAACCTTTGCAGGAACTGGTGCGCCCGAACATCCGGGCGTTGAGACCGTACAGCTCCGCCCGCGACGAGTACAGGGGCGCGGCTTCCGTCTTCCTCGACGCGAACGAGAACCCCTACAACGCCCCGTACAACCGTTATCCCGACCCCTTGCAAAGGGAGCTGAAGGAGATGCTCGCGCCCGTCAAGGGCGTGCGGCCCGGACAGATCTTCCTCGGCAACGGCAGTGACGAAGCCATAGACTTGGCGTTCAGGATATTCTGCGAGCCGGGGACGGACAACGTGGTGGCGATAGCGCCCACCTACGGCATGTATAAGGTCTGCGCGGACATCAACGGCGTGGCCTACCGCCCCGTGCTTCTGGACGAGGGCTTCCGGCTGAACGCGGACAAGCTGCTGGCCGCGGCGGACGGGCGCACGAAGTTGGTGTTCCTCTGCTCGCCAAACAACCCTTCGGGGAACAACCTGGAACGGAGGGAGATAGCCAAGGTGCTCGAACGCTTCCGGGGAATGGTGGTCGTGGACGAGGCTTACGCCGACTTCTCCGAACGGAAGCCGTTCCGCGCGGAGCTGGCGGATTACCCGAACCTCATCGTGCTCAACACGTTCTCGAAGGCGTGGGGCTGCGCGGCCATCCGCTTGGGCATGGCCTTCGCCTCCGAGGAGGTCGTCTCGTTGTTCAACAAGGTGAAGTACCCCTACAACGTGAACGGGCTGACCCTGCACCGCGCGGCGGAGATGCTGAAGAAGCGTTTCGACGTGGACAAGTGGGTGAAGACGCTGTTGCACGAGCGCGGGCAGGTCATGGCGGCCTTCGCCGAGCTGGGCATCTGCGAGAAGATTTACCCGACGGACGCCAACTTCTTCCTGACGAAAGTCAAGGATGCCGACGCGGTTTACGCCTACCTGGTGAAGAACGGCATCGTGGTGCGCAACCGCTCGAAAGTGGAACTCTGTGGCGGCTGCCTGCGCGTGACCGTCGGTACGCCGCAGGAGGACAACGTCCTGCTGAGCGCGTTGCGTTCTTACAGACCGGAACCGGAGGGGAAAAGATGAAGACCGCGAGAAAGGCGTTGTTCATAGACCGCGACGGGACTTTGGTGAAGGAGCCCGCCGACGAGCAGATAGACTCGTTCGAGAAGCTGGAGTTCGTGCCGGGCGTGATGCGCAACCTGTCGTTCATCCGGCGGAAACTGGACTACGAGTTCGTCATGGTGACCAACCAGGACGGCTTGGGCACGGAGGCGTTCCCCGAAGACACCTTCTGGCCGGTGCACAACCTGATGATGCGCACCTTGGCGGGAGAGGGCGTGACGTTCGACGACGTGCTGATAGACCGCAGTTTCCCCGAAGAGCACCTGCCCACGCGCAAGCCGGACACGGGCATGCTGGGGCGTTACGTCTCGGGCGGCTACGACATGGATGCCTGCTGGGTCATCGGAGACCGCGAGACCGACGCGCGACTGGCTCTGAACCTCGGCTGCCGCGCCCTGATACTGAAAGCGGAAGACGAGGGCTCCCTCGCCGACGGGCGCATCCGCTACGTGGACGGCTGGGACCGCGTCGCCGAAATCCTCTTCGCCGGCGAGCGCAAGGCTCGCGTGCGCCGCACCACGCGGGAAACCGACATAGAGGTGGCCCTCGATCTGGATGGCGGCGGGCGCTGCGACATCCGCACGGGACTGGGGTTCTTCGACCACATGCTGGAGCAAATCGGCAGGCACGGAGGAATGGACTTGTACGTCCGCGCGGACGGCGACCTGCGGGTGGACGAGCACCACACGATAGAGGACACGGCCCTGGCCCTGGGCGAGTGCCTCTCCCGCGCCGTGGGCGACAAGCGCGGCATGGAGCGTTACGGCTTCTGCCTGCCCATGGACGACTGCCTGTGCAGCGTGGCCCTCGACTTCGGCGGGCGGCCTTGGATAGTGTGGGATGCCGCATTCCGCCGCGAGAAGGTGGGCGGGATGCCCACCGAGATGTTCTTCCATTTCTTCAAGAGCCTGAGCGACGCGGCGCGGATGAACCTGAACGTCAAGGCGGAAGGCGTGAACGAGCACCACAAGATAGAGTGCATTTTCAAAGCCTTCGCCCGGAGCCTGAGGATGGCTGTGCGCCGCGACATCTACCGTTACGAACTGCCCTCGAGCAAGGGAGTGCTCTGACGGGAGGGGTGTCGCCGCTTGCGCGGAAGGGGCGGACGGCTCCGGCTTCCCGTCCCGCCGCGCGTCCTTCGCCGCCGGAACCCGGAACCGCGTCCGCATCCTTGTAACCTCCGGAAAAGCCGACTTCCGCAAGTCGTCCTTGAGCGACCGGATGCTTGCCGGCCGCTATCCGGAAGATGCGAGTTCCGCCTAAATTGTCGTTTTGTCAGAATGTCAGTTCCGCCCTCGCGGGAATCGCGTATTCGCACGTCAGTCGAAGAAGC
>CAYXQT010000130.1:0-6390 GCA_964466445.1 uncultured Paraprevotella sp. | reverse complement strand
GCGTGCGCCTCCCTGAATTTTCTCATAGAAATCAAACTTTTCACCAAAAGGAGGAATGTCAGGTAAAGTTACAGCCGATTGATACTCACGCTGAATATAATGGGTTTCTGAATCTTCCTGAGACTCGTTCTTTCTCATCCATCGGCGTAGGCGGTAGATGTGTGTTCCTAATGTGCGATATAGCGCGTTCTTCTCCTTGAATATAGCTGGTAACATGATGAGTTTATTCCATTTAATCGCCATGTGTTCTGCCTGACCATCATTGGGAATGAAACGGAGGTGGTGGGTTTTCAACAGGTCGAAGTCCGACAAAGAAACTCCCTTTGAATTTTGGTTTGAAAAGAAAGTATAGGCTAAGTCAAGGTTAGCTTCGTTGACAGTCAGAACTGCAAAGGAAATATTATCAGCCAATCGCTTGACTAATTCTGATACATTCTTTTCCTTCCCGACAATTATCTGAACAAGATACTTGCAATTGGCCACATGTTCTTGCGCGTCTGTTGAATCGTATGACTCTTTCAGAAGGGGTAAATATCCCTTATAGTCCATAGCAAGGAGCATCATTGAAAGAGTTATCAAGCGTTGCTGTCCGTCGATAATGCCATACATTCCTTGAAAATCATGCAAAATAACTGTACCCAAATGGAAAGACTTGCCATCTTGAATCTTTGAAAGGTTACGCCAAAGCTCAGTAATATTGTGGTCTTCCCAACAATATTCACGCTGATAATCAGGCAAAGTAAGATTGAGATTCATTACCTCAGACAGCTTCATTATCTTGACGGTAACATCTTCATCTCCATTACACAATGGTTTATATTCAACTATTTGCTCCGGATATTTTAGTTGTAAGGGCAATGCACCTTTCTTGGTTTCGTATATCTCAAGCAAAGGATCTTTTACGATACCATAGAACTCCTTAAAGTTTCTTAGGAGGTCATCAACCGAACGAATTCCGGCAATGCGAAAACAGCCAAACGGGAGTTCCCATCTCTCAACACATTTTATTCTTTCATTCTCTGAAAGCACGTGCATCAAGTTAATCCCAATACCACGACGGTAAACTTTCATCTCATCGGGGTTTTCTCTTGTAGGTTCCAGATGCAAATCCAAATAACCTTGAATATTATGGTCTGCCCAGTACTCAAAATGTACTTTGGGAGGGAAATCCTTAGGCTTGATTTGGATATAATAGTCCTTATAATGATACGCAGTTCCTATGTCGGGGCATACTTCTCCGACTTCTATCTCGCTATATTGTTCAGCAAATCTTACTCTTAGGTCTTTCAACTCAGGGTCAGACTTGGTTATCCACTTCAAATTTAATATTCCCATAATCAATTGAGTGTAAGTTTGTCGGTTACGGCTTTAAAAATAAGGCTTGACAATATTGTCTCAATGTTTCAATTTTCTCCTGCTTTACTTTATAAACCCATTTATCTCTGCACATTTAGCGTTAAGAAAGTCTGCGATTTCCTTTTGCTCTGACAAAGGGATCATAATCATCTTTATATGGCTAACCTTCTTGAGCTTGTCTGGATTCTTGAAATTCTTGACATCTTCGCTTTCAGTCATCACAAAAAACCTTTGTTTTGGACAAACTCCCAGCATCCCCGTTTGGGAGCTTCATCCGTTTGTCTTCAGGTCTTTCTGTAGAAAAGAAACCTTCGTCAATCTCAACCTTACTCATAAAGGTATATTGACCATCGCGTTTATCCATGGCATCACGAAGCTTGTGCAACATCTCTCATATCGGCTGATAGCGTTTGTACCCGAACTGACGTTGAAGATTTATCGCGGAAAACGTGTTCTTTGTCGCAACAAGCAGATGCATTATTATGAACCAGTATTGGAAGGGCAACTTGGAATTCTCCATGACCGTACCCTTTTACGGAGGCTCTCCCTGTAATAACATCTCTTGCATTCATAACATACTTTGTCATTCTTCCAATGCCAATACACATGACCACACCTAAAGCATACAGTACCTCTTTTTTCTTAGCTCCCTTAATTTAGCGATGCAAAGGACTTCATCGAGATATTTTGGATGCAAAAATTCTAACAGTTTCATTGTCGTTGTCGGTTGACATGTGTAAAGTTAATTTTTTAGTTGATTGACCCAAATACTTTTAGGCATAATTACAGACCATCATTTCATTTTTTTCTTTCTGCCTATGGTCATTTCCCACTAAAATATGCAGTCTGTTCGGCTATCAAGGCTTCGTCGTCGAAATAATTTATCCTCATGGCCTTGCGCACCTCCGACAACGTTTCTGCCGCTACGGCACGAGCTTTCTCACATCCTTCTTTCAACATTTCATATACGGACGGAATGTCTTGTTCGAGCTCCCTGCGATGCCGGCGAATGGGTTCCAATTCTTCCTGCATGATGGCCGCAAGGAACTTCTTCATTTTCACATCGCCCAAGCCCCCGCGTCGATAATGAGCCTTAAGTTCTTCCAAACCGGCATATTCGGGCAAAAGACATTTGAAATGCTCCGGGCGGGAAAAAGCATCCAAATAAGCAAACACCGGATTACCTTCCACTTTTCCGGGATCGGACACCTTAAGATGTCCGGGGTCTGTGTACATGGCACGTATCTTCTTCTCCACCACGTCAGCCGAATCCGACAAGTAGATGCAGTTATCCAGAGACTTGCTCATTTTAGCCTTTCCGTCCGTACCTGGCAAGCGCAGGCAAGCGGCATTTTCTGGCAACAGGATATCAGGCTCCACGAGCGTGTCCCCGTAGATGTGGTTGAAGCGGCGGACGATTTCACGCGCCTGTTCCAACATCGGCTCCTGATCTTCTCCCGTCGGCACCGTCGTAGCCTTGAAAGCCGCAATGTCAGCGGCCTGGCTGATGGGGTAAGTGAAGAAACCCACGGGAACGTTTGTCTCGAAGTTACGCATCCGTATCTCCGTCTTCACCGTAGGGTTACGTTGTAGGCGCGACACGGATACCAAGTCCATGAAATAAAAAGACAACTCGCATAGTTCAGGTATCTGCGACTGAATGAAAACGGTAGACTTGGCCGGGTCGATGCCGCATGCCAAATAATCAAGCGCCACTTCTATCACGTTCCGCCGCACTTTATCTGGGTCCTCTATGTTGTCCGTCAAGGCTTGAGCGTCTGCTTCAAGGATGAATATTTTATCGAACTGACCGGAGTTCTGCAACTCCACTCTTCTCCGTAAAGAACCCACATAATGTCCGATATGCAATTTCCCCGTAGGACGGTCTCCCGTCAATACGATTTTTCCCCCTTTCATTTCCCGTTCGTATAATCAATTTTGCAAAGATACACAGAATGCCATGAAGAAACAAACAAGGCTCACCCGAAAAGCCGGTCCAAATCACCTTGCTCCAATATAGCCACAACTATTTTGCCGTCAGGAGTCCGATTGGGGTTGCGGCAGGCGAACAAGTCGTCTACCAAAGCCTCCATCTCTTCGTTGGACAGCACCTGCCCCTGCGCGATTGCCGCGCTCCGGGCCAACGACAAAGCGATATAATGGCGCACATCCTCTTCTACATTACAGCCCTTTTCCATGGAAGAATGCACAATGCCACGCACCATCTCCACCGGGTTCAGGCCTTCTGTCCCGGAAGGTACGGCGTTAATGGAAAAACTTCTGCCGCCCAGCACGGACAGGTCGAAGCCCAAGGCGTGCAAATCGTCCGTCAGATGCTCCAACACGATGCTCTCGGACGGTGGCAACTGCAGCATTTCGGGAAAGAGCAATCCCTGAGACTGTCCGTTTCCGCCCTCCATTTGTTCGCGGTAGCAGTCGTAAAGCACGCGGATATGTGCGCGATGCTGGTCGATAATCATCAGTCCGGATTTCACCGCCGTCATGATATACTTGCCTTTGTACTGGTAATGCCGATCCGATTTTTCAAAGGCATCTTTCGCGCCCGCATACAAGGTCAAGTCGTCGGGTGCGGAGGACGAAAAATCTCCTCCTCCGAAATCATCTGTCGTTGCAGGAGAGTCGATTTGTCCCGTTCCGCCATACAAGACCTCCCAATCCGTCCGCCTCGGCTTATGGCCGGAAGAGGAAACGGATTTGAACGGGTTGAAATCGGGATTCACGCTCAATGCCGGAGCTTTGACAGATGTCGGTGGTAAAGAAATATCGAATACGGGGATGTCCGGAGCACCCTCCGTGTCAAAATCAATCGTAGGCGCGGCATGGAAACGCCCTATCGATTCTTTCACCGCCGCCACAACAATCTGCCAGATGGCCAGTTCGTTCTCGAACTTGATTTCCGTCTTCGTGGGGTGGATGTTCACGTCGATGCTGGCCGGGTCGACTTCGAAATAGAGGAAATAAGACACTTGCTCGCCCGCGGGTATCAGTTGCTCGAAAGCTTCCATCACCGCTTTGTGGAAATAAGGATGACGCATGTAACGCCCGTTCACGAAGAAATATTGATGCGTTCCCTTCTTGCGGGCGGAATCCGGCTTGCCCACGAAGCCAGACAGGCGAACCAAGGAAGTCTCCACGTCGACGGTCAGAAGCTGCTCGTTGAGTTTCTTGCCGAAGATGCTGATGATGCGCTGGCGCAACGCGGACTTCGGCAAGCTGAGCACGACACTGCCGTTTTGCGTCAGGGAGAACGCGATGTCCTCATGTACCAGAGCCACACGCTCAAGCTCCTGCAATATGTTGCTCAACTCGGTCTGGTTGGATTTCAAGAACTTGCGGCGTGCCGGCACGTTGAAGAAGAGGTTTCGCACCACGAAATTGCTGCCCGGTGCGCAGGAGACTGGCTCTTGTTTCGACAGCCGCGAGCCTTCGATGTTCACGCACGTCCCCAGTTCGCTCCCCCTCTGGCGCGTCTTCAGTTCCACTTGCGCCACGGCCGCGATGGAAGCCAGTGCCTCGCCCCGGAAGCCCATCGTGCGCAAGGCGGACAAGTCGCCGGCTTCACGTATCTTGGACGTGGCGTGGCGCTCGAACGAGAGGCGTGCGTCGGTCTCAGACATTCCTTTCCCGTCGTCCACCACTTGGATGGAAGTCTTTCCCGCGTCTTCCACCACGACATCAATCCGCGTGGCCGAGGCATCCACGGCGTTTTCAACCAATTCCTTTATGACGGAGGCCGGGCGTTGTATCACTTCCCCGGCCGCGATTTGGTTCGCCACCGAGTCCGGCAACAAATGTATGATGTCGCTCATTTTACAGGAAGATACGCTTAGAACCGGAAGTTACCGGTCAGTAAATAATGCCAGATGAAAAGCAACGCTCCGATGATTATCAACGCCACCCCCAACTTCATGGGCTTGCGCCCGCTTTCTTTCCTGTGCCGCAGGTGTTTCGTCCCTTTGACGAAAGTCCCGCGGATGTCTTCCGGGTTGAATTCCTTGGGCGGCAACATGCCGAGCTCGCGTTTCGCCCGTTCTTCTATGGCTTTCAGTTTTTCCTTCCGCTCATCTATATATATATAAGAATGGTGGAACTTCTGGGGGGCACGTGTCTTGAAGAGAGACATAAGCTATTCCTTTTTGATTTGGTCTAATGATTGTATGGGAGCCTTGTGCTTGTAGGAGGTCTTGAGTTCCGTCCCCGACTTCTTCGGACGCCACACGAATATGTCGTCCTTGTCCTGCGGGCGGATGTAGTCGAACCAGGCGAAGTTGGACAGATACAGACGGTTGGGCGGTATCATGACTATTGGGTAGATTACTCCCGTCGATGCCGGCATCCATATCTTGTCCATCTTCCGTTCTTTCATGAACAGTTTGAGTTCCGATGTCTCCGTGTAGTTCAGCCCTATCATCAGGCTGTCGTCGTCGAACATGTAGTAGTCCACGTAGACGTTGCCGTTCACCCACGTCTCGTACATCTCCCCGTCACGGAAGTAGGAAGTCATCTCCTTCCCCGCCACTTGGTTGAAACGTATCGTGTCGATACGCTCCACGGACAGCGTCTGGTCAATGACGTGAATCCGGTCTATGGTGGAATCGTTCAGGTAGATTTCAATCACCTCCCCCAACACTTGCTGTTCCCCGTTCCATACGATGGGGTCGCGGTACATCGTAATGCAGGTGTCGCGCGAGTCGAACACTAAGGAATCGCAAACCGACTGTACGTCCATGCGGAAAGAGCGCACCTTATGATACCCTCGGACTTCGCGGTACATGCTGTCGGTGTCCATGTTGAAAGTGTAGACCTTGAACGTGTCGGCATGCATGTACATCGTGTCACGCTGCGAATAATCTATGGCCACCGCACTGTCCGTTGCCATGGAATAACCGGTGCTGTCGTTATAGTAACAATAGTTTCCCGTCAGCATGTTCTTGTTCACCTCGTCGGTGTAGACCGCGTTGCGGAAGCCTTCGCCCACGCCGGACTTGCTGTCGTAATACAGGCTGTCGCCCA
>CAYXQT010000129.1:0-6454 GCA_964466445.1 uncultured Paraprevotella sp. | reverse complement strand
CCAGGCGGGATACACGCCGCCCGACACCAGGGAGTCCGTCTTCAGGTTGACCTTGACCTTCCTGCCGTCGCAGACGATGACCGTCCCGGCGCGGTCTTCCCTCACGTGGAACTGCATGCGTGCGGGGTTGCGGTTCTGGCAGGAATGGCAGTTGATGCATTGCGCGTGTCCCACGTCGGTGTTCATCATGTTGCAGTAGATGACGCTTTCGTCGAAGCAGGTCAGGTCGCGCTGGTTGAGGGTCAGGTCGCGGTAGGTGACGTACGAGGGGCTGACGAGGCGGTAGGAGAGGTAAGGGTCTATCGGCTCTTCGGCCACGTGTATCTTGAACGGGCGGCGGCGCGTCCACCGTCCGCCGTGTTCCACGAAGATTTCCACGTCGAGGGCCTTCCCCTTGGCGGCGGCCAACATGTCGCGCCACCGACGGAGGGAGGGTGTCACTTCCCGCTCGTCCGTCGTCCACTCGCCGCCGGGGCCGCTGATGCGGGCGGCATAGGCGTCGGCCTCCTCGTCCACGACGAAGTGCAGGGGCGCTATGTTCGGCGGCACCGTCACGTCCGCATAGTCGGGGTAGATGTCCGGCGCGTCCGCGCTTTCCGCATAGGCATCGGGCATCTTGGGGTCGCAGGCGAGGCAAAGGGCGGCCAACCATCCGCAGGTCGCGGTCTTCAGAAAGGCGTTCATGGGTCAGTATGTTTGTAGTCCGTTGACCAAGAAATAGAAATAATAGAAAGTGCCGCCGAACTGGGGGCGGAAGGCTTCGGCCATCTGTTCCTCCGTCATGCCGGCGCATTGCCGGGTGAACTCCATGAAACGGCGGTAGCTGTCTTTCACTTCCTCGTCGAAAGGCATCTGGCTGATGTCCACCTTGTCTTCCAGATGCCCGTACAGGTAGGCGGCTTCCTGATAGTGGAGCGGCATGTGTTGCCCGTCGTGCAGGGAGGCGTATTGGAAGAAGCGCGGCCAGAAGAGGTCGATGTCTTTCATCTGCAAGGCCGCTATCAGGGTCTGTTCCTGATAGAGCGTGTCGGTGCTGTCGTCATGGGAGAAAGCCCGCAACAGGAACATCTCGATGACGCTCAAGTCCGAACTGAGCTCGTCTTTCTGCGGCAACAGGCGGACGACAGGGGCGAACTCCTTGCTTTCGCGTATCTTTTCCGGGTGGTCGAGGAGGGCTTCGTACTTCTCGGCCCACCCTTTGTGGAAGAGTGTGTGTTTCAGCATGTCGACGTACTTGCGGGCTACTCTGTAGTCGCCGTTCGCGATGGAAGTCTTGGTCATGTATTTCAAGTATTCCGTCCGCCACCCGAAGGTCACCCCGTCTTCCATGCACCAGCGGTAGCAGTAGTTTTCCTGCCCGTAATGGAAGTACAAGGCCTTGCCGCCCACGTGGGCCAGCCTTACGAGGAACGGCGCGGCGGGGCGTGCGCCTCCCTCCCTGTACTGGAACATCTCGTCGCCCGCGCGGCCCAATCGGAACAAGGCTAAGTTCTTGTTCATGACCATCAGGCGGGTGGGTTCCCCTGTCGCGTCCCGGAAGATGACCGGCACGCGCTCCCAGTCTTCCTCTTCTATGGCACGCGCCATCAGCAGTTCACTGCGGAAGTTCTCGTCCCTGTACCACACTTTCCACAGTCCCCATGCCGCGGCGGCCCACACGAGCAAGTGGACTGGCAGGACGAGAGGACGCTTCCCGGCGGACGGCTCGTAACCGTAGACGGCGGCACCCGCCACGGGCAGGAGGAACAATATATAATAAGGTATACGGTAGGCGGCAAAGACTTCCCCGTTCACGTCAAAGCTCGGCAGGGCTGCCGTGTAAATTTCGCCGATGTCCGTATGGGTGTAAAAGTGCCACGCCGCAAGGGGGGCTCCGACGAGAAGGAGAATACCAAACGCCGTGAGGGCGAGGCGGTTCTTGCGCGGCGTGCCGGGGATGCGCCAACAAAGAACCAGCATGTAGATGCCGCCGGCCAAGGCGTATGCCCCGAACAAGGGATAGCCGCCGAGAATCCACAAGGCCATCCACGCGCCGCCCACGTATGGAGGACGGCGGCTGGCGGCACGGACGAAGACCCACACCGCAGAAAGTGCCGCCAGTATGCCGAGCGACGCCGCGAAGAAGTAACCTTGTAGCTTGATGTAGTAGATGAAATAGCCCATCTGCACGATTCCCGCCAGCAGGGCTACGGGCATCAGGACGGGAAGGAAACTCCACGAGGGCGGAAGCCGGAAGGCGGAGCGCATGACGAGGTAGATGCAAATCCAAAGTGCCGTGAGCAAGGCCGCCCCGACGGACGGGTAGTAAAAGAACTGGGTGAGGAAACAGGCCGCCCATTGCAACGTGCCGCCCGGATAGACCGCGAGCGAACGGTAGAAAAAGCCGTCGGGCAGGAAGAGGTTGAATTCCTGTATCCGGAAAAGCGTCTCTTTCTCCCAAGCGTACAGGCAGAGGCCGAGGACGACGGGAAAGGCGATGCCGTAAATCCACGGCACCGCTTTTCCCGCGTGGCGGCGGAACCGCGCGACCGCCTTGCCGGAAGAGCCGCGGCTGTCAGTCCCCGACGGTTGCAGGCCGGCCTCTTTGCCCGGTTTGCCTTTCCTCGCCGCGCGGGGCTCATGTCTCGGCGGTTGCGTGCCGGTCTTTTCGCCCGGCTCCGTTCCCTTGCGCTTCGCGTCGGCACCGGATTTCGGCGACCGCAGATTGTGGTTGCTCATGACACTTATGTTATTCCTCTATCGGGCGGCTCCGGCATGTCGCGGAGGCGGTCGCCCGTGATTTTGAACTTGTCGCTCTCCCCGAAGGGAGTTTTTCCACTTCAAAATTAATAAATCCGGGCGCGAACGCGCAATCTTTCAGCAAAAACTTTGCATTCCGTGGCGCAAAAAGAAAAAAAGGTTATCTTTGCATATAGTTCCGAATGAATGATTAACCGCGTCCATGACGCAAAAACGAATGTACCATGTTTAGACGATTGATGTTTTCTTGTGCCTGTGTGGCCGCACTCTCGGCCGTTGCGCAAAAAGACAAGCCTTGGTGGTTGAACCCGGAGGTGAACGAGGTGAACACCATGCCGCCCCGCGCGGCATTCTTCGCCTACGAGACGGAGAGCCTGGCCAAGGCCGGAGAGAAAGGCCAGTCGGCGCGTTATCTGTCGCTGGAAGGCCAATGGAAGTTCAATTACTCGAAAGACTACGACAAGGCACCGGGCGGCTTCTTCTCCCTGAAGTACGACGATTCGGGGTGGACGGACTTTCCCGTGCCCGGCCTCTTGGAACTGAACGGTTGCGGCGATCCCGTCTACAGTAACAACGGTTACGCATGGCGTACACAGTTCAACTCCGACCCGCCGTTCGTGTCGGCACGCAACAACTACACGGGGTCGTACCGCAAGACGGTGACCATCCCCGCGGACTGGAAAGGCGAGCGCATCTACCTGCACGTGGGGTCGGCGACGTCGAACCTGACGGTATGGGCGAACGGCAAGTTCGTCGGCTACAGCGAGGACAGCAAGGTGGCGGCGGAATTCGACCTGACGAAGTTCCTCACGCCCGGCAAGGAAAACCTGATTGCCATGCAGGTGATGCGCTGGTGCGACGGCTCGTATCTGGAAGACCAGGACTTCTGGCGTTTCACGGGCATCGCCCGCGAAGTGTATCTCTATGCGCGTCCGCAAGCCCGCATCGCCGACGTGTTCGTCACGCCCGACTTGGTGAACGGTTACCGGGACGGCACGCTGGGGGTGAGGTTGGAGACCGAAGGCGCCGCAGGCAGGACGGTGTCTTTCTCCCTGAAAGACAAGGAGGGGAAAGAGGTGGCCGCGCAAACCGCCAAAGTCGGAAAGGACGGCAAGGCGGAAGTAAACTTCAATGTCAATAACCCGCAGAAGTGGACGGCTGAGACCCCGAACCTCTATACCTTATATATTACGCTGAACGACGGCGGACGGGCGGCGGAGGTAATCGCGCAACGCGTCGGATTCCGCAAGGTGGAAATCAAGGACGCACAGGTGCTCGTGAACGGACAGCCCGTCCTGTTCAAGGGAGCCGACCGCCACGAGCTCGACCCGGTGACGGGCTATGTGGTCTCGCTGGAGCGCATGCTGGAAGACATCCGCCTGATGAAAGAGCTGAACATCAACGCCGTCCGCACCTGCCATTACCCCGACGACCCGCGCTGGTACGACCTCTGCGACGAGTACGGCCTCTACTTGGTGGCGGAGGCCAACATCGAGAGCCACGGGATGGGCTACGGCGACAAGACGCTGGCCAAGGAGCCGACTTACGAAAAGGCGCATCTGGAACGTAACGAAAGCAACGTCAGGATTTACAAGAACCATCCGTCCGTCATCTTCTGGAGCTTGGGGAACGAGGCCGGCTACGGCCCCAGTTTCGAAAAGGCATACGATTTGGTGAAGGCTTACGACCCGAGCCGTCCGTGCCAGTACGAGCAGGCCGGGCAGAACGGCAAGACGGACATCTTCTGTCCGATGTATTACGGCTATTCCGACTGCGAGAGGTACTCGCAGGGCGACAACCCGCGCCCGCTCATCCAGTGCGAGTACGCCCATGCCATGGGCAACTCCATGGGCGGCTTCAAGGAATATTGGGACGTGATACGCAAGTATCCCAAATATCAGGGCGGCTTCATCTGGGACTTCGTCGACCAGGGCCTGCGCGTGAAGAACAAGCAGGGCAGGACGATATACGCCTACGGGGGCGACTTCGGACGCTATCCCGCCAGCGACCATAACTTCAACTGCAACGGCATCGTCAATCCCGACCGCCAACCCAACCCCCACGCCAACGAGGTGCGCTATTACTATCAGAACATCTGGGCTACGGCCAAAGACTTGAACGCCGGCGAGCTGGAGGTTTACAACGAGAACTTCTTCAAGTCGCTCGACAACGTGGAACTGCGCTGGACTTTGGAGACGGAAGGCAGGAAGCTGGCCGAAGGACGGAGCGACCTCGACGTGCCCGCACAGCAGAGACGTGCGTTGAAGCTGGACGGATACGCCCTGCCCGCGGACGTGAAAGGAGAAGTGGTGTTGAACCTCGACTTCGTGCTGAAGAATGCCGAGCCGTTGCTCGAAGCGGGCTATGCCGTGGCACGCGGGCAGTTCGTGGTGCGACCTTATACTTTCCCCGCAAAGGACAGCGTGTGGACTGCCGGTATCGACCCGGAAGGGAAGCAGAAAGTGGAGAAGGACGAGATGGTGGCCTGCGTCACGCTGAAAGCCGGCAACACGTCGGTGACGTTCAACCGCCGGACGGGCTGGATAGACTATCTCGACGTGGACGGGCGGCCGATGCTGGAAGAAGGCTACGCCGTCATGCCCGACTTCTGGCGCGCGCCCACCGACAACGACTACGGGGCAGGCGCGCAACGCAAGTTGCATGCGTGGAAGAATCCCGAAATGAAGATGAAGTCGTTCACGGTCGTGGAAGACGAAGGCAAGCCCGGGAAAGGCATGGAAGTGGTATATGAAATGCCTTCGGTGGAGGCCACGTTGACGATGACCTATACGTTGACTCCGGCAGGTGAGTTGGTGGTCAACGAGGCCATGACGGTGAACAAGGATGCCAGGGAGAAGCCGGAACTGATGCGCTACGGCATGCAGCTCGTCATGCCGAAAGCCTACGGCTTGCTGACCTATTACGGGAAAGGGCCGGGCGAAAATTACGTCGACCGCAACAACGGCGACCGCCTCGGCGTGTACGACGCGAAAGTGGCCGACCAGTACTGGGGTTACGTGCGTCCGCAGGAGAGCGGCAACAAGACGGAGGTGCGCTACTGGCAGGTGAAGGACGAAAACGGACGCGGGTTGGAATTCTATTCTTTCGGCCCGATGGAGTGCAGTACGCTGAATTATCTGGCTTCCGATTTGGACGACGGCTGGGACAAGGCGGCTCACCAAAGCCATTCGGGAGACCTGACTCCGCGCGACTTCAGCGTGGTGAAGCTGGCGTTGCGTCAGCGCGGGCTGGCTTGCGTGAACAGTTGGGGTGCCATTCCTCTCGAACAGTACCGCATGCCTTATCAGGATTACGACTTCACTTACGTGATACGCCCGTTATAGTTCCATAAAGTCCGAACGATTGTTTCAGGAAGGTGTGTCAGAATTCATGGCATCTTCTTCTCATTATAACATGCTGAAAAGCATAAACAAAGCCCCGGCTTTCGCAAGCCGGGGCTTTGTCATGTCAAAAAGTCTTAGCTTAGTAACTTAGTGACATAAGACACATTGGATGTCCACAAAGACGGGTTTTAATTCCATACACCCGGCCAGATGATGCCTTTCCCGCGGAGAACCGGCAAGGGCATCGTGGGAAATGACCCCGTGCGCGTTGTTGATGCCATTGCCGGGGTCTGAATCTCGACAATTTCAGAAAACCGTACCGTGGGCGCGGTGCAGTCCCCATAACCCGAGGATGCCGCCCAAGGCTGTCA